>JAEEIA010000061.1 GCA_016281125.1 Oscillospiraceae bacterium | reverse complement strand
GTGTGGACCTCCCGAAGAATAAGCGCGTTGAGATCGGTCTCACGTATATCTTCGGTATCGGTCGTACGACGGCAACCAAGATTCTGAAGGAAACCGGCATCAATCCGGATACCAGAGTCAAGGATCTTACCGAAAACGATGTCGCAGCGCTTCGTGCGTACATTGATGCCAACTGCCTCGTGGAGGGCGATAAGCGCCGTCAGGTTGCAATGGATATCAAGCGTCTTGTCGATATCGGCTGCTACCGCGGTGTCCGTCACCGTAAGGGTCTGCCTGTCAGAGGACAGCGCACAAAGACCAATGCAAGAACGCGTAAGGGTCCGGCAAAGACCATTGCGAACAAGAAGAAGTAAGGAGGGACTGTATCTTGGCACAGCAGAAGAAAAAGGTAACCACGATCAGACGCCGCAGAGAGCGTAAGAACATCGAAAACGGCGCGGTGCATATTCAGTCCACGTTCAACAACACCATCGTGACGATCACCGATACACAGGGCAATGCGATTTCGTGGGCTTCCGCAGGTGAGCTCGGCTTCCGCGGCTCGAAGAAGTCTACCCCGTTCGCAGCACAGAGCGCAGCAGAAACTGCTGCAAGAGCTGCTATGGAGCATGGCCTGAAGACCGTTGAGGTCTATGTCAACGGCCCCGGCTCCGGCAGAGAGGCCGCGATCCGCGCACTTCAGACCGTCGGTCTTGAGGTCCGCATGATCAAGGACGTGACACCGATCCCGCACAACGGCTGCCGTCCTCCCAAGAGAAGACGCGTATAATTATTGGAGGTGAACGAAGATGGCAGTACAGAAAGAACCGATTCTGAAGAAGTGCAGAGCGCTTGGCATCAGCCCTGGAGTCATGGGCGTATCCAAGAAGGAATCTAACCGCTTCAAGAATGCAAACAACCGTAAGAAGGTTTCTGAATACGGTCTCCAGCTCAAGGAGAAGCAGAAGCTGAAGTTCATTTACGGTATGCTCGAAAAGCAGTTCAGACACTATTTTGAACTGGCTTCCAAGATGGAAGGCAAGACCGGTGATAACCTCATCACCTGCCTCGAATCCAGACTGGACAATGTCGTTTTCCGCATGGGTCTCGCACTCACCAGACGTGAGGCAAGACAGCTCGTCGCGCATGCACACTACACCGTCAACGGTCAGAAGGTGAACATCGCTTCCTACCGTGTTAAGGTCGGCGACGTGATCGCACTGCGTGAGAAGGACAGAACTTCCGAGAAGTTCAAGGCCACCGTTGAGGCGACCGCTGACAGAGTTGTTCCGCTCTGGCTTGAGGCCAAGAAGGATGACTTCTCTGCAACCGTCGTTCGCATGCCTTCTGCTGACGATATCGAGTACGAAGCACAAACGCACCTCATCGTTGAGTTGTACTCCAAGTAATCTCGGGCAAGTACCGAACGGCTGCATCGCATTTTGGCTTTCAGCCGTCCAAACAACTGATTGCACAACAGGAGGGTATTTATGCTGAAAATGGAAAAGCCGGAAATTGAGACGAAAGAACTGCACGGCGACGGGAAATACGGCAAGTTTGAAATCCGTCCGCTGCCGCGTGGTTACGGCATCACGATCGGTAACAGTCTCAGAAGGATTCTGCTCTCCTCGCTGCCCGGTGTGGCAGTCTATGCCGTCAAAATCGACGGTGTTCATCACGAGCTCTCAACCATCCCCGGTGTCAAGGAGGATGTAACGGAAATCATCCTTGCGATCAAGGGTCTGACCGCAAAGCTGCACGGCGACGGTCCCAAGACCATCTATATTGACGCCCAGGGTGAATGTGAGGTCACCGCTGCTGATATCCGCACGGATTCTGAGGTCGAGATCCTGCCGCCGTTCCCGCATATTGCGACGATCGGCAAGGGCGCAAAGCTCGATATGCAGATTATGCTCGACCGCGGCAGAGGTTATGTTTCCGCTGAACGCAACAAGCAGACTCGCCAGAATCTGCCGCTGGATGTGATCACGGTTGACAGTATCTACACCCCGGTTCTGAAGGTGAATTATAAAGTCGAGGATACGCGCCTCGGTCAGGTCACAGACTACGACAAGCTCACGATCGAGGTCTGGACAGACGGTACGGTCGGTGCAAATGATGCGCTTTCGCAGGCAGCAAGCCTGCTGACGGAGTACCTCCAGCTGTTCGTCAACCTCTCTGATGAGAAGGTTTCTGAGCCGGTTCTCCAGGATACCACGGACGGTGGTCAGGAGAAGAAGCTTGAAACAACCATCGAAGAGCTTGATCTGTCGGTTCGCTCGTTCAACTGCCTGAAGCGTGCCGGCATCAATACCGTTGCTGATTTGATCAGCAGGTCTGAGGACGAGATGATGAAGGTTCGGAATCTCGGCAGAAAATCGTTTGATGAGGTCAAGGAGAAGCTCCAGTCTTTGGGCTTTGACCTTTCCTCGGACGACAACGACTAATTCCCGGTCCGGCACTGGTTGCGAAAGCCGGAGATTTAACAAAGGAGTGAAACACAATGGCGGGTTCCAGAAAGCTCGGCAGAGCCACGGATCACAGAAAGGCTATGCTTCGCGGCATGGTGACCTATCTGCTTGAGAACGGCCAGATCGAAACAACCGAAACGAGAGCGAAGGAAGTTCGTTCTATGGCAGAGAAGATGATCACCATTGCGAAGGGGATCTCCAGTGAAAATACCGCTGCAGATCTTCACCTGAAGCGTCAGGTCTTTGCTTATGTTACGAAGGAGAGCGTCGCAAAGAAGCTCTTTGACGAAATCGCACCGCGTTATGCGGAGCGCAACGGCGGCTACACCCAGATGGTCAAAATCGGCCCTCGCCGCGGTGACGCTGCTGAAATGGCAATCATCAAGCTGGTTGACTGATTGCTGTTGATCAGAAACATGAATGCACCCTGCATGAAGCGGGGTGCATTTTTGTTCGGAGATATGAACGAAATCCTGCACAGCGAACCGGTACCGATGTGCAGAATCATGAAGATGTGCGCGCAGACTTGCATTTTTACAGCAAAAGCGCGTATAATAAATTATCAGACAATGAAAGGGGGCTTCTCATGCTGCGGGAAAAACCGGTTGCTCTGCTGGCGAAAAACGGCCGCTGCGGAGAAGCCGCTGTGATATTCTTGCTCTGCTTTGTGTTATATGGACTGCGTGCCGGATACCGGCTGCTGCGTGAGATGATCCGGCTGCTTGCGGCGCTTCTGCAATTCGGAATTGAGCAGCTGCGCGGATTTGCAGCAGGGGAGGCGGAAACTGCTAAGGAGATCCGCCGGATCTGCCGCAGTACAAACGGCAGCCGCGGCGTCGTGCTGATGAAAAGCCTACGCACGCTGCTCTTTGCGAAAAACGGCATACTCAGGACGCTTTTGCGGTATGCAGTGCCGGCGGTTTGCTGTGTTGTCCTGATCAGCGTTGTACGGCGGGGCGTCAATCAGCCGCTGGCGGTCGCGGTGACCGTGGACGGCAAGCCGGTCGGGACGGTTGCGTCTGAGGCGGATTATATGGCCGCCGAGGAGATCGTCCGCAGGCGGCTTTCGTATTCCGCGGATGCGGTCAGCATTTCTCTGAACCGCGGCTTGCAGGTCGAAAAGGCGGATGGCACCGTGCTGACGGCCGGTGCCCTCGCGGATAAGCTGCTGCAAAATGCGGGCATAGAGCTGTTCGACGGCTGGGGCGTGTATGTCAATGACGAGTTTGTCGGTGCGGTTGATGACACGCATCCGATTGAGGCGGCGCTGACCCGCGAGCTGAGCTATTTCAGCGACCGCATGAAAGGTGAGATTGACGATATCTGGTATGCGGATTCGGTCACCTATGAGCCCGGCAGCTATCTGACCGGCAGCCGTGTGGAGGCACAGGCACTTGCGAATAAGCTGACCGCTGCCGAGCATACCACACAGACCTATACCGCCGGAAAAACTGATACGGTTTACAGCGTTGCAGACCGTTTTTCAGTATCTGTTGACGAAATCCGGCGGCTGAATCCGGATCTGAAGGATGCGGTTCCATATGCGCACCGGATGAAGGTGCCGGTCGTGAAGCGTTTTCTGCCGATTGTCTATACCAAAACGGTCAAGGCAACTGCATTTCTCGATTATGAAACCAAAAAGTTTGAAACCTCCGGTCTGCCGCAGGGCAAGGAGGAGGTCATCGTGCCGGGGCAGAAGGGCGAGCGCGAGCAGAAGGTGCAGGTCACATTCACGGACGGCGTGGAAACCGCGCGCAAAGTGCTTTCGACGCATCTGACGGTGCGGCCTGTCGATGAGCAGATCGGCGTCGGAACATATAAAGCGAAGCCGTACAGCGATGAAACCGTAATCGACGGCAACGGGCGGTATCCGTGGCCGGTGGACGGCGGAAAAGTTACGAGCCTGTTCGGCGGCGAGCGGGAGCACGGCGGCCTGGACATCGGTGCGGCGGAATATTCTGAGATTTACGCGGCAGATGACGGCACGGTCATGCTGGCGACTTGGGAGGACAGCTACGGGTATTTTGTGCTGATCGACCACGGCGACGGCTACGAAACGCTGTATGCGCACTGCGTGGAGCTGATTGCGCAGCCGGGACGGAAGGTCAAGCGCGGCGAGCTGATTGCGCTCGTCGGAAATACCGGCGACTCAACGGGGCCGCATCTGCATTTTGAGGTGCGCCGGAACGGTGTCCGCGTGAATCCTGCCGAATATATTCGCGTGAATGCAGACTGAAAATTGCATCCGGCAGATTGATTATGGGGGCTGTGCCCTATTTATAATCCATCGGAGATACCGCTTGATCGAAAAGCTGAGGCGCCGACTGTAAAGCCGGCGCCTTATTTGTTTGATGTTCGGATGTCAGTGCGGCGCGGTGATCCCCGGATCGCCTGAAACCGGAATCGCGGCGGCAGTCCAGGTCATCGGCTCGGAACGGTATTCTGACGGCATCGGGTAGAGCCCCTGCCCGACCGGTACAAGCGCGGCCAGACGGAATCCGTTATTTTTCAGCTCCTGTTCAATGGCAGTGCGTGTCCAGAAAATATCGTAGATATGATATTTCCCCCAGCCGTTTTTCCTGCGGTGCGGAATTTCAAAGCGGGCGTTCGGGACGTCGAACAACAGCAGGCCGTCCGGCTTCAATGCGGCGCGGAGCCTTGCCCAGAGCGTCTTGCGGACGCTGTACTCATAATGCCGGATGAAGCGGAAGATTGTGATGACATCGTACTGTCCGTCAATCTCGCCGGAGAGCAGATCCAGCTCGCGCACGACGAGTTCATTCGTATCAAAGCGATTGCGCAGCACCGAGAGCATGGCAGGGGAGGCGTCACCGGCGGTGCAGTGCCCGAATTGCAGCAGCTCCTGCAAAATCCTGCCGCTTCCGCTTGCAAGGTCGAGCAGCTCGGCGTCCGGCTTGCTGCGCAGGAAATGCTCCAGCAGCACCGAAACCGTCTGCCGCTCCATGAGGTCAAAGCAGTTCTGCGGATATTCCGAGAAGCGGTCGTCGCTGTAATTGTCTGCGACATCCTGCCGCTGATAGTACGCTTTCAGCGCCGCATGCCCCTTGACCAGATGCTTCTGATTCAGCTTGAGCTGGCGGTCCCACTCATACAGCGTCACGACGCCTGACGGGACAGCCTCGCTGATGCAGTCCTCTGCGAACCGGATGAACGACTGGCCTGAGAGGATTTCGTGGAGCTTTTCGATGCGCCACGCCTCCTGAAATGCCGCATAATGCGATGGAATCAGATCCAGCGCGGCGGACAGCGCGTCTGCGTCGGTGCCCTCTGCAATCAGGCCGATGCCGCAGGCCGCGATCAGCTCTGCGATTCCGGAAACCGGCGTCGCAATGACCGGAATGTTCATCAGCATCGCCTCTAGTGCGGAGAGCGGGCATGCATGGTTATGATTCTGCTCGGCGTAGGGGATCAGCACACAGTCGATCTCACTGTAAAACTCCGCCATATCGCATTTTCCGGTGCGTACCTCGCAGTTCGGTGCGGCTTTCAGCGCAATCGGAACAGGGACGGCGGAGTCGTCGCGCCAGAGCACGATGAACCGGATATCCGGATTGCGCTGCACGGTTTCGCAGAGCGCCGGAATGCCGCGCGGGTCGCTCTGCACGGGCAGCATCGGGGAGGACGCAAAGCCGACTGTGATATGGTTCGGATCGAACGGGCGCGGGCGGCGGCAGAAGATTTCCTTTTCCGTGTTCACATACGGATAGATGACAGTCGGGCGGCGGAAGCCGTGATGCTCCAGTACATCGGCCGCGTATTTTGACGCGGTGCAGTAATGATGCACACCGGCATCGCAGAGGTGCAGGAACTCCTGCATGGCGCTGCCGCCGAGCGTTCTGGCGGGATTCTGACCGCTTGCGCGCACAATCGCATTGCGCAGGAGCATACAGTGGTCGCCTGCGGTGATGATTGCGGTCGTGCTCTCACAGAAGATCAGCAGGGCAGGATCATGCTCGCGCATCCATGCGGCCAGCTGATCCTCCGGCACCGAATAGACGTCGCCGCTGCGCGCAGGCTCTGAGCCCTTCGGTTCAATCGAAACAATGCAGACCGGATAGCGGCTGCCGCGCTGCATCAGGCGGTACAGATCCCAGACCTCATTGCGGATTGCCTCCATGCCGACGGCACTGCCGAAACTGGCGCAGACCAGTGCAATCGGCTTGCACTGCGCCGGTTCTGTCAGCGTGCGGACGGATTCCGCGAGCAGATTGCGGTAATCCGCGCCGAGCTTGGCGAGCGCCTTTTCCTCGCCCTCCTCGCTGGCGGCGTTCTGCACATTGCGGAATTCCTGGAACAGTGCCTCCGTGCCGATCACCGGCAGGGCAGTCAGCGGTTCGAGCCCCGCGTCGATCCGGCTTTCCGGCGCAGCGATCATCAGGCTGCGGTCTACGCGGTCGGAGAGCTCCTGGAGCTGCTCTTTATGCTCCGCGTAATTTCTGGCGATGACCGCGCGCTGCTGCTTGCGCAGCTCGGTGAGGCTGTGCTCCGTGATCGCCGTTAGTGCGGAGAAATGTGCCTCCAGTGCGTTGACGCTCTCATTGAGCGCGTCCAGCATCACGGCAGCTTCCTCGTTGAAGATATTTTGCTTGCCGCCGAACGGCTGGACATACCAGAACGTCAGCTTTCTGCCGAGGCGCTTTGCCAGCTTGAACTTTCCGTTCGGTGCCGGTGCGACGACAAAGCTGTCCTTCGCTTTCTGGACAGCGCGCAGTTGTTTTTCTCTTTCTTCCTGATTCATTTTCCGCTCCTTTCGCAACGTCCGGAGGTTAGTCCGTGTCTGTCTGCCATTGGTGCGCGAGTCTTGCGACGCCGGTTTCGTCGATGGTGTTGTAGACCGTAAACCGGACGGCCTGCGCCGCATAGTCATATGCGAACATATCCATTCTCCGCAGGCCGACGTCAAACCAGTACGTGCCTGCGATCAGGTTCATCGGGGAAAAGGTGCAGCGAACCGTGCCGCGTGCTTTCAGCTTCAGCGGCTGCATCCGTTCGCGCTGCGTGTTGGTGCCGTAGCAGAGCGCCTTGTCCGCGCGGTACAGCGCCAGTCCGATCAGCGCAGCCTCCGCCTGCTCCGGATCCGCTTCATAGGTCATCTGCAATGTGACGGTATCGCCGGTGCGGAACTGCGTGATGCGCTCGCCCTGCTCGTTCAGCAGGCAGATGTCCGTCCACCTTGCCGGGGTTTCGGCTTTTTCGGTCTGTTCCGCGGCTTTGACCGGCGCGCTGAGCTGTCTGCGCTGCCCCATAAAGTCCAGATATGCAGGATGCACCTCGTTCGGCGCTCCCTCCATGCGGAGCTTTCCGCCGTCGATCCAGACGGTGCGGTCGCAGATGCGTTCCAGCTGCGCCATGCTGTGCGAAACAATGACGATTGTCGTGCCGGCTGCCTTGATCTCCATGAGGCGCTCAAAGCATTTGGCCTGAAATGCCGCATCGCCGACGGCCAGAATCTCGTCGATCAGCAGAATGTCCGCGCCGACGTGAATTGCGACCGAAAACGCCAGCCGCATATACATGCCGGAGGAATACGTCCGGACAGGGTTGTCAATGAACTCCTGCATCTCCGAAAATTCGATGATTTCGTCCAGCCGTGCTTCGATTTCCTTATGCGTCAGCCCGAAGATTGAGGCGTTGGTGAAGATGTTTTCCCGTCCTGTCATATCCGGGTGGAATCCGGCGCCGAGCTCGATCAGAGAGGAAACTCTGCCGTTCAGCTTCACGCTGCCCCCGTCCGGATATAGAATACGGCTCATCAGCTTCAAAAGCGTGGATTTGCCGCTGCCGTTTTTTCCGACCAGTCCGATGGCCTCGCCCGGCTCCACGGTCAGGGAAATGCCGTCGAGTACGGTGCGTTCCTCGTATTTCCGCCGCTTTTTCGAGAGGAGCTTCTCCTTGAGCGACTGCCCCTGATCGGCGTAAATGCGGAATTTTTTGGTCAGATTCTGTATCTCGATCGCGTGCAAGCGATGTCCCTCCGTTTCATTGGCTGTCTGCGCTGTTCCCGTTCTGCATGATTGGATTTCCGGTACTGTTCTGTATGCTGCCGTCACAGCGGGAAGCTGTGCAGCAGATCGAACTGCGCGCCGTCCGGCGCCGTGAGCAGGTCGCCGTCGCGCACGTTTTCATATTTCAGAGGATTGCCGTCCTGATCTGTGAGATCCACGGTCAGCGAACCGGTGTGCAGCGTGCGGACGGTAACGGAACCGGTCAGGAACTGCGCGTCGGTTTCGCTGATGACCGTATAGCTGTCTGCTTCCGCGGAACGGATACAGAGGATCCGCTTGTCCGGATCGAGCGCATCCTGCCTGTTGACGAACGCGATGTCCGCAGGATTATAGATCTTCATGTAATCCTGCGTATAATTTGCGGCGCGGTGAATGCCCTCATGCTCCGGTGCGAACAGCTGCCAGCTGCTGTCGCATTCGGTGAACGGCGCCGCGGAGATCGACTGGTCAAAGCTGCGGAAATGCCGGAGCTGGTTTGAGAAATGCTCTTTCCAGATGTCATTGACGCAGCCCGCAGAAAGCGTCATGCAGAAAACCGAGGCGGTCAGGATGACGCGGACGGTCTGCTTCTGCGGACGGGCAGCCGCTGTCCGGTACAGCAGAATGCCGACAGCAGCAATCGCGGCCACAAGAAAGAAATAGCTGTAAAAGCTCGGGACATAGCCCGTTGTACCGCGGCGGTGCCATTCGATATATTTTTCGCTGAAGCTGATCATGATGCAGGGGACAAATGTTCCGATGCCGGTGATCAGCAGCATCCGCCGGAGCGTTTTCGTGTCCGTTTTCAGGTCGGGGAGCAGCAGACAGACCGCCGATGCGGTCAGAATCGCACAGATCCACGGCGCGGGGTGCGTCAGATGTGTCAGAAACCCGCCGACGGTCATGATGCCGTCGCGTCCCATGCGCATGAGCTCCGAAACCGGGAGCATGGATGCGCTGTATGTGGTGAGCGCGGACAGGCTGACAAACGGTTGTTTCAGCATCAGCGCGGTGCCGTCGTAAGCGGAGGGATACACATACTGCCAGCTGAAATAGACAATGCAGTATGCAAACGCGGTACCGGTCTGCGGGAGCATCCGTCCGGAGGCATTCCGCAGATAGGCAAACCAGCCGGTATCCTGCTCTGTGACCGTCAGCGCCCAGACCGCGAAGATCAGCAGTGCCGCGACGAACGCCTCATAAATCATGCAGCTCAGCAGCAGAAACAGGCAGCTTATGACGGTATGTGCCTTTTTCCCGCTCCTGAGCCGCTTTCCGAAGAAATACAGCGACAGGAGCAGCAGGCCGACCGGCAGCTGATGACAGAAGGCATAGGCGATCAGCAGATTGTGGTTCGCGTTGATGCAGAACCATGAGGTCGTCAGCATCACGCTCAGTGCGGCAAATCTGCGGCCTGCTTCCTGTTTCAGCAGCAGGTACAGCGCCGCGAGGTCAAACAGCAGCGTGCCGTACTGTACCAGCTTATAAAACCATGCCTTATTGAGCAGAAACGGAAAGCCGAGCAGAAAATGATTCCACAGATGCGAAATCCTGCCCTGCTTTGCAGAGTGCAGCGCGTTTTCCGCGAGGATGCCGCGGCGCACCAGCGTATAATTGCGCAGATCGTCATGTATGGCAAACAGCAGCGGATAGATCTGGTAAAACAGCCAGAGCAGCGCTGCCGCACACGCAATCAGCGGGAGATATCTGCGAAGATTCTTTGTCAGTTTTTCCATCAGAGTTCCTCAGCAAAGCGCCTTTGCAGACGGGAGAAGATCAGGATTCCCGCTGCAAGCACCGGCAGCGTGACTGCCAGTGCAAGCCCCAGAAGATGCGGCTGCGGCGCGCGTTTATAATATAGAATATCGCGGTAGGAAAGAATCAGCGGAGCCATCGGGTTGAGGAGATACAGCCGCTTCCATCTCTCCGTCAGAAAGTCGATGCCGTACACAACCGGTGACAGATACATCCATGCCATGCTCAGCACGCCCATGATATGCTCCAGATCGCGGATATAGACCGTGACAGACGAGGTAATCAGATTGATGCCGAGCACCAGCAGAAACTGAATGGCCATCACCGGAATCAGCCACGGCAGCGCGGCAAAGCTGATGCCGTATCCCGTGACCGCAATCACTGCGAATACGATAATGAACGAAAACAGCATATTGCAGAAGCTGCTGACCGTATAGGCGACCGGCAGCACCTCCCGCGGGAAATATATTTTCCGGATCATGTTCTTCTGGTCGAGCACGAGCTTGGCACCGGTCGTCAGCGAGGATGCAAAAAAGATCCACGGTACCAGCGCAACAAACAGATGCAGATAATAATTCGGGATGCCGCTTTTCAGAATCTCCGAAAAGACCAGCGTATAGACCAGAAGCTGCAAGAGCGGGTTGATGAACGTCCAGAGAAAGCCGAGCACGCTGCCCTTGTAGCGCCCTTTCAGATCCTTCCGGACAAGGCTTGCGATCATTTCGCGGTATTGGTAGAGTTCGTGCAGTTTTTGTATCATGCCTGCTCCTTCAAAAGCCTGCGCGCCGATTCCAGCATATCGGAAACCGTCTGCGCGGGCGGAATCTGCGGAAACCAGCCGGTATCCGCCGTCAGCCTGGAAATGTCCGCCGCGATGACCGGTACATCGACCGGCCGCAGCTTTGCGGGATCGGTTTCCACGGCAAAGGGGACGCGGCACTGTGAACGGATCATATCCAGAATCTCCGAAACAGCGATTGCTCTGCCGCTGCCGACGTTGTAAACGGTTCCTGCTTTGCCGGATTGCAGCAGCAGCGCGTAGGCGCGCACAATGTCGCGGACGTCGGTGAAATCGCGCTTTGCAGAGAGATTGCCTGTCCGGATGACCGGTTCATGCAGTCCGCATTCAATCTCTGCGGCCTGCCTGCAGAAATCCGCGGCGACAAAATCCGGCCGCTGTCCGGGGCCGAAATGATTGAACGCCCGCACCAGCACAATGTTCATGCCGTATGCGCGGACGTAAAGCTGTGCGAACTGTTCCGCGGCTGCTTTGGTCGCTGCGTAGACATTGGCAGGGTGCAGGGGGGTATCCTCTTTGACGGGGATCTGTTCCGGCTTCAGTGCGCCGTATTCCTCGCCGGAGCCGATCAGCAGAATGCGCGGCTGCTGCGGCAGTGTTCTGGCGGCCTCCTGCAGATTGACCGTGCCTTTGATGTTGATGTCGGCCGTCAGCTGCGGCTTTTTCCATGAGAGCGCAACCGAGCTCTGTGCCGCGAGATGCAGAATGCAGTCCGGCTGCACATCCCGAAGCAGCGCTTCTGTCGCGTCTGCGTCGAGAATATCAAGATCATGCACGGTGCAGAGCGCTTCGCAATCCTGTGCGATCTGCTCTGCCGGGAGCTTTGCCGCATGGACGGTCATGCCGTCTGCCGCAAGCTGCCGGATCGCATAAGCGCCGACAAAGCCCGCTGCACCGAGAATCAGAGATTTCATTGTATCACCGCCGTTTCGGTTGTTTCCGCGTGTCATTGGGCAGCAGCACTGCCCGTGTTTTTCGCATGACTGTTTCCAGCGAAAACGCGCGGAGGACACGTTCTCTTGCTGCGTTTCCGTATTGCGCCCGGAGTGCGTCGTCGGAAAGCAGCGTGTCCATCGCCTGCGCAAGCGCTTCGGGATCCGCAGGCGGGACGGTCAGGCCGGTTTCGCCGTGGATGCTGACCAGCGGCACGCCGGTCGGCAGCGCGGTATTGATTACAGGCTTGCCGTAGACCATCGCCTCCAGCTGCACAATGCCGAACGCTTCGCTGTTTGCGACGGACGGCAGCACGAAGAGATCGCAGTCCGCGAACATATCACGGAGCTCCGGCGTCATGCGCCGTCCGAGAAAATGCACGCGCGCCGCAATGCCGAGTGCTGCGGCACGTTCTTTCAGTTCCTGTTCGAGCACGCCGCTGCCTGCGAGAAACAGCTCCGCATTTTCGCGGGTTTGGGCAAATGCCTCCAGCAGAACGTCCGCGCCCTTGTAATAGACCAGCCTGCCGGTGAACAGAATCTTCTTTGCGGTTTTGTCATGCAGATGATTTTGCAGCGGCGTCAGATGCGGCCGCTGTTCGTATACAGCGGGGTCAATGCCGTAGGGGACGATCACGCATTTTTCGCGGAAGTCCCGCAGATACGGCGAGCTGTCGATATGAGCCTGCGTAGCGACCAGAATCGCATCCGCACGCTTTAAGAGCCATTTCATCAGCGGCTTGTAAAGCCGGAGCATCAGCTTCTGGCGCACCACGTCACTGTGCCAGGCCACGACCACGCGTCCCTTGTAGCCTGAAAGCAGCAGCGCGAGGTCTGCAAGCGGAAACGGCAGGTGCAGCTCCACGGTATCCGCGAGCATGACCTTTCGCCGGAAATCACCGATATAGGAGAGTGACACCGGGCAGGATGCGACCGTTCCGAAGCTGCCGGAATAAGTCACGGGAACACGGCGGATGCGGTCTTTTTTGGTCATGCCGGGGTTATCGCGGCAGCAGAGCACTTTTGTTTTCGCGTATTTGCGCATAAATTCAGCGGTCTGCTGCATGACGGTTTCGATTCCGCCGATGTGCGGATCGTAGGCCTTGCCCGTAATCAGCAGCCGCGGACGGTTCTTCTGTTCATTCATGCAGCATGCTCCGATATTCTTCTGCAAGGATGCCGTACCGGACATCGTCAAAAATTCTGCCTTTTGCAAAGCCGTGCTGCCGGAGCACGCCTTCTTTCTGCATGCCGATTTTCTGCATCACGCGCCCGGACTTCGCGTTGTCCGCATCGTGATTGGCCCAGACGCGGCGGAAGCCGACCGATTCAAACAGGAATCTGAGGACGGCGTTTCCGGCTTCGGGCATATAGCCCTGTCCCCACCATGCCGTTCCGAGGCACCAGCCGAGCGATGCGCAGGCTGTATTCTCACTGATATTGACCACGCTGATATTCCCGACCGGCATATTCGATTCTTTCAGCACAAGTACCCAGTTATAGGTTTCCGGCTTTTCGTATTCTTTCACCCATTCCGCCAGCAGCTCCGCGGTTGCCTCTTCCGACGGATGCGGTTCCCATGTCAGATAGCGCGCAACCTCTGCTGAGGATGCCCAGTTCCGGTACATATCTGCTGCATCCGATACGGCAAAGCGCCGCAGGATGAGCCGTTCTGTTTCCAGCGTGACGGTGCCCTTATGATCCATTTGCTTCTCCTTTTGCCCAGTATCCGATCAGGCCGCGGTCGTTTACCCACGCATCACGGATATGCAGCGGAAAAATCTCAAACCGGACGGATGCCCGCTGCATCTCCCATGTATACGGATGCAGATCGCTCTCCGTCAGCGGGTGATACGCATACCAGACCTGCTGAATTTTTCCGTCTTTGATCTCCGCTGTCCAGTAATCCGTTTCCGCTCCGGCTCTGCTGCCGTCCAGAAGGATCTGTTCGCCGGATTCCGTATCTGCACAGAGCCATGCAATCGCATGTCTGTCCGCGCAGCGCCCGGATATGAAAACAGTACCGTGTTCCGGCAGATCGAACTGTTCCGCAGCGGATTCAAGATTGCCGAAAACATCCCGGGCGGCATGGCTTGCCAGATGCACCCGGTTGACCGCCTGTCCGTCAAACAGCAGATATGCAAACAGATTTGCAATCACCAGACTGGAAAGAACGACGGCTGCAAGGATGACAGCGGTTTTTCTGATTTTGTATAGCTTCATGCGCCAAGCTCCCGATAAACCGCGAACAGCTTTTCTGCGGCGGTATCCCAGCTCATTTCGGCGGCTCTTGCAAAGCCGAATTCCCGCATCTTCTGCCGCGCAGCCTCCGGCCTGATCATCAGCTGCAAGCCGGATGCGATCATGTCCGGCTTCATCGGGTCGCAGAGCAGCGCTGCATTTCCGACTGCCTCCGGCAGCGACGCAGCCTTGGAGCAGAGCACCGGGCAGCCGCATGCCATTGCCTCAAGCGGCGGCATACCGAAGCCCTCATACAGCGACGGAAACACAAATCCGACTGCACCGGAATAGAGCGCTGCCATGTCGCCGGACGGGATATACGACGGAAAATGCACATGCCCTCTGACAGCCGGCTGTTCCGCCGCAGCAAAGATTTCCTCGTAATGCCAGCCCTTGCCGCCTGCGAGCACCAGCTCCGGTGCATCGGGCAGACGCTTTCTGAGAATACCGTAGCCCTCGATCAGCCGCACAAGATTTTTGCGCGGCTCCAGCGTGCCGAGATACAGAAAGTATTTGTCCGGCAGGCTGTGCGCCTTTTTGACGCGGGCAATTTCCGCATCGGAAGCCGGTGCGAACCGCTTTGTATCCACGCCGCACGGAACCACGCGGATCTTCTCTGCAAATTCCGGATAATATTTTATGATTTCTCTGCGGGAGAATTCGCTGTCCGTGACAATGCGGTCGGCGCGCTTCATTGAGCGCTTCAGGCCGGTTTCCAGCAGGATTCTGGTGCGGGTGCGCATCGTTTCCGGATAGGCGCGCAGCACCATGTCATGCACGGTGACGACGGTTTTCCCGTGTACTCCGGGCGGAACGATATAATTGAAAAAATGCGTAATATCTGCCCATTTCCCCTGAAAGGCGCGGTACGGCACAGGGATAAAATTGGTCAGCATCCGGTAGAGCAGCGGGGAGCATGTTGCCGGATGCAGCGGGATATTCTCCCGCACAAACGGCTGCATCCGCCGAACCTTTTCTTCCGGCGAACGCAGCGTGAAATATTCAAAGCGATAACTTTGCTCCGGATGCAGCCGTGAAAGCGCCTCCGTGAGATACGCTTCGCACCAGCCGACACCGGAGATCAGGTCGCCGGTCAGCGGGCTTGCGTCAAATGCAATGTTCATGGGCGCAGCCTCTTACTGTGCAGCGGAAAGTTCGTGCTGCACCAGCGCATAATCATGCTTTGCCATGCGGGAAACCAGCTCGTCAAAGGAAATCTCACGCTTCCAGCCGAGCTTCTGTTCCGCTTTGGACGGATCGCCGAGCAGCAGCTCGACCTCCGCAGGACGGTAAAACTTCGGGTTCACCTTGACGACCGTCTGACCGTTTGCCTTGTTGATGCCGACGGTACCGGCGCCTTCGCCCTGCCATTCGATTGCAATGCCGACCGCGCGGAATGCGCATTCCGCGAATTCGCGGACGGTTCTGGTTTCACCGGTTGCAACGACGTAGTCATCCGGTTCGTCTTGCTGGAGCATCAGCCACATCGCGCGGACATAGTCTTTGGAATGTCCCCAGTCACGCTTGGCGTCCAGATTGCCGAGCTCGACGCAGTCCTGCACGCCCAGCGCGATTCTTGCGGCCGCATCGGTGATCTTGCGCGTGACAAACTCCTTGCCGCGGCGCTCCGATTCGTGATTGAACAGAATGCCCGAGCAGGTGAACAGCCCGAAGCTCTCGCGGTAATTTTTTGTGATCCAGTGGCCGTAGAGCTTTGCGACGCCGTAGGGGCTGCGCGGATAAAACGGGGTTGTTTCCTTCTGCGGGATCTCCTGCACCTTGCCGAACATCTCCGAGGTCGAGGCCTGATAGAAGCGTGCCTCCGGCCTGACCGTGCGGATGGCCTCCAACAGATTTGTCACGCCCAGCGCGTCAATGTCTGCCGTTGCGATCGGCTGTTCCCAGCTTGTCGCAACAAAGCTCTGTGCGGCGAGGTTGTAGACCTCGTCCGCCTGCGAGATGCGCATGGCGGTCATCAGCGAAACAATGTCTGTCATATCCGCATAGATCAGATGGATCCGGTCTTTGATATGCGCGATGTTGCCGTAGTCAACAACGCTCTTCCGGCGCCAGATGCCGTAAACCTCATAGCCTTTTTCCAGCAGCAGCTCCGCAAGATAGGAGCCGTCCTGTCCGGTGATGCCGGTGATCAGTGCGTGTTTCATGAGTCAAGAATCTCCTTAAACGGTTTTATCCGGCCTGAATACCGCCTCCGGCTGGTATTCGCGGATGAATGCGAGTACATCATGGAAATCTGCGGCGGAAACCGCATAATGATGCTGTTTCTTTTTCTGATCCCGCAGGATCAGCATGTCAAATATTTCGGTATCGGGCAGCGGATGCCGCTTGTGATAGGCGCGGTCCTTGCGGGATACGGAGAGCGCTGCGGCAGCTGCATAGCGGCTGTGTGCTTTCAGCAGACAGCGCAGAACGCCTGCGTTGTTCAGGACGCAGCGCTGCACGGACGAAATCTCGCTCAGCGGCAGGTAGCTCTGCACCCGCGCCGGGCAGACAATATACTCCTCCGTGATAATCAGCGGATATTTGCGGTAGGGCGGGGTCTTCCAGATTGCAAAGGTGCCGCCCGCACGGATGCAGCCCGCCATGGCGATTGCATTGCCGAACGGCTTTAATACCTTGTGTTTTGAGATGAAGATCCACTTGAACAGGATGACCAGCAGAAGGATCAGCAGCACCGCAGCGGCTGCGGCGAGGATCACGGTCACAATATCGGGAATGCCGCGCTTGACAGCGGAGATTGCCGTGCAGCATCCTGCTGCGGTGAAGAGCACAGCTAGGCCGATCAGTGCCGGCGTGTAGCTTTTTCTGAGCTGATGAAGAATCAGCTCGCCGTTCAGTTCTTCCATATCCGTATCCTCCGTTTTTTCTTCCTGCGGCGTTTCTGCTTACAGCAGCTCGCCTCGGCCCTGCTCCCTGAGCATTTCGGTGATCTTTTTGATGTTCTGTGCAGCGTCCATGTCGCAGACAAGCAGGGCGTCGTCGGTATCGACCACGATGATCTCATGCAGCCCGACTGCCGCGATCAGTTTTTTGCCGCCGGAAAACACACAGTTTGCCGTGCCGACCGTGAGGATATCTCCGTCACGGTAATTGCCGTTGGTATCGGTCTTTGCGACGCGCCGGAGTGCCGGCCAGCTGCCGACATCGTCCCAGCCGAAGGTGCCGGGGATCGTGTAGATCCGCTCTGCCTTTTCCAGAATGCCGAAATCGACTGAGATTGAGGGCATCTTCGGGAATTGCTCTGCGAGTACGGCGGAAAAATCCGGCGTGTCACAGGCTTCGCTGAGCGTATCCGCAATGTCTGCGGCTGCGGGCAGATGCGTTTTCAGCGCGTCAAGATACGTGCTTGCTTTCCACGCGAACATGCCGCTGTTCCAGAGGTAGCTGCCGGATTCGACATATGCCCTTGCGGTTTCGGCATCGGGCTTTTCCCGGAAGCTGTCTGCGCGGTAGACGCCCGCTGGGGCGTCATCGGCGCGGGAAAATGCAATATAGCCGTATCCCGTTTCCGGGTAGGACGGCGTAATGCCGATGGTGATGAGTGCGCCGGTTTCCTCCGCTGCGGATGCCGCACGGCAGAGGACGTCGGTGCAGAGCGAGGTGTGCCGGACGAGGTGATCCGCCGGGAGCACCAGCATGACTGCGTCACCGAGGCGCTTCCGGATCACGGCGGCAGCCAGCGCGATGCACGGTGCCGTATTGCGTGCGGCGGGTTCTCTGAGCAGATTTTCCGTCGGAACCTCCGGCAGCTGTTCCTGAACAAGCGTCATATATTCGCCGTTTGTGACGACATAGATCTTCTCTGGCGGAACGATGCTGCGGATGCGCCGGAAGGTTTTTTGCAGCATGGTTTCGCCGTCGCCGGTCAGCGCGAGAAACTGCTTCGGACACTGCACGCGGCTTTTCGGCCAGAAGCGTTCGCCCTTTCCGCCCGCCATAATGACGGCGGCAACCGGCAGTCTGGTTTGTTGTTGCATGTGCGGTTTACTCCTTATTGTTCGGGGATGATTCCGTGCCGTTCTCAGTCTTTTGCAGGGCAGCGAGCTCCGCTGCGTTCGTGCGCGGCGGGAACAGCGCGGTTTTGAAGGTCATCAGCAGAATCTGAATGTCCATGAGCAGCGAATACTGCTCAATATAGATCAGATCCATTTTCAGCTTGTCAATCGGCTCCGTATCGTAGGTGCCGATGACCTGCGCATAGCCGGTCAGCCCGGCCTTGACCTGTAAGCGGTAGGGGAATTCGGGATACTGTGCGGTATAGGCGGCGGTCAGCTCCGGACGTTCCGGACGCGGGCCGACCAGCGACATCTCGCCGCGCAGAATATTGATCAGCTGCGGCAGTTCATCCAGACGGAACCGCCGGAGGACTTTGCCGACCTTGGTGATGCGTTTGTCGTCGTCCGCAGCGAGGACGGCTTCTCCGTCCGCTTCTGCATTCGGAATCATGCTGCGGAATTTCAGCACGTCAAAGACGGCGCCGTCCCTTGTCAGACGCCGCTGCCGGTAAAGAACCGGGCCGCCGTCCTCCAGACGGATCGCTGCCGCACAGGCCAGCATGACCGGCGAGAACAGCAGGAGGCAGACCGCCGAAACAATGACATCGAAGATGCGCTTGAAAAAGCGCTGCTCCGGCGTCAGTCCCTCGTTGCGGCAGAGAATCAGCGGCGTATCGAACAGGCGGAGCTCGTCGCCGCCGCGCATCAGAATATCTGAGATCTTCGGCGCCGTGTAGGCGCGGATCCGGTGTCCGCAGCAGTATTTCAGCAGATCATTGCGCAGTTCTGCGGGAATATCGCAGAGGATTGCGCCGTCAAAGCCGCTCAGCTTTGCGGTGATGGCTTTCAGTCCCTCCGTGCAGCTGATGCTTTCGCAGATCATATATTTATCCACGCGGGTGCTCATTTTCAGCACAAGCTCCTCTGCCCTGTGAGAGCCGTACACGACCACGAGCCTGCGCGGGGGGTAGAGCCGGAAATACAGTCTGCTGATGAGAAATGCAGCGCTGATGATCGTGATGAAATCCGCGAGCGTCATCCGCAGGATCGGCGCAACTGCCAGAAACCGGCGGCCGATGACGCTGATCTGAAAATAGGTGATAAAATTGACAATCGCGGTGCCGATCAGCTGGTAATAGATCAGATCGCTGCGCTTGAGATAACCGAAGCGCGTACATCGGTAGGCTTTGTAGACAATCGCTGTCAGGAACGTGTAGATCAGGACAACGACCCAGTTGCCGCGCCGGAAGAACGGCGCGATGATGACATCCGCGTAGTTCCGGTCCCATGTCACGGCAAACCAGAGTGTCAGAATGCCGAGCAGCAGGATCCCGCAGATGGTCGAGAACAGGTGCCGGTATTTTCTGCGTTCTATCATTCTTATTCTTGTATCCTTTCAGGCCGGGAGCCTGCGGTCAGTCTTTGCAGGGAGAGCATGCCCCGGATGACGGCGGGTGATACGCAGATTCCGCATGTTTCAGCGCTTTCTGCATCACCGTTGCCGGAAATGCCGGAATCAGGTCGTTTTTTCGGTGATCAGACAGAGCTCCGGCGGATTGAACAGCCGCAGCTTGCCGAGCCCGCCGCTGACGATCATCTGCTGTTCGCCGATGCGGAAGCAGCCCTTGTCGTAGCGCGGCATGAATTTCCGCGCCGGGGAAAGCAGTCCGCCGATGCCGGGCAGTCTGACAGCGCCGCCGTGAATATGCCCCGAAAGCGTCAGGGCAGCGCCCCATTCCGCATATGCGGGGAAGAACAGCGGATTGTGTGCAAGCAGCACGGTCTGTTCCGTACAAGGGCCGAGCAGCTCTGTGACATCCGCAGCGGTGCAGTCCTTCTCGCCGGAAAAGCCGAGCAGGCCGCCGCCGCGGAAATAGGGACGCGGCAGAAACAGTCCGGCAAAGCGGATGCCCTTGCATGTGACGGCTTCGTTTTCGAGCAGCACGGCGCCGCCGCGGCGCACCGCACGGCAGAATGCTGCATAGTTCTCCGGCGTCAGGTCGCCCTCATGGTTGCCGTTTGCCGTGATGACGGGCGCAATGGCCGACAGCTGCCGGAGCAGCTGTTCCGTGCCGGTGAAATCCGTGACGTCACGGGAAACCAGATCGCCGGTGATGACGATGATCTCCGGATTCAGCGACCTGACCCTGCGGATCAGGCGCTTCTGGTGCCTGCCGAACTGCCGCTTGTGCAGATCGGAGATCTGGACGATGCGGGGCAGTCCGGGAATATCTGCGGTATATCTGCTGACACAGAGCAGCGCGGTGTTTTCAATCACTGCCCAGCCGAACACGCTGCCGCAGACTGCGGCGGCTGCCCGGAGCAGGTATTTTTTCAGTTCGGAGCAAAAGCGCATACAGCCTCCGTAAGGGTTCAGACGGGAACGGGCTCGGGTGCAGGCTGCTGTACGGGCGCAGGGCTTTCCTCCATCGCCGCGACCAGCGACCGCAGACGGATCTTTGCCGCACCGAGGTTGTTGATCTCATCGATTTTCAGCTGCGTATACAGCTTGCCGCCGCGCTCCAGAATTGTGCGCACCTCATCCGTTGTGACAGCGTCGATGCCGCAGCCGAACGATACCAGCTGTACCAGCTGCATATCCGGCTGCCCGGTGACGTAATTCGCCGCGCGGTACAGGCGGGAATGGTATGTCCATTGGTTCAGGACGCCGAGCTTGCCCGGATCCGCGAGCGCCGCGACGGAATCCTCTGTGATGACCGCCATGCCGAGGCTTGCAATCAGCTTGTGAATGCCGTGGTTGATTTCTTTGTCGATGTGGTACGGTCTGCCCGCCAGAACAATGATTTTTCTGCCCTCTGCGCGCGCCGTGTCAATGATCCGCTGCGCCTCATCTGCAATGGATCTGCGGTACTGTTCCTGTGCAGTATATGCCGCATCCAGCGCCGCTTTCAGCCTGCCCGCCGGAATCCGGTATTTTGCGAGCGCATGCTTCATTGCAAGGCACACGCCCTTTTTGCGGTTCAGATCCATATACGGCGTGATGAAGTTTTCCTCTGTCAGACGGCTGTTGTTTGCGCGGAGCAGCTCCGGATAATATGCAACGACCGGGCAGTTGTAGTGGTTATCGCTCTTGCCCTCGTCGAAGTTGTAGCTCATGCAAGGCCAGAAGATGAAATCAACGCCCTGTTCAAGCAGATCCTCGATATGTCCGTGCGCCAGTTTGGCGGGATAGCAGACCGTATCCGAGGGAATCGTATGCTGTCCCTTGTAATACATCTCGCGGTCACTTTCGTGAGAGAGCTTTACGGCAAAGCCAAGCTCCGTGAACAGCGCCGTCCAGAACGGCATCTGCTCGTAGAACGAGAGCGCCAGCGGCAGTCCGACCGCAGCAACCGGCTTTTCGCCGCGGACAGGGCGGTTCGCCTGTTCAAGAATCAGGTTGTATTTATAATCATACAGCGACGGAATCTCATCGGATTTCGCTTTGCCTGCGCCCTTTTCGCAGCGGTTGCCGGAGATATAGCGGCTGCCGTCCGGGAAAATGACGACGTTCAGCGCACAGTGCGCGGTACAGCCGCCGCATTTCGCGCTTCTGGTCTGGTAGCTGAAATCCGTCAGACTTTCCGCAGAAATGGTTCTGGTTTCTGCAGGCGCGTGTTCCTTTGCGTAGAGCGCCGCACCGAATGCGCCCATCAGACCGGAGATTGCCGGACGGATGACGTCGCGGCCGAGTTCCATCTCAAACGAGCGCAGCACCGCGTCGTTCAGGAAGGTGCCGCCCTGCACGACAATATTTTCGCCGAGCTCCTCCACGGATTTTGCACGGATGACCTTGTAAACGGCGTTCTTGATGATGGAGGACGACAGACCCGCGGAGATGTCCTCGACGGTGGCGCCGTCCTTCTGCGCCTGCTTGACAGAGCTGTTCATGAACACGGTGCAGCGGGAGCCGAGATCGACCGGATGCGCCGCGAACAGGCCGAGCTCGGAGAAATCCGCGATTTCATAGCCGAGTGCCTGCGCAAAGCTCTGGATAAACGAGCCGCAGCCGGAGGAGCATGCCTCGTTCAGCATGATGCTGTCAATGCTGTGATTTCGGATCTTGAAGCATTTGATGTCCTGCCCGCCGATATCCATGATAAAATCGACGTCCGGGCAGAAGTAAGATGCGGCCTTGAAATGCGCGACGGTTTCCACAATGCCGAAGTCAATGCCAAGACCGGCGCGGATAAAGTCCTCGCCGTAGCCGGTGACCGCCGATGCACGGATATGCAGATCGGGATTCTTGTCGGCGTAGATCTTTTTCAGCTGCTTGACGATGCGGTCAAGGGGCTGTCCGCGGTTTGCGGCGTAATACTGATACAGCAGGTCGCCGTTTTCGGTAATCAGCACGAGCTTGGTGGTCGTGGAACCGGCGTCGATGCCGAGATAGGCATTGCCGGTCGCCGTGCGCAGATCGGCAAAGGGCAGGTCATGCGCCTTGTGCCGTTCGATGAACTGTTCATATTCCTTGCGGGAGCGGAACAGCGGCTCGCTTGTGACGGTATTGCCGCCTGCCTCCGCATGTTCGATTTTCTCCATGGTTTCCGCGAGCGCGGCGGGCGCGCAGGACTGTGCCGCGTACATCGCGCAGCCGTAGGCGACGAAAACGGGGGCGTTCTCCGGGAAGATCGCGTGTTCGTCATCGAGCTTGAGCGTCCGGACAAAGGCCTGCCGCAGCCCCTTGAGGAAGGAGAGCGGGCCGCCGAGGAACAGCACGGTGCCTTCAATCGTTCTGCCCTGTGCCAGGCCGGAAACGGTCTGATCGACAACGGCCTGGAAGATGCTGGCCGCAATGTCCTCACGTCTTGCGCCCTGATTGAGCAGCGGCTGAATATCAGACTTTGCGAACACGCCGCAGCGCGATGCAATCGGGTAGCGCTTCTCCGCCTGGAGCGAGATTCTGTCGAGCTCGTCCGCGGTGATGCCGAGCAGCGTCGCCATCTGGTCGATGAACGCGCCGGTGCCGCCTGCGCAGGAGCCGTTCATGCGCTGCTCCACGCCGCCGGTCAGGAAGATCATCTTCGCGTCCTCTCCGCCGAGCTCAATGACAACATCGGCATCCGGATAATCGGATTTGACCGCGAGGAATGCAGCGTGAACCTCCTGCACAAAGGGAATATCCGCGCTCTGTGCAAGACCGAGTCCTGCGGAGCCGGTAATGCAGATCCGGAACAGTGCATCCGGGAACTGCTTTTGCAGTGCTGCAATCTGCTCCGCGACGGTTTCACGGACGCGGGACATGTGGCGCTGGTAGCAATGGGACAGAATCTGCTTGTTATCGTCGATCACTACGGTCTTGACAGTCGTTGATCCGACGTCAATGCCGAGTGCATATACGGGCTGATCCAACTCTTTGACCTCCTTTGCCGTATAGTACGGCATGATACCCTACTATTATAGCACAAAACAGGAAAAAAAGAAAGCCCTGCCGTCCCGATTTCATGAAATGTTCATACGTTTCATGAAAAGACAGCAGGTGCGAAGAAAATATATTGTGCATAACAGGGCTTTCATATGCAGATATTGCGGTTCCTGTCAAATTCTGCGATAAAGCGAGCGCCGGCAAAAAGCCGGCACGCAGTTTTTGATCTTTCATTTCTTTTTTGCCCAGCCGTAGGCGACGCCGTTTTTCCATCCGCCGACGACCTTGGTGTCAACGAGCTCGTCGCAGAGCGAATTGAGCAGGATATAATATGCATCCGGCGCGAGGTGGATGCCGTCGCCGCCGCTGTACGTTGAACGCAGAGAGCCGTCCCAGATTTTCAGCCCTTCCGCAATATCGACATAGGTATCGTCGCTGTCCTTGAGATGCTCCTGCATCGCTGCGTTCAGCGCATTGATTTTGGCATTGGTGCTGAATGTGCAGTCTGCGGCAATCGGCGTGACGGACGCGACGAAGAACTTGGATTCCGGCAGAACAGTATGCAGCGTTTTCAGCAGAAAATCGTAGTTTTCGCAGTATTTTTCCGCTGATGTCATATTGACGTCGTTCATGCCCATGGAAAAGACGACATACTTCGGCTTCAGCAAAGAAAGGGAATAGGTTACGCCGAATTCCTTCCCGCGCACCGGGAATGTATAATCAAAGATATTGCGTGCGCCGACGCAGCCCTTTGCGACTACATTGTCATCGGGCAGAATCTTGTATACGCGCAGGCCGCTGCAAATGCTGTCCCCGACGAACACGGTGTCGCTGAGAAACGCGTAGTCCTGTGCGGTCAGGCCGTGTGCGTCCGGCTCCGGGCTGTGATACTCGGTCGTGAACGCCGGAATCTCCCCGATGGTGATTTCCGTGACTGCCGCCGTGGTGGCGGTCGTCGTGGTCGTGAGCGTTGTCGTTGTTGCCGTGGTGGTTGTTGTGACGGTTGTGGTCGTGGTTGTGGCGGTTGTGGTGGTTGTCGCTGTCGTAGTGGTCACGGCCGTCGTGACCGGGCGGGTTGTTGTATCCGCAGCGGTTGTGTCCGCCGCGGAAAGCAGCGCCGTCTGCACCGGATCATTGCGGTCGGTATTGCTGCCGCAGCGGTACAGACAGCATACCGTAATCAGAGCGGCTGCTGCCGGAAGTATGATATTCTGGAACATCTGCTGTCGCTGGTGCAAGCTGATTCACCGCTTTCTCCGTATCTCCGGGATAATGAAAAGTTTCACACTATTGTACCATGAAATGCCGCAAAAGTCAACCGGCGGGAAAGAGCCGCGCTGTTCACAGGCATCACAAAAGGAGTATATGCAACAAAATTTGAATTTTATTGCTTGTCAATATCACGAAAATATTATTCAATCTATATATATAATTGTGCGGAAAATAGAAAAGCGCCTGAAAAAACGCAAAATTGCTTGCATTTTTCGCGGAAAAGTGGTATGATAGCGATAGTGTAACAGTGAGATGACAAAGACCGGAAATCCAATTCCGGTCTTTGTTTTATGTTTCGGCACCGTCACACGGAATCTGAAATTGTCAGGGAGTATGGGAATGCTATGAAGATCAGAAAATTCGGCGGTACGGAAAGCCGTATCTACGAGCTGGTGCAGCCCATTGCGGAGGAGCAGGGGCTGATCGTCTGGGACGTCCGGTTTGAGAAGGAGGGCGCAATGTGGTATCTGCGCGTGTTCCTCGATCATATGGAGCGTCCGGTCAACATCACGGACTGCGAAAACGTGACACGTCCGCTCAACAAGCTCCTTGACGAGCTGGATCCGATCCCGCAGTCCTATACGCTGGAGGTCGGCTCTGCGGGGCTGGAGCGCGAGCTGATCCGTTCGACGCATTTCGATGCGTGCGAGGGCAGCAGAGTGCGTGTCCGCATGATCCGCCCGACCGAGGATGGCGCCCGCGACCTGAACGGGACGCTCAGATCCTGCGACAAGGAAAATCTCACGCTGGAAACCGAAGCCGGAACGCTGACGCTGCCGCTGGCCGGCATCGCGTATGTCCGTCTGGACGATCTGGCGGAGGATGAGATCAAACGCGCGGCTGAATGATGCCGCATCCGAAAACGGTAACTCAGCTTCATTGAGAATATGAAGCCTGCAAGATTATTAGGAGGAAAATATGCCATGAATGAAGGGTTCTTTGAGGCACTGTCCGCGCTCGGCAGCGAGAACAGCGTCGAGCAGGCACTGCTGGTCGAGAAGATCGAAGCCGCAATGCTGAAGGCCGCGCAGAAGGCGTATCCCTATGCGGAGGACGATGACATCCGCGTGGAGATCGACCCCGCCACCCACCGCTTCGACATTTACATGAAGAAGAGCGTTGTGGAGGGCGAACCGAAAACGGATTACGAGGTCAGCTACGAACAGGCGAAGCTCTACGATCCGAACTGCGAGCTCGGCGATCTGGTGGAATGTCTGCTGGATCCGGTGAAGTTCGGCAGAAGCATCGCGCAGTTCGCAAAGCAGAGCATCCGCACGGATCTGCGCTCGATCAACCGTCAGCAGATGATGGAAAAGTTTGAATCCAAGGAGCACGAGATCATCACGGTCAAGGTCACGCAGATTGACCCGCTCCGCGGCACGGTCACGGTCGAGTACGAGCATACCGAGCTGTACCTCTCCCGCAATGAGCAGCTCTTTACGGAAACCATGGTGGACGGCAAGCCCACCCGCGTTTACGAGCCGCTGAAAGAGGGCCAGCTGATCAAGGTGTATGTCACCACGATTGCAAACCGCGAAAAGCGCCCGATTGTCCGCATCTCCCGCGTCGATAAGGGCTTTGTCGAGAAGCTGTTTGAGGCAGCGATTCCGGAAATCGCGGACGGCACCGTCACGATCCACGCGGTTTCCCGCGAGGCCGGCTTCCGCTCCAAGATTGCGGTCAGCTCCAATGATCCGAACGTCGATGCCATCGGCACCTGCATCGGACCGCACAGCTCCCGTATCAATGCGGTGCTGAGCGAGCTCCACGGTGAGAAAATCGACATCATTCCGTATTCCGAGGATCCGGAGAAGTTCATCACCAGCGCACTGGCACCGGCGACCGTCATCTCCACCACGATTGAGGATGAGGAGAACCATGCGGCGACTGTCATCGTTCCGAACGATCAGCTCTCGCTGGCCATCGGCAACAAGGGTCAGAATGCAAAGCTGGCTGCCAAGCTGACCAAGTACAAGATCGACATCAAGCCGCAGTATCCGGATCCGGAGCCGGAATCCGAGGACGCGGATGCCGAGGGCTATGAGATCATGGAGGACGCTGCGGAGCTCGATCAGCTCGACGGCGGCGCAGAGGTCTGAGGCGATGCTGCCGAAGAAAACACCGATGCGGATGTGCCTCGGCTGCAATGAGATGAAGCCGAAGCGCGAGCTGATCCGCGTGGTGCATCAGAAGGACGGAACGATCCTGCTGGATGCGACCGGCAAGCAGGCAGGGCGCGGCGCATATATCTGTCCGCAGATGAGCTGCCTCAAAGCCGCACGCAAGGCGAGAAGGCTGGAAAAGGCGTTCTCGTGCCGCATTACGGATGAGATTTACGCTGCGCTGGAGGCTTCCATGCTGACGGCGGAGCAGACGCAGCAGGAGGGGAACGGTCATGCCTGATGCTGCGGAAAACCGTCTGACCGCAAGCCTGACGATGTGCAGAAAGGCCGGAAAGCTGCTGCTCGGATTCGATGCAGTCACGGAGGCCGCGAAGCAGGGCAGCGTGAAGCTGTTTCTGCTTGCATCGGATGCCTCGGAAAAGACGGAAAAGGAAGTTCGCTATTTTGCAGGGACGCTTCCCGTCAGGAAGCTCCCGTTTGATATGGACACGCTGAAATGCTATTTCCGGAAACGGACAGCCGTTTTCGGCGTGTGTGAGGACGGATTCGCGGCAAAGCTGATTTCGCTGCTGCCGGAATCCGATGACTTGAAGTAACAAATGCATATCCGTGCTGCGCAGTGCGGATATGCCGAAAGCCCAGTCGCGGTCCCGCATAGACCGCCGGAAACCGATAGGGGGTACATGCCTATGCCAACAAATAAGATCAAGCTGAGTGACTTCGCTGCCGATCTGGATCGCCCCGCGCAGGAGATCATTGACCGGCTCGCGGCGCTGGATGATAAGCCCAAAAAGCCGACATCCGCGCTGACGGACGCCGAACTGAACTATCTGCTGGAAAGCTATACGCAGGAAAATCAGGTCAAGAATTTTGATGCGTATTATGCCGACCGCACGGAAACGGCACAGCCGCAGCAGACTGCCAAGAAGCCGACCCGCGCCGCAAAGCCGGAGCCGGTTGCGCGTCCGAAGAAGACGGATGCGAAGGACGTGAAGAAGCCTGCAAAGGCTGAAAAGCCGCAGAAGCAGAAGCCGGCCGAGCAGACTGCACGGCCCGCAGCGCCGGAAGCTGCCGTTCAGCCGGAGGCTGCTGCAATGCCTGCACAGCCCGTGCAGACCGCTGCACCGGCGGCGCCCGCCGAGGCACCTGCCGCGCCCGTATCCGATGCTGCTGCACCCGCAGCTGAGAATGCCGCACCGGCAGGGCCGCGCGTGCTGACCGCTGCCGAAACCGAGCGCCGTGCAAGAGAGCGCGCCGCGATGTATGAGAAGCAGCAGGCAGAAAAGGCTGCGCGCCGTGAGCGCAATCAGAAGATTCAGCAGCAGGCACAGCAGAGAAAGCAGGCAGAGGCTGCTGCCAAGGCTGCCGCAGAGCAGAAGGCTGCTGCCGAAAAGCGTGCTGCCGAGCAGAAGGCTGCCGCACAGGATAAGCCGCAGAGCACTGCTCCGGCTGCATCTGCACAGAAGAAGCAGCCGCAGCCGCGGAATATCCAGAAAACCCCGAAGAAGCCCGCAAAGGCACAGGAGCGCGGCGAGATGGTCAAGATGGAGGGCGGCTTTGCAACCGCGACCGAGGTGCAGCCGAGCCAGCAGCGCCACACGGTCGATACCCGCGGTACCTATGTCGATCTCGACAAGTACAATGAGCGCTACGAGCAGATCGCTCCGCAGGGCAGAGGCGGCAAGAACGACAACCTGGTTGCGAAGAAGCAGAAGATCAACCAGAAGTCCCAGCAGAGAAAGCAGCAGGCAAAATCCGGTAAGGCCAGAGAAACCGAGGCGGAGAAGCTGCGCCGTCTTGAGCTGGAGCGCGCAAGAAAGCAGCAGCTCAAGGTCATGATTCCGGACAGCATCGTCGTCAGCGAGCTTGCAACCCGTCTGAAGGTGCAGGTGCGCGACGTCATCAAGAAGCTGATGGGACTCGGCGTCATGGCGAATATCAACGAGGAAATCGACTTTGACACCGCATCTCTGGTCGCAGAGGAGCTGGGTGCAAAGGTCGAGCACGAGGTCATTGTCACGATTGAGGAGCGCCTCATCACCGATGAGGAGGATCCGGAGGAGTCCCTGGAGGAGCGCTGCCCTGTCGTTGTTGTCATGGGTCACGTTGACCACGGCAAGACTTCGATCCTTGACCGCATCCGCAATGCGCATGTCACGGACACCGAGGCGGGCGGCATTACGCAGCACATCGGTGCATATCAGGTCAAGCATGACGGCAAGGTCATCACCTTCCTCGATACGCCCGGACACGAGGCATTCACCTCGATGCGTGCCCGCGGCGCGAATATCACGGATATTGCAATTCTCGTTGTTGCAGCGGACGACGGCATCATGCCGCAGACGATTGAGTCGATCCACCACGCAAAGGCGGCCGGTGTTTCAATCATTGTTGCAATCAACAAGATGGATAAGGAAGGCGCAAACCCCGAGCGCGTCAAGCAGCAGCTCACTGAGCATGAGCTCGTCTGCGAGGAGTGGGGCGGCGATACGATTTGCGTGCCGGTTTCTGCAAAGACCGGCGAGGGCATTGAGGATCTGCTTGAAAACATCCTGCTCGTTGCGGAAGTGCGCGAGCTGAAGGCGAACCCGAACCGCAGAGCAAAGGGTACCGTCATTGAGGCGCGTCTGGACAAGGGACGCGGCCCGATTGCAACGATTCTGGTGCAGAACGGTACGCTTCACACCGGCGATGTCATCATCGCGGGTACGGCAGTCGGCAGAGTCCGCGTCATGACGAATTACAAGGGCAAGGTTGTCAAGGAGGCAGGCCCGTCTGTTCCGGTCGAGATCACCGGTCTGGCAGAGGTTCCGAGCGCGGGCGATACCTTCAATGCGGTTGAGGATGAGCGTCTGGCAAAGGAGCTTGTCGAGCAGAGAAAGCACGAGGCGAAGGAAGAGCAGTTCAAGGCTTACCGCAAGGTGACGCTCGACAACCTGTTCTCGCAGATCGCCGAGGGCGAGATGAAGGAGCTGCCGCTGATCGTCAAGGCAGACGTGCAGGGCTCCGTCGAAGCGGTTACGCAGTCGCTTGAAAAGCTCACGAATGAAGAAGTCCGCGTCAAGGTCATTCACGGCGCAGTCGGTGCGGTTTCCGAGAATGACGTGATGCTGGCATCCGCATCCAACGCGATCATCGTCGGCTTCAATGTCCGTCCGATGCCGGTGGCTGCCGATGCCGCTGCAAGGGACGGTGTTGATATCCGCCTGTACCGCATCATCTACGATGCAATCGAGGAGATTTCCACGGCAATGAAGGGTATGCTTGCGCCGAAGTACCGCGATGTCGAAATGGGCCGTGCGGAGGTTCGCCAGGTCTATCATATTTCCAGCGTCGGCACAGTTTCCGGCTGCTATGTCACCGACGGCAAGATCACCCGCCAGTGCCAGATCCGCGTTGTGCGTGACGGCATCGTTGTGGCGGAGGATAAGATCGACTCGCTGCGCCGCTTCAAGGATGACGTGAAGGAAGTCGCAACGGGCTACGAGTGCGGCATTTCGCTGGAGCGCTTCGCGGACATCAAGGAAGGCGACATTCTGGAAGGCTTTATCGTGGAGGAATACCGCGACGAATAAGATTCGCTGCCTGTACGGGCTGCCGTACAGGCGGATGAAGCGGCAGACGGAGGGAAGAGTATGGAATTTCAGAGAATGAGCAATGAAGATATGCTCCAGTACTGTAATGAAGCACTCGCGTGGCCGGATTTCGGTCCGATTGACACGCTGTTTTTTGAAACAGTCAAGCGCATTCTGCTCGGAGAGGTCAGCCCCGTGGAGGCTGTGGAATATCAGGATGCGATCTTTGACGAGGAGGGCTTTTTTGAGGAGTCCGAAACATCGGGGAATTATTACAATCCCGAACCGGACGGCTCGATCAAGCTCTGAACCCTGAACGTCACGGAAAGGAATTACGTTTTATTATGGCAAGCTTCAAAATCGGCCGGGTGCAGGAGGATATGCTCCGGGAGCTGACCGCGATCATGCGCGAGCTGAAGGATCCGCGTATTACGCCGGATCTGACCATCGTGCGCGCGGAGCTTTCCGGCGATATGGGACACTGCAAGGCGTATGTTTCCAGCCTGTCCGGTCTGAATCACGCAAAGGAAGCGTGCAGAGTTCTGACAAAGGCTTCCGGCTTTATCCGCAGAGAGCTGTTCCGCAGACTCGACCTGCGCAAGTCGCCGGAGCTGCATTTCGTCGCTGACGATTCGATTGAATATGCATCGGACATCAGCGAAAAGCTCAGCAATCTCGGACTGACCGGCGGGCTCGGCAGCGATGCCGCAGAGCCGGAGCAGTTCACCGGTACCGAAGAATAATCCCCGCCGGAGGGCGGAATTTTGCAGGGAGGTGTTCCTATGGAGCAGAACAGTCATGGCTGTACGGAGCTGAGCAGTGAGGCGGCATATGCGGTGCTGCGCTCGCTGGAGGATGTGCATATCCTGATCCACCGCTCACCGGACGGTGACTGCGTCGGCGGCGGCTATGCGGTCTATTATATCCTGAAATCGCTCGGGATCCGTTCCCGCGTCTGCTGCGCGGATCCGATCCCCGCGATGTTCGACGAGATCACGCAGGGCGTCGTGTTTGAGGATTTTGAGCCGAAAATGCGCATTTCCGTCGATGTTGCGGATAAAAAGCTGTTCGGAAATCTCCCGCAGGCGGATCTGGATGCAGAGGTTCTGCTCTGTATCGACCACCATGTTTCCAATACGCATTATGCAAAGCAGCTGTTATGGGATCCGAATTCCTCGGCTGCCTGCGAGGTGCTTTTCTGGATGATGCAGGACAACGCGATCCCGATTACAAGAGAAATCGCAAGATGCCTGTATGTCGGCATTTCGACCGACACAGGATGCTTCCAGTTCAGCAATGCGGGTGCAGATACGTTTGCCGCCGTCAGTGCGATCAAGCGCATGTATCCCGATCTGCCCTATGCAAGGCTGAACCGTGAGCTCTTCGTGCTGAAATCCGAGGGAAGGATCCGGCTCGATACGCGCCTGATGCAGAATATCCGGCTTTCGGAGAACGGAAAGGTTGCGCTGATTTATCTGCCTTACAGCTGGATGACTGAGTTGAAGGTTTCGGCCGATGAGGTGGACGGCGTTGCGAATCTGCCGATGCAGATTCTCGGCGTCGAAATCGGCATCACATGCAAGCAGCAGTCTGACGGCAGCTTCCGCGTTTCGATGCGCGGCGGCGAGCACGCCGATGTTTCCGCGGTGTGCAGGCAGTTCGGCGGCGGCGGCCATGTGAAGGCGAGCGGCTGTTCGTTCCATGAGGGAGAACCGGCGGAGATCTGCCGGAAGCTGATGGAAACCGCGGAGGCATCGCTGACAGCATGATCGAACGCGGAATCTTAGTGATGAACAAGCCGCAGGGCTTCACGTCCTTTGATGTGATCGGAAAGCTGCGCGGCATCCTGAAAATCAGGCGGCTGGGGCACACCGGCACGCTGGATCCGATGGCGGAGGGCGTTCTGCCCGTGCTGATCGGCACCGCGGCCAGGGCGTGCGACATTCTGCCGGATGAAACCAAAGCATACCGTGCGGGCTTCCGGCTCGGCACGGTGACGGATACCCAGGACATAACCGGGACGGTGCTTGAAACAAATGCCGTGCAGGTGACGGAAACGGCGCTGCGGGAAGTCATTCCGCAGTTTACCGGAGAGATCATGCAGATCCCGCCGATGTATTCCGCCGTGCAGATCAACGGCAAACGGCTCTATGAGCTCGCGCGCGGCGGCATGGAGGTGGAACGTCCTGCGCGGCCTGCATTTGTCACAGGCATCACATTGACAGAATACGATGCGGCGTCAGGCTGCGGCGTGCTGGAGATTGTCTGCGGAAAGGGTACTTACGTCCGCACGATCATCCATGACATCGGCAAAGCGCTCGGCTGCGGCGGATGTATGACATCGCTGATCCGGACGGCGGCCTGCGGGTTCACGCTCGGGGAAGCGCACACATTTGAGGAAGTACAGCAGGCGGCGGACAGCAATACGCTGGAAACGCTGATTGTCCCGACGGACAGGCTGTTTTCCGTACTGCCTGCGGTCAGGCTCAGCGAGGCGCAGTCAAAGCTCTACAAAAACGGCGTGCGGCTCGACCTGATGCGGGTGCGGGGCATTTCCGCAGAAGCGTCACGGTACCGCGTTTACGGTGCGGACGGCGCATTTCTCGGACTGGCGGATGCCGACCGGGAGGAAGGCTGCCTGCGCGTATTCAAAAATCTGTGAGGAGATGATCGTTCATGAGGCAGCCGGAATTCTGTGCTGCACCGAATCCCGAACGGCGCCCGATTGCGGCGGCACTCGGGCTGTTTGACGGTGTACATCTCGGACACAGGCGGGTGCTGACACAGGCGGTTTCCCTGGGCGCGTGCCATGTGGTGACGTTCGCTTCGGAAACCATGCCGCAGAAGCGCGGCCGCCCGCTGCAATATATCTATCACGATGAACAGAAGCGCCGCCTGCTGACAACCTGCGGCGCAGATGCCGTCTTTGCGCTCCCGTTCGGGGAACTTGCAGAGCTTGACGGCGAACGCTACTGCAAGGAAATTCTGCGGGAGCGGCTCCAGGTGGATCATGTCGTGGCGGGAGAGGATTTCCGCTTCGGCAGGGGCGCGTCCTGTACGCCTGCGGATCTTCAGCGTTTCGGCAGAAAGTATAATTTCTCCGTGCATCTTGTGCCGCAGGTGCGGGACAGTGACGGGCTTGCGGTTTCGTCCAGCCATATCCGGTTTCTGCTGGAAAGCGGACAGGTTACAAAGGCGAACCGGCTGCTCGGTGCGGATTACCAGATTCTTGCGCATGTGATCACCGGCAATCACTTAGGCAGCACCGTGCTCGGCTGTCCGACGGCGAATCAGCCGTTTGAGCCGTGGCAGTGCGTGCCGCACAGGGGCGTTTACGCCTCCTTTGCAGAGATCAATGACATCTGGGTGCCTGCGATCACGAATATCGGCGTGCGGCCGACTGTCACAGGCGGCGACGCTGCACCGATTGCAGAAACGCATTTGATCAACTGGAGCGGTGAGCTTGTCGGCACGCTGCTGCCGGTCACACTCTGCAAATTTATCCGGCCGGAGCGCCATTTTGATTCGCTGGAGGCACTTGCCGTCCAGATGCAGCGTGACATCCGTGCGCGGATGCACCTGCTGCCCGCGGAGGGAATGCCCGGTGCGCCGTGAATGAACTTTCAAGGTACTGACACGGAATTATCACACGGGAAATCTACAATATTGTTATAGTCTGAAACGTATGCCTGCGCACGGCATGCGAAAATGCAATGAAGGGAATGAGCATCATCAATGATTGAAGTGCGAAATCTGACAAAGCATTACGGCGACAAGCACGCCGTCAATGACATCAGCTTCACCGTTGAGGACGGTGAAATCCTCGGATTTCTCGGGCCGAACGGCGCCGGAAAATCCACAACCATGAATATGCTGACCGGTTATATCTCCTCGACCTCCGGCCAGGCGCTGATCAACGGCGTAGATATTCTGGAGGATCCGATCAAGGCGAAATCCTATATCGGCTATCTGCCGGAAATTCCGCCGCTCTATGTCGATATGACGGTCAAGAGCTATCTCCAGTATATCTATGACCTGAAAAAGTGCAAGCTGCCCCGCAGAGCGCACCTGAACGAGGTCATGTCCCTGACGAAGGTCAACGACGTGCAGGACAGACTGATCAAGAACCTGTCCAAAGGTTATAAGCAGCGTGTCGGCGTGGCGCAGGCGCTGATCGGCAATCCGCCGGTTCTGATCCTTGACGAGCCGACGGTCGGTCTGGATCCGAAGCAGATCCTTGAGATCCGCACGCTGATCAAGAAGCTCGGCAAGAACCACACGGTCATCCTTTCCTCGCATATCCTGAGCGAGATTCAGGCTGTCTGCGACCGCATCATCATCATCAATCACGGCATCATCGCCGCGCATGATACGGCCGAGAACCTCTCCAGAAATGTATCCACCGATCACCGCATCGTGGCACGCATCGAGGGTCCGCGCGATGAGATTATCAAGGCTGTGCGCAACATCGACGGCATCAAGTACTGCCGTGCCGATATGGAGCGCGAGCCGGGGATCTATGAATATGAGATGGAGGCTGTTCCTGGCAAGGATATCCGCCGCGATCTGTTCCGCGTTGCCTGCGAGCACAACTGGCCGCTGCTGGCCGTCCGCTCCGCAGAGATGACGCTGGAGGATCTGTTCCTCAAGATCACGATGGGCGAGGGCATTGTCATTGAAAACGCTGATGACAAGGCGGAGCAGAAAGGAGAGAAGGCATAATGGGCGCAATATTCAGACGCGAAATCGGTGCGTATTTCACATCGAGCATCGCATATATTTTCCTTGCAGTTTCATGGATTTTCACCGGCATGTTCTTCTATTACACATGTCTTGTCACGGCGACCACGGATATGTCCGGCATGTTCCAGACCCTGTTCCTGATCTTCGTGTTCCTGATTCCGCTGCTGACGATGCGTCTGTTCAGCGAGGAGAAGAAGCAGAAAACCGAGCAGGGGCTCCTGACCGCACCGGTCAGCCTCGGCGAGATTGTCTTCGGCAAATACTTTGCCGCTCTGGCGCTTTACACCATCGCACTGCTGATGCCGTTTGTCTATGCGCTGATTCTCAGCAAGTTCGGCGTTGTGGAATGGGGCATGGTCTTTGCGAACTTCCTTGCGCTGTTTCTGATGGGCGCCGCGTTTATCGCGGTCGGCGGACTGGTTTCCGCACTGACGGAAAATCAGATTGCTGCGGCAGTCATGGCGTTTGTCGCATTCATGATGCTGTATCTGGTCGATACGATCACGGGTGTCATGAAGGACGGCACGCTCAAGAACATTGTGCAGGAGCTTTCCTTCATGCGCAAGTATTACGCGATTACCTACGGCGTGTTCAATGTTTCGACCATCGTTTTTTATCTCAGCTTTGCAGTTGTTTTTAATTACCTGACGATCCGCGTGTTTGAGCGCAGACGCTGGAGCTAAGGAGGGATCCAACATGGGCAAGAAAGACGAAAACAAGAAGAATCTCGGATCCGCCAAGGCTGCTGCGGAGGCGGCAGGCAAGAAGGCGGAGGATGTCCTCGATGCAGTCAGTGACAAGGCAGAGGATATCGCGGAAGCCGTAAAGGACAAGGCAGAGGATATTGCCGATGCCGTAAAGGACAAGGCGGAGGATATTGCCGATGCCGTAAAGGACAAGGCGGAGGATATTGCTGACACCGTAACGGATAAGGCCGAGGACGCTGCTGAGGCTGCCGGAGATGCGGCAGAGAATCTCGCAGAGGATGCGGAAAAAGCCGCAAAGAAAGCGAAGAAAAAGGCACAGCGGACGCCGGAGGCGGAGCGTAAGCGCGCGCTGAACAAGGTCAAGCGCCGCAAGAAGCTGAAATACGGCGCGCTGGCAACTGTAATTACAATCGTTTTCATGGCAGCAGTTGTGATGGTCAATATTATCGTCCGGATGCTGGATAAGCGCTGCGACTGGAGCATTGACCTGACTTCCAAGGGCATGTATCAGATTGATGAGCAGACCGCGGATTATCTGCATCAGCTCAAGGACGACATCAAGCTGATTGTCCTTGCGGATGAGGCACAGTTTGACGACTATATGGAGCTGAAGGTGCTGGCAGAAACCCTGAAGCGCTTTGAATCCGAATCCAGCGGCAAAATCTCCGTGGAATACATTGATCCGACCAGCCACCCGGAGGTGGAAACCCTTTATCTGAAGGACACGAATGAATCCGTCGCAAGATGGAGCGTCATCGTTTCCTGCGGCGACCTCACCCGCGTGATTCCGTACACCGATCTTATTTCTACGGAAACAAATTACGACTACACCACCGGCATGCAGACCAGTGAGAACAACTTCGTTGGCGAGCAGTCGCTGATTTCCGCGATCATCGGCGTGACGGATCTGCACCCGGTTACGGTCGGCGTGATCAGCCTGAACAACGGCCAGCCGATCTATGACAGCAGCGTGCAGTATTGCTTTACAAGACTGAATGAGCTGCTGACGAAGAACAACTTCTCGACGCAGGAGCTCGACATTGCAACCGATGAGCTCTCGTCGGACTATGATCTGATGATCCTCTGCGCACCGTGCAGCGACCTGACCGAAGCGCAGGTCAAGAAGCTCAGCGATTATCTGAACAACGACGGCAAGTGCGGCAAAAACCTGATTTACTTCTCGACGCTGATCAGAATGAACGAGCTGAAAAACCTCAACAACTTCCTGGCAGAATGGGGCCTTGTCATTGACAACGCTGTCGTCATGGAGGGCGACGAGAACAGAGGCCAGATCGTGAACACCTCGCTCCGTCAGCTCCCGCTGACCGGCGTGCCGATTGTCAATGCGGATCCGGATGCACCGCTCAATGCCAATTACAAGGGCGGCAATGTGCCGATCGTTGCACCGTATCATTCCCCGATCCGGACGCTGTTTGAGGACAGCGCAGGCAGAAACACCTACCCGCTGCTCGTCACCTCTGACAGTGCGGTGATTTACCCGCTGGATGAGCCCGCTGAGAACTTTGACGTGAAGAAGGCGGAAAAGGACGTCCGCAATATCGCGGTGCAGGCAGAGCACAACTATATCGCCGGCGGCGAAACGTTCAAGAGCCGTCTGATCGCATTCGGTTCCCCGCTGTTCGTTGATTACTTCATCGGCGCCAGCGCAACCAACTATGACAATTCCAACTACTTCATCACAATGATGAACAGCCTTTCCGGCAAGGATAACGTGATCACTGTCGCAAGCAAATCGCTGGATCAGACGAAGATCACGATTACCGAGGCGCAGGCCAAAACGATCCGCAATGTGATCGTCTTTGTGATTCCGCCTGCGGTCGCCCTGATCGGCATTCTTGTGTATGTAAGGAGAAGAAACAGATGAACAAGACCCTGAAAGGGATTATCGGCGGCACGGTGCTGCTCGCAGCTCTCGGCGGTGTGCTCGTATTTCTGAAGCAGACCGATCCGGACAGCGGCGCGGAGAGCTCCTCAACCCTGGACAATGCCGTGGAAACACCGCTCTGGCATGCACACGCCGATGACATCAACCGGATTAAAGTGGAAAAGCCGGACGGTACCTCCTATGTCGCCAACCGGAAAAAGGAAAAGGTCGTCACGACCGATGCCGACGGCAATTCGGTTGAGGAGGAGGTCGCAAACTATTATCTGGAGGGGCTGGAGGATCTGCCGATGAATGTCACACTCATCCGCACCCTCGCAACCCGTGCGCCGGATCTCGCTTCGATCGATACGGTGCTGGAGCATGCCACTGCGGATGATATGAAGCGCTTCGGACTGGATCAGCCTGTGAAGGTGACCTTCTCCGTGGACAAGAACGATGATATCGTGTTCCTGATCGGCGGCAAGATTCCGATTGACAGCCAGCGCTACCTCTGTATGGAGGGCTCTGATACGGTCTATACGGTCAACGGCACCGCAATGGATCCGTTCCTTGAGGACGAGGAATATTACCTCGGAACGGAGCTGAAAGCGGAGCAGGCCGAGGACGACAAGACCATCATTAAGACCGTCCGCATTGAGCGGAAGGATCTGGATTATGATCTGTTCTTTGAGTATGATCCGTATTATTCCGAGAACAGCAACGGCGGTTCGATGGCGCTGCACGTTATGAAGGAGCCGGTCTATTCGCTGCTGAACGGCGACAAGTCTTCGGAGGCGACACACGGCATGTACGGCCTGACTGCTTCGGAGGTAAAGCTGCCGCATCCGACGGAGGCTGATCTGAAAAAGTACGGCTTCGACGATCCGTATGTGACCGTCACGACCAAGACCGATGCCGGTGACAAATGGCTGTTCTATCTCGGCGATTCCTATGAAACCGAGGACGGCGACAAGTGCCATTACGGTATGCTGGACGGCATCAACTGCATCTACGGGTTCCGGGATGACGCAATCATCTATGATAATGTGATTGCGGAGGATGTGATTTCCAGAAACGTCCTGGATACGTTTGTGTGGGATATCGGTTCACTGACCTACAAGGCAGACGGCACGAAGCTGGAGTTCTCCGGCGTCGGTTCGGATAAGTCCGACTATGTGCTCACTTATAAGGGCGCGAAGCAGGATGATGACATGCGCGAGCGCTACCGCGTGCTGTACACGTATCTGCTCCAGACCAAGGCCGAGGAAATTGTCTACGAAGATGTGGAGCTGCCGGATCAGCCGATGGCAGAGGTTTCTTTGAAACGGCAGGACGGCCAGCACGGCTACGAACTCAAGTATTACGACGCAGGCGATATGAAGGCGTATATCATGGTGAACGGTGAGGTACGGTTCCGCTGCCGCAAGTCGTATGTTGAAACGCTGATCTCCAATATCAAGATCTTTGATGACACTGACAAGGAATTTACGATGACGTGGTGATCGGGATTCCGCAGAAGAAAGGGAGGTTTTACTGTGAGCGAAAGCTACTTTACCTATAAATCACGCCCTGTTGTCCGCAGCGGCAAAACGATCTATTACGGCAGCATGGCCAAGCCCTATGTCGTGATGATGAACGTCACCAAGGAGGAGCAGACCGAACCGGTGGCGACCGCTTCCGAGATCAAGTGCTATCTCATGAAGACCGACAAGAATCTGAACCCGATCGAGGCCATTGCCAAGACGGCGGTTCGCGCGACGCTCTACGAGGCGCTGGAGCTTGCAGCCGCATGGCTCAAATCCACCGAACGGTCAGCATGAGGCTTCTCCCGGCGATGATTCCAAACGGGCTTTCAGTCCGAACCTGACCAAAATCATATGAAAAAGGGCGCTGACCGGTTCCGGTCAGCGCCCTTCGGCGTGTTGATATAGAGGGATCTCCGATGGATTTATAATGGGGCTCTGCCCCAACCCCCGCCAAAGGGATAAATCCCTTTGGAATCTCGAAATAAAAGTTTCGGTCAAGCCTTTTCAAAGGCTTGCGGGGTCGAGGGGCAGCGCCCCCGTCGCTCACCGCAGTGAGCGAAACACTTTTGCGTTCAAGAGCTCCGCAAGGGGTGAATTGCCGCAAAGCGGCAAGAGGGGACGCCCTGCGATAGAGGGCGTCCCTAAGTGAATCGTGCAGCGATTCACAGAACGCCCCACGTCCTTAAGTTGCTGGTATTGTATTGGGGCAGCGCCCCATTATAAATCCGCCGGAGGCACTTCTGATTTCTCTCTGAATTGACAACGCCCGCAGCGAACCTTATTCTGCACGCGAATCTCGCGCACGGTTCAATGCGGGTGTTGCTGTTATTATATTGTAACCGTGTGAAAGCAATGTGAAAGAACCGCAATTTTCACGGAAACTTCAATAAATCTTCATAATGCGCAAAGCAGCCGGTACACGACTGCGCACCGGCTGCTCTGCTGTTTATGAAAGGAAGTGAAGGGTTCATTCAGCTGTCATACCGTAAGCGGCATCTGCGGCCGGCTGTGCGTCCGCATAAACCGGGATTGTCAGTGCCGAGCAGCAAAGGATTACAAACAGCACCGCCTGAATAATCTTATTGGCCGTTACAGCGGCAGGTGTACGGTTTCTCATGATGCAATCCCCCTTATGTTCCGCACGATGATATCATGCAGAAGCTCGACTTTATAATCCCCGATGATCGGCTCGAGATGCGAATCTCCGATGCCGGAATCATCCGTCAGAAATACATAATTGCTGTTGGTCATAATTGCGAGCGCCCGTCCGAACAGCTCCGTTTCGCGCTCTGCATTCGAGGCGACCACCGGCACCAGCCGGATGCCCTGCTCTGCTGCCGATGCAGCAGCCGCTTTCAGCTTTTCCTCATTCTCCGTGCCGGAATGCGGCGGCGCGTCAAAGATCAGGAATGCGATCTTGTTGGTGTCCGCGCTCCAGCTGCCCTGCGTGATCACTTCGTCCAGAATTTCCGCGACAGCCTCCGGCGTATCGCCGCCGCCGTCCGCGTATTCCTGGTTCAGGGTGCTCTGCACCGCCGTGAGATCGTCGGTGAACGGATTGCACCGCGTGACGTAGGTATCGCCCGCGTCCTTGTAGAAGTTGACCGAGAATGTCATATTTTCATCTGCAACCTCGCCAGCAATGGCGGCGAAGTCCTTTTGCAGATAGCTGATTTCATCACCCATGGAGCCGGTCGTGTCCAGAATGAACATGACCTCAGTTTTCTGATAGCTCACGGAAGCGTTTTCGGTATCGACCGTGTAGCTCAGCTGCGGCACGCTGATGCCGCCCTGCTGTGCCTCCGTATCCGCAGGCACCTCGCAGACCGTGTCTGCTGCGCCCGCTGTCCGGAGCACATATGTCTTTGCGGTTTTGTCCGCCGGATAGAACAGATATGCATTGCCGTTTTTATCGGTTTTTGCCGTCCAGACTGTGTTTTCACCGTCCAGCAGCGTGACTGTCTGATTGGCAGTGGGGCCTGCTGCATTGCCGACCGTCACCAGGATCCTGTGTACCGGATCCAGCCCGTAGGATGGAAAGCTGATCCGTCCGGTGTGGACAAGATTCGTAAAGAAGCCCCAGTTTTCGTTGTCGTTCCATTCGCCCGCGGTCAGCACAAACGGCTGAGAACCGTCATCGGGCGGCGGCTCCGTGACCGATTCGGTCTGCGATTCCGGAATTTCGCCTTCCGGGGGCGCAACTCCCTCCGCCTCCGGCATACCGGCTTTGTCCGCGAGGAATACCGCATCCGCTGCATGATCTGCCGGTGCTGCTTCCTCTCTTACAGGTGCCGCATCCGCGGATGCGCTGCCCTCTGCATGCACCGCAGCAGGAGCAGCCTCCTTCGGCACATCCATGACAGATGCCGCATCGGAGCCGCAGCTGCAAAACAGCACGGCGGGCAGCAATGAAGCTGCGAGTAATACTTTTGCACTGTTGCGCATCTTTGGCCTCCTTTCACGGCATACACGGAACAGACTCCGGAAACCGCACCGTACAAAGCGCCTTCCGGCCTGACAGCACTGCTGCGCTGCCGGCTCTGTACGGTGCCTCTTCCTTTCTTGCACTTATTGTATCATAAACCGCAGCGTATTACAACAACAGGGCGGTGAATAATTCATTACAATGCAGTTACGCTTCATTCAGAAAAATCACAGAAAAAAGACAAGTTAGAATTGACAAACGAGCATATTCTGTGTTATACTTTATTTATTGCATATCATGCAAATCTATGTGCAGGAGGAACGCATATGCTTACAGACATTGAAATCGCGCAATCCATTCCCATGCACCCGATCACGGAGATCGCCAAGACCGCCGGGATCCCGGATGAGGCACTGGAGCAGTACGGCCGCTACAAGGCGAAGATCGACCTCGGCAAGCTGAAACCCGCTGAAAAGCAGGGCAAGCTGGTGCTTGTGACTGCGATCAACCCGACGGCAGCCGGTGAGGGCAAGACCACGACCACAATCGGCCTTGCAGACGGCATGCGCCGCATCGGCAAGAACGTCATGGTCGCGCTGCGGGAGCCGTCCCTCGGCCCGGTGTTCGGCATCAAGGGCGGTGCGGCAGGCGGCGGCTACGCGCAGGTCGTCCCGATGGAGGACATCAATCTTCATTTCACCGGTGACTTCCACGCAATCGGCGCTGCAAACAATCTGCTCGCAGCCATGCTTGACAATCACATCTATCAGGGCAATGCGCTGAACATCGACCCGCGCCGCATCACATGGAAGCGCTGTGTCGATATGAACGACCGCCAGCTCCGCTTCATCACGGACGGTCTGGGCGGCAGAATCAACGGCGTTCCGCGGGAGGACGGCTATGACATCACCGTCGCCTCGGAGATCATGGCAGTATTCTGCCTCGCAAACTCTGTTACCGATCTGAAAGAGCGCCTGTCCCGCATCGTTGTTGCGTATACATACGACGAAAAGCCGGTTACGGCAGGCGACCTGAACGCTGTCGGCGCCATGACCGCACTGCTCAAGGACGCGCTGAAGCCGAACCTTGTGCAGACGCTTGAGGGGACGCCCGCGCTCGTCCACGGCGGCCCGTTTGCGAATATCGCGCACGGCTGCAACTCCGTGCTTGCGACAAAAACCGCATTGCAGCTCGGGGATTACGCGATCACGGAGGCCGGCTTCGGCGCAGACCTCGGCGCGGAGAAATTCCTCGACATCAAGTGCCGCATGGCCGGGCTGACGCCTTCGGCTGTTGTCATTGTTGCAACGGTGCGCGCACTGAAGCTCCACGGCGGCCTTGCAAAGACCGAGCTCGGCACGGAAAACCTTGCAGCACTGGAGGCAGGTCTGCCGAATCTGCTGCGGCATGTTTCCAATATCAAGGAGGTCTACAAGCTGCCGTCCGTTGTGGCAATCAACCGCTTCCCGACCGATACCGATGCGGAAATCGCACTGATTATCGAGAAGTGCAAAGAACTCGGCGTGAATGTGAAGCTCTCGACTGTCTGGGCAGAGGGCGGAAAGGGCGGCGAGGAGCTTGCCCGCGAGGTTGTCCGCCTCTGTGAGGAGGAACAGGGCGATTTCTCGTTCTCCTACGAGCTGGACAGCCCGATTGCGGAGAAGATCGAAGCGATTGTCAGACGGGTGTATCACGGCGACGGCATCAATATTCTTCCGGCCGCACAGAAGCAGATTGCCCAGCTCACGGCGCTCGGCTTCGACAAGCTGCCGGTCTGCATGGCAAAAACGCAGTACAGCTTCACCGATGACAAGGATGTGCTCGGTGCGCCGGAGGGCTTCACCGTCACAATCCGCAATGTCAAGGTTTCCGCAGGCGCGGGCTTCATTGTCGCGCTGACCGGCGATATCATGACCATGCCCGGTCTGCCGAAAAAGCCTGCTGCGGAAAATATCGACGTAGACGCTGACGGCAGAATCTCAGGGCTGTTCTGAAATAGAAAAAAGACTTGAAAAAAGGGAGGTTTACAAACTCATGGAAAGCAATATTATCGGTATTCTCGTGACGATTATCGTCTATCTCATCGGCATGATCCTGATCGGCGCTGTGTTCTCAAAGAAAAACAAGGACGTCAGCGACTTCTATCTCGGCGGCAGAAAGCTCGGCCCGCTGGTTTCCGCAATGAGCGCAGAGGCATCCGATATGAGCTCCTGGCTGCTGCTCGGCCTGCCGGGTGTCGCATACCTCTGCGGCCTTGCAGAAGCGGGCTGGACGGCCATCGGCCTTGCAATCGGTACATACCTGAACTGGCTGTTCGTTGCAAAGCGTCTGCGTGTGTACTCGCAGAAGACCGGCTCCATCACGATCCCGGACTTTTTCTCCGACCGTTATCACGATGACAAGCACCTGCTTTCCGGCGTGGCGGCTGTCATTATCCTGATCTTCTTCGTGCCGTATACCGCATCGGGCTTCTCCGCCTGCGGCAAGCTGTTCGGCACCCTGTTCGGCATGGAATACCACACCGCCATGATCCTCGCGGCAGTCATCATCATCGCGTACACAAGCATGGGCGGATTCCTCGCAGCGAGCTTCACCGACCTGATCCAGAGCATCATCATGACGACTGCGCTGGTCATTATTGTCGGCTTCGGCGTCAGCAATGCAGGCGGCTGGGATGCCGTTATGAACAACGCAAAGGCACTGCCGGATTATCTGCACCTGACCGTCACCCGTTCCCTGAACAAGGACGGCAGCTTCTCGCAGACCGGCTATGGCTTCCTCCCGATCGTTTCCACAATGGCATGGGGCCTCGGCTACTTCGGTATGCCGCACATCCTGCTTCGCTTCATGGCGATTGAGGACGAGAAGAAGATCCGGCTCTCCCGCCGCATCGCAAGCATCTGGGTTGTCATTGCAATGACCGTTGCAATCATTATCGGCTTTATCGGCAATCAGCTCTCTGCAAACGGCAAGCTGCCGACTCTGTTCGGCGCAGGCACCGACAGTTCCGAAACGGTTGTCATGGAGATTGCCAAGCTGCTCTCCCAGCACAGCTTTTTCGCTGCGATTGTCGCAGGTCTGATTTTCGCGGGCATTCTGGCATGTACGATGTCCACCTCCGATTCCCAGCTCCTGGCAGCGTCCTCCTCGATGTCCGAGAACATCATGAAGGGCGTGTTCAAGATGAAGCTGAACGAGAAGCAGTCCATGCTGGCAGCGCGTGCTGTCCTGTTTGTGATCGCAGTGCTCGGCGTCATCCTCGCATGGGATCCGGACAGCTCCGTTTTCCGCGTTGTTTCGTTTGCATGGGCGGGCTTCGGCGCGACCTTCGGCCCGGTTATGCTGACCGCACTGTTCTGGAAACGCTCGACGAAGGCGGGCGCAGCGGCTGGTATGATTGTCGGCGGCGTGATGATCTTCGTCTGGAAGTTCCTGATTCGTCCGCTCGGCGGCGCATGGAACATTTACGAGCTGCTGCCTGCATTCATCTGCGCACTGATTGCGATTGTTGTGGTTTCGCTCTTCACTGCGGAGCCGGAAAAGGCTGTGCAGGATGAATATGACGAGGTTACAAAGATGCTGAACGCATAAGGCAGCTTCGGAACAAACTCATCTGAAACGGGCGGAGCCCGTTATCAATCATCGCGCAGCGATCCCTTTCTCAACAAACTGAAATCCCGCAGCCGAAATGACTGCGGGATTTTTGTTATTTTCTGAGCGTTCGGAGCAGCTCCTTGGTTTCTTCCGGGATGCGGCGGCTTTCGATTGCCTTCTGAATTGTCTTGCGGTGTACCCATTCCGGCAGGCGGCGCTCCGTCAGATACGGGAGGATGGTTTCCGGCTGCTTGGCAAGTGCCGTCGCAAAATACCACGCAATTTCCATGTTGATATAGTACATGTCCGAACGGATCGCGGCGACCTGCTCTGCGTATTCCGGCTGAAAGCGCGCGTCCAGAAAATGCTGCATCAGCATCCCGATGCCGAACCGCACCGTATAGGGATGCGTACTCCGAAGCCAGCGACTAATCGCGGGCAGCAGTTGCTCCGCCTCTCTGCGGAATACCGCAGGGGAGAGCTGGTCGCAGGTTGCCCAGTTATCCACATACGGCAAAAACGCCTCCACAGCGCCCAGACAGTCTTCAAACGGACGAATCCGCGCAATCAGAAACGCGTGGAGCTGGTTTTCGTCGAAATATCCATGCGGCAGCGTGTGCAGGAAATCGCATACCTCTGCATTTTTCAGATCAAGAGATTTGGCGAGCGCCCGCAGCTGGGGTGTGCGGCAGCCGAGAATCTGCTCCTGCGGTGTATCCGGCAGCAGTTTGCTGACAAAAGCGGCATTGGCAGGATCAGATATTGCGTGCAACTGTTCCAGAATGGTTGACATTGTGAAAATCTCCCTATGTATTATCAGTTCCGGGTTCAAACAGAGCCTGTGCGGTCTTCCGGTCGATCATGCACAGCACCGAAATGCCGTTGTTCGGATCCGGAAATGCTTTTTGCTTCTTCATGCCGATGGCCAGCGCCGTGCGGTAAGATGCCGTATTGGTATGCTTCATGCAGGCGCAGACCGCGTCATATTCCGTGTGTCGGAAAAACCAGTCCCGGACAGCAGCGGCTGCCTCCTTTGCATAGCCGCGCCGCCAGTGCTGTTTTGCGATATGATAGCCGATCTCCGGCAGCGTTTCACCGTCAATCTGCTGCATGGTGATGCCGCAGTCCCCGATGAACGCGCCGGTTTCTTTCAGGACGACCGCCCACAGTCCGAAGCCGTATCTGCGGTAATTCTCCTGATTCCACTTAATCCAGCCGCGTACCCGCTCCGCATCAAACGGGGCGGGGTAATGCTGCATCGTTTCCGGATCGGAAAACACCGCAAAAGCCGCTTCAAAATCCTCCGGCGAATATGCCCGGAGATACAGTCTTTCTGTTTCAATGATCATTGGTTTCCTCATGTGTGTTCTGATAAGCGCCGCGCAGAAAGCAGAGCAGAAAAAGCGGCAGCAGGGAAAAGCCTGTGTATTCTGCGAGCATTCCGAACAGCGGCGGCATCAGCGTTGTACCGAGATAGGCGCAGGCCATCTGCACGCCGAGCAGTGTCTGTGTATCCGTATCGCGGAACCGGTCGGCCGCCTCGTGAATCTGGCACGGATAAACCGGCGCACAGCCGAAGCCGATCACGAAAAAGCCGCAGACCGCAGCATATGCGGAAACCGGCAGCAGCAGAATCCCCGCTGCCGCAATGCAGAGCCCTGTGCCGATCATTTTCCGGTCATCGAGGCGCTCCGCTAAACAGCCCGCAGTCAGCCGCCCGAGCGTGATGCCGAGATAAAACAAAGCACCGGCACCCGCGGCCGTCTGCACGGAGATGCTCCGGTGCGCCGCCAGATAGCTGCTTGCCCAGAGTCCGGCGGTGCTCTCCAATGCGCATTCGCTGAAAAAACCGCCCAGCGAGCGGAGCATCCCCCTTTTTCGCAGGAGCGGCAGAAGCCGGCTGGACGCGGGCTGTCCGGGCGCCGCCTGTTCGGTCTGCTGCCAAAGCGGCAGCGAAAGAAACAGCAGCGCCGTCAGAATCAGCTGGAGAACGGCGACCGTCCGGTAGCCGCTTTGCCAGCCGTTTTGCAGGCGGATGCTGATGATGTACGGGCTGAGCATACAGCCGATGCCCCAGAAGCTGTGCAGCCAGTTCATATGCCGCGCGGGATAATGCACCGCGACATAATGATTGAGCGCCGCGTCCACGGCGCCCGCACCGAGGCCGTAAGGCACCGCACAGATGCACAGCGCAGAAAACCGCCCCGAAACGGAGAAGCCGAGGAGCGCCGCGGCGGTCATCAGGACGCTGCCGAATGCGACCGTCCCCGTTTTCAGCCGCCGGAGCAGTCTGCCGGAAAACAGGCTGGAAATCACCGTTCCGCAGGAGATAATCGCGGAGAGAATGCCCGCGCAGGATACCGGAACATGCAGCTGCGGATGCATCGCGGGCCACGCGGCACCAAGCAGGGAATCCGGCAGCCCAAGACTGATATACGACAGATAGATCACGGCAAGCAGCAGAGTTGCCAAGGATCACTCCTTTCCTCGCGCAGCACGCCGCCGGAGCATCCGGCAGCGGCTCCGTCAGGATTCCGGAGCTGTCTGCCGCTCAGCCCTCACGCGATTGACCGAGATAGAACAGCGCAATGGTGCCGGGGCCTGCATGTGCGCCAATCACAGGGCCGATCTCCCCGATGTGTACCGTTTTGGCGCCGAACTGCTTGATGAGCTCCTCCTTGAGCAGCTCTGCGAAATCCAGGGCGTTTGCATGCGCAATGAACACCGTGGATTCCTTATCCGTACATTCGGCGTCAAAATGCTTACCGAGCTCCAGAACGGCATTTTTTCTGCCGCGGAGCTTCTGCTTCGGGATCAGCTTGCCCTCGTCGCTGACATGCAGCACCGGCTTGATGCCGAGCAGTGTGCCCGCATATGCAGACACTGCGCCGACTCTGCCGCCGCGCTTCAGAAAGAGCAGATCATCGACCGTAAACCAGTGCATGATCTTGAGGCGTGTTTCTTCAGCATATGCGGCAAGCTCGTCCAGTGACATGCCGCGTGCCTGCTGCTCGGCGCAGTGATAGACGAGCAGTCCCTGTCCGAGCGATGCGCAGAGCGTATCCACAATGATGATCCGGCGGTCCGGGTATTCGTCTTGCAGCTCGTCCGCCGCGATGCGCGCCGTTGCGCACATGCAGCTCAGCGGGGAGGAAAATGCCAGATAGAGGATATCCTTCCCCTCTTTGAGCACCTCGCCGAAGGTTTCCCGGAATGCGGAGAGATTGGCGGCGGAGGTACATGCGATCTGACCGTTTTTCAGGGCATCGTAAAAATCAGCGCCGCGCAGAGTGCAGGGCTGTGCCGGGTGATCCTTCATAAACACATTCAGCGGGATGGACAGAACGCCCATGCCGTGCAGCATCTGCTCAGAGAGATCTGCGGCGCTGTCTGTGATCAGTACATAGCTTTCATTCGGATTCATATGGTTGTCACTCACTTTCTTTGTTTTGGTGCGCGCGGTGATTCCGCTTTCTCTATTGTACCGCATTTTCGGCAAAAAGTCACGGACTTTTTGCCGCTTTGCCGGAAACTGCGCAGAGAATTGCCGGTAGAGTCGGGCTCTACCGGCGGGAGAGCGGTCTGAAATCGCCGCAGATGCGTGTGTTTTACGGGCACCTTTTCTGCGGATCCGGAAAATGTAAACTTTTTTCGGCGGACGCCGTCAGATCTCTGTCCGGAGCGTTCCGGCGGCTTCTGCCAGTGTACGGAGGGCTTCATTCTGCCGGTTGAGCGTGCCGAAGGTCTGTACGGTGCAGATCACGGAGCGGCACTGTGTCATGCAGTTGCGCGCTGCTGCGAAGGCATCCTCCGGGATCGGTTCAAAGGGGGGCGCGGTGATGAGCTTCGTGCTCAGCGCAGCCAGCACCGGATAATCCAGATCGTTTTCGTGAATGACGCCTGCCGCAAACGGGATGCCTGCACGGAACAGTCTGCGGCAGACCGGAATTGCCGTGCCGCCGCCGCCGATCACAAAGACCTGCGGATCCCCGGCAGGGGGCGCGGGCTCTGCGGTGCCGTACAGCGGATCGTACCGGCCGCTGCGGATGCCGTACAGCTCCGAGATGTAATCCCCGCGGAAAATCTCCTCCGGCGTGCCGATGCGCTGCGCCCTGCCGCTGCTGATGCAGAGCACCTGATCCGAAAACTTCTGTGCAAGGTCGAGCTCATGCAGTGACATGACCACAGCGATGCCGCGTTCCTTTGCAAGACGCCGCAGCAGTGTCAGCAGCTCCAGCTTGCGGCTGATGTCGAGATAGGAGGTCGGCTCATCGAGCAGCAGCACACGCGGCTCCTGCGCAATGGCTCTGGCCAGCATGACGCTCTGCCGCTGACCGTCGCTGATCTCGCGGAATTCCTGCTCCGCAAGTTCCGCAGCGCCGGTCATTTCCAGTGCTTCCGTGACAATCGCGCGGTCTTTTTCCGAAAGCAGCCCGAGCATTCCCGTGTAGGGATATCGCCCCGCAGCGGCAGCATCAAAGCAGGTCAGCCGTTCTGCGGTGATCCGCGCGGTGAACAGGATCGAAAGCTGCTTTGCGATGTCCTTTTCATGCAGACTGTCAAGCGGTTTTCCGCACAGTGCAACCTCTCCGGAGATGCTTTCGAGCTGTGCGGCAACCGTTTTCAGAATCGTGGATTTTCCCGCGCCGTTCGGGCCGATCAGCGTCAGAATTTCACCGGCGCGCACCGTAAAGCAGATGCCGTCCGCGATAACCTTTTTCCGGTATCCGGCGGCAAGGTCTTTGGTTTCAAGCAAAGGCGGCCTGTCCATCAACTGCGCCCCCTTTCCCGGCGGAGCATCACCCAGAGCACGACCGGCGCGCCGAATACGGCGGTCACCGTGCTGACACTCAGCTCCTGCGGTGCAAACAGCATCCGCGCGAGCAGGTCGCAGCCCATGCAGAATACGCTGCCGCCGAGAAATGCCGCCGGAATGATAATCAGCGGTCTGGCGGTGCGGAACAGGCTCCTGACGAGGTGCGGCACCGCGATGCCCACAAAGGAAACAGGCCCTGCAAAGGCCGTGACGCAGGCCGCCAGCAGGCTGGAAAGCAGAATCAGCCCGATGCGGAACGGCAGAATCCGGACGCCCATGCTTCGGGCGTATTCCTCTCCGAGCTGATACGCGGCAATCGGCTTGGAAATCAGCACGGCGCCTGCCATCGCGGCGGCGATGATGACGGCCATATCGCGGACATCCGTCCAGCCGGTGCCGGAAAAGCTGCCGCGCGACCAGTTGTGCAGATTGACAATGTTGGCGTCATCGGCAAAGGTGACGGCGAGATCCGTCAGGGCGCTGCAAATATAACCGATCATGACGCCGCTGATGATGAGCTGCGCCATTTGCCGGACTTTGCCTGCAAACAGCAGGACAGCCAGCATACAGAGCAGCGCACCGGCAAAGGCCGCCGCGACCAGAATTCCCGAATGCAGCAGCATTCCCTGCTGCATCGCAGCGATCATCACGAGCGCGACGCAGAGCTTGGCGCCGGACGAGATGCCGAGTACGAACGGCCCGGCAATCGGGTTGCGGAAGAAGCTCTGGAGCAGAAAGCCCGCGACTGCCAGCGCACCGCCGAGCAGCATCGCAGAGAGTGTACGCGGCATCCGGATATCAAAGATGATGCGGGCGGAGGGAGAGTCCGTTCTGCCCTGCATCAGAATGCGGATTGCTTCGGATGCGGAGATTCTGCCGGTGCCGGTTGTCAGGCTCAGGCAGAACAGCACCGCGGCCAGCAGAATCAGAATCAGAAATCCTGCGGCGGTGCGTACCGTGCGTGTTGACATCATCGCGTTTCCTTTCTGTTTATTGCAGCCGCGCAAGATAGGTCAGTTCGCCGGGCTCACCGCTGAAAATGCGGTGCAGATCCGCAATCATATCCGCAGCGCCGGTCGTCTGCTGAAACGTGTTCAGCTCAGTACACCAGACGTTCTGCGCTTTGACCGCGCGGAAGTCGCGGAGCAGCGTGCTTTTTTTCAGCAGCGCATCCAGCGATTCCGGCTTGCCTTCAATCGTGCTGTTATAGATCAGCACGTCGGCGTCCCGGGCGGTTTCATAGAAGGTTTCCATCTGAATATTCATCGTCGAAAGTGCATTTTCGTCAATGTGCAGATCGGCGGCGCTGAAAATGTAGCGTCCTCCCGCCATGCCGATCATCTGCGAGATATAGTCGCCGGGCTTGCGGATGTTGACGCTGCCGTTCGCGGTGATGCTGAAAAAGGCTGCTGTCGGGCGCTGTTCCTCCGGCAGGGATGACTGCGGCAGTGCCTGCACCTCTGCGGCCTTTTCCGCAAAAAAGCGCTCCGCTTCCTCCGTTTTGCCGAGCAGCAGACCGTAGAGTTTGATCCATTCCATGCGCCCGAGCGGGTGCGCCTCATAGCTGGAGCGCTCCGTGATGACGGGGATTCCGAGGGAGATGATCTGCTCCCGGACGGCAGGCGAATGCAGAATCATGGTATTTTCGATGACCAGCCCGCAGTCGGTTTCCAGCAGGGCTTCATAATCCGGCGTGCTGTATTTGCCGATATAGGTCAGATCGCCGCGCTGCATCGCGTCCTGCACATGCGGGAGCGTCCAGCTGTTCAGATCGGTCGAGGTCATCTCCACGGCACCGAGGGCGCCGAGCGCATCAAACAGATCCATGACTGCGGACGACGCTGCATAGATATGCGAAACGGGCTGCTGTATCACGGGGAGCTGATTGCCCTCCGGCACCGGCATTCCCTCCGGCACCAGAAGATGCGCCTCCGTGCCGGTATGGATGCAGGCATAGCCGTTTTCACAGTAATCCACGGAAAACTCCGCCGCGTAGGAGAGCGGCATCTGCCCCGTGACGTTCAGACCGGAAACAGTCTGTGCCGGGGCGGTTCCGGCGCATCCGGTCAGCAGGATCCAGACTGCCGGAATCAGCAGCAGACGCCGGTTCATGCGACGGACGCCGCCTCAAAATACAGCGTGTATTCGATCTCGTGCGGGGTGCTCATCGCGGTCGTATCTGCGGCGATTTTCAGTGCCCGGTCAAATTCGGAAACCGGGATTTCAAACACAGAGTATTCCTCCGTGCTGACCGGCTCGTACTTTTCGCCGTCCACCAGCATGTAATCATATTTGTTGCTGCTCCAGACAATCTCGGCGGTCGCCCTGCCGCCGGAAACCGTCAGCTTTGCCGGTGACTGCACGCTTGCACGGCCGGAGCCGCCCTCAAGCTCAACATTTACGGTATATTCGCCGTCCTCAAGCGCAAGCGATTCCGCAGTGACCTTTTCCCGCTCCGGCAGCGCATCCTCGGGGAGCGAATCCGCACGGAACACAAGCAGGCGGTCATACCAGAGCTGCTTTTTCCGGCTGAGGGCGGCGCAGGGGATTTCCTGATCCAGTGCTTCGACCGGGAATGTGAACACGCTGACGCCGTCTGCCTCTTCGGGTGCAATGTAATCCGCGGCATCGGCCTTTGCCGCCTCCTCTGCCGTACCGGCAAAGAGCGCCTCGTAGCTCTTGCTGTTGATCGTCAGTGCAGCGGTCATTTTTCCGTCTGCGACGGTCAGCTTACAGGATGCGATCTTGAACATTGCGGAGCTGGAATCGACAGAAATCTCATATTCTCCGTCCCTGACAGATTCCGCTGGAACCGGCTCCATTCCCTCGTAGCCGACGGCATTGGCTTCAATGACGTCATCGCCGGATGCGACCGCGAGCGAGGATTCATCCGCGGCGCTGTCCTCCGGCGCGGTGGTTTCCGGCGCGGATTCGGTTGTCTGCTCTGCGGCTGCCGTTGTTTCCGTCTGTGCGGAATCCGCCGCAGGTGCTGCGGTCTGTCCGCAGCCGGTCAGCAGCAGCGCGCAGAGGGCTGTCAGTGCTAAGAATTTCTGTTTCATGGTTTCCTCCCGATACAGAATCCGGACAGCAAAAGCTGCCCGGACTGTAATATGTTACTGAATGGAATCAATCGCTGCCTTCGCGTGGTCAATGTAGATCTGACGGATCGCCTCGTTCTCACCGAGTCCGCGCACCAGACACTTGACTTCATAGCCTGCGCCCTCGAACACGGATTTCCAGGAATCCTCCTCGTCGCCTGCCATGTCGTTGTTTGCGTGATCGCCTGCGACGACCATCAGCGGCTCCAGCACGACGCGCTCATAGTCGCCGGCCTGTACCTTTGCAAGCACATCGTCAACGGACGGCGTTGCCTCGACCGTGCCGACAAAGTAGTTCTGGAAGCCGTCTGCGGTCAGCAGATCCTGCATCTTCTGATAGACGGAATTGGAATCGGCCTCGGTGCCGTGTCCCATAAAGCAGATCGCGGTTTTGCCGTCGTCATATTCCTTCGTCCAGTCAGTGATCGCGGTTTCCACGCGCTTGAAATCGTCATCGGTATTGAGCAGCGGCTCACCGAACACGACCTTGTCAAAGGCATCGGCCTTTGCGCCGACCTGTTCAAGCAGATCGTTGTATTCCAGACCGTGCATCAGATGCGTCGGCTGCACGACCAGCGTTTTCACGTTGTTGTCGATGGCTCTCTGCAATGCAGCGTCCACATCGTCGATCAGGATGCCGTCGCGGCGGTTGACGTGGTCGATGATGATATTTGCGGTAAAGCCGCGGCGCACGCTGTAATCCGGGAATGCCTTGTCCAGCGCATCCTCGATGGCGCCGATCGTCAGGCGGCGGCTGTCATTGTAGCTCGTGCCGAAGCTCAGAACCAGCAGTTCCTTTTCACCGATCTCGTCCTGATTGCGGACGTTATCAAGGGACGCATCGCCGGTTTCGTAGTTTTCCTCGTCCTCTTCTTCTTCGGCCGGTGCCTCCTCCTCAGAGGATTCCTCCGGTGCGGTTGTTTCTGCTTCTGCTTCGGTTTCCTCCGGCGCGGTGGTTTCAGCGGCGCTGCTCTCAGCGGTGCTGTCCGCCGGAGCGGCCGTTTCGCCGCAGCCGGTCAGTGCAGCCAGCATTGCAATACTCATAATGACAGCAAGTTTCCTTTTCATGATTGATACATCCTTTCAAACAAAAGGGGGCATGGGTCGCAAAAAATGCTTCCTCTCCGTCAGGAAAGAAAGCATCGCAAACAGACCCTTCCGCTGCCGGAGAGCCTGCCAACAGTACGATCAATCCCTCGTGATCTGAGCCTTCCGGCTCTGTACCGGCAAAACGGCAGGTTTCCTGGCTTATGCATCAGCACGGTATGTCAGGCCTTCCCGGTTTCCCAGTGACCTTTCCGGATGCGCCGGAAACGGCATACCGCTCCGCAAATACAGTGACGAGATCGTGCAGGATTCTGACCTGCTTCCCTTTTACCGGCTGCATCGTGTTCCGCAATCAGCCGCACCGTCTGCACTTATTCAGTTTTGTTCATGAACAGCAATATTATAGCGCAAATAACGCTGAAATGCAAGCCCCCGGCCGCTTTTCCCGCAGTTTTTACAATTTTTTGTCTGCAAGATAAAGCAGTGCATTGCAGATTGCCGCGGCAACATTGCTGCCGCCCTTCCGTCCGCGTGCGGCAATGCACGGAATGCCGGATGCAATCAGCATTTCTTTGGACTGCACAACATTGACAAACCCGACCGGCACGCCGATCACCAGCTCCGGCCGGAAGATGCCCTGTTCCAGCAGCTCCGTCAGCCGGATCAGCGCCGTCGGGGCATTGCCGGCCGCATATATGACAGGCTTTCCGAGTGCGGCGGCTTTGTCCACGGAAGCTGTCGCTCTGGTGGTACCGTTCTGCTTTGCGGCGGCAGCGATTTCCGGTTCTGCCATGAAGCATTCGCAGGTGCAGCCGTGCCGTGCAAGCGCTGCCTTGTTGATGCCTGCCTTTGCCATATTCGTATCCGTCACAAAGACCGCGCCGTTTTCAATCGTCCGCATGGCAATGTCCATGACATCCGGTGAAAAATAAAGACTGTCCAGATAGTCAAAATCCGCGGTCGTATGAATGACGCGCATGACAACCGGTTTGATTTCCTGCGGGATTTCACGGTCAAGCTCTGATTCGATGATGGCAAAGCTGCGCTGCTCAATCTCGGCAGGCAGCACATATTCGAGCTTCATACGCCTTCCTCCGTGATCTGATAGATTTTCTGCATATCAAGGCTGTTTCGGACGGTGTCCGCAAGGATATCAAGCTGCTGTTCACGGTGCTGCCTGCGGTCTGTTATCTCGCCCTGATACCGCAGCCCCTTTGCCTGGTACAGCGCTTGTATCAGCGTACCGGAAACCGCCGCACTGTCAAATACGCCGTGAATATAGCATCCGGCAATATTGCCGGTGTATGCGCCGCCGCAGTCGGTCAGCGGCGAAGATTCGGTTTCTGTCACGCCCATATGCACTTCATAGCCGTAAAACTGCACATGAGAAAGACAGGAGAAAAAGCCCGGTATTTCGTTGAATTGTCCTTCTGTGCGTGTCTGTGTTTTCTGCGCTTGAAAGACCGTCCGGCAGGGGAGCAGTCCGAGCCCGGATACCGTGCCGCCGCTTTCCGTTCCGTCAGGGTCGGCAATCTCCGTGCCGAGCATCTGGTAGCCGCCGCAGATGCCGAATACCGGGAATCCGCGCTTTGCATATGCGGTAACCGCGCGGTCTATGCCGGTTTCCTGCATCCACTGCATATCCGAAATCGTACTTTTTGTGCCGGGCAATATCAGCAGATCCGGATTTCCGAGCTGTTCCGGTTTGGATACATAGCGGACTGATACACCGGAAAACTGCGAAAATACGTCCATATCCGAAAAGTTGGAGATGCGCGGGAGCCGGATCACCGCAATGTCGATGATGCCGGTATTCTGCGTTTTTGCGAGGCGGTTCGAGAGGCTGTCCTCGTCCTCCAGATCATGCCTGAAATACGGCACGACGCCGAGCACCGGCAGCCCGCTTTTTTGCTCCAGAATCGCAACGCCGTCCTGGAAAAGCCTGCGGTCGCCGCGGAACTGATTGACAATCAGCCCCCTGACGAGCGCCTGCTCCTGCGGCTCCAGTAGCGCGTATGTGCCGAGCAGCTGCGCAAAAACGCCGCCGCAGTCGATGTTTCCGGCGAGCAGCACGGGAATCCGCAGCATTTCCGCGAGCCCCATGTTGACGATGTCGTCCCGTTTCAGATTGAGCTCCGCAGGACTGCCCGCGCCCTCCACAACGATGATGTCATACTGTGCCGCGAGCGTTTCAAATGCCTGCCGGATATCCGGGAGCAGCCCGGTTTTGCGCCGGAAATACTCCGCCGCGCGCATATGGCCGCGCACTCTGCCGTTGACGATGACCTGCGAGCCGAGGTCAGTGGTCGGCTTGAGCAGCACCGGGTTCATCAGCGCGGAGGGCTCGATGCCTGCGGCTTCCGCCTGCAATGCCTGTGCGCGCCCGATCTCCAGACCGTCCGGCGTGATATACGAATTGAGCGCCATGTTCTGCGATTTGAACGGCGCAACACGGTACCCGTCCTGCCGGAAAATGCGGCAGAGCGCCGCTGTCAGCAGGCTTTTTCCGACACCGGACATCGTGCCCTGAATCATAATCGCTTTCATCCGCCGTACACCTCCCTGACCGCTGCGAGCAGCGTTTCGTTTTCTTCCTGCGTGCGGACGGCAATCCGGAAAAACGAATCCGATAAACCGTGAAAATCCGTGCATTTCCGCACGACGATACCGCGCTGCTGCATCTGTTCCGCGAAATCCGCCGGTGCAGTCAGCAGCAGGAAATTGGCCGCGCCGGGAAATACGCGGATGCCGGCGTCCCGCAGCCCGTCAGCCAGAAATGCACGCTCCTGCGCAATATACTGCACAGTCTGCGGGATGCGTTCGGTGCATTGCAGCGCCGCGATGCCCGCCGCCTGCGCGGGGACGGATACACTCCAGAACTGCCCGGTATTGCGGAGCGTTTCTGCTGTTTCCGGGCTGCCGCAGAGCGCATAGCCGAGCCGCAGCCCCGGCATTGCAAACAGCTTTGTGAATGCGTGCAGAATGATGCCGCTTTCATACAGATACGGCCGCAGACTGTATAACGCTGCATCTGCACAAAATCGCAGAAAGCATTCATCACAAACAAGCAAAATATTGTATTTCCGGCATTTTTCTGCGATCCGACGGAGCAGTGCAGGGGCAATCAGCTGGCCGGTCGGATTATTCGGCGTACACAAAAAAACAATATCCAATTCATCCGTCAGCGCATCCGCAAATCCTGCATCAAGCTGATAATTCTGCGATGCATCCAGCGGGTATTCCGTGATGCTGCACCCGTTTTGCATCAGCGCATGGGCGTACTCTGAAAACGTCGGCGCGCAGAGCAGTGCATGGCGCGGCCGGAACGCGCTGACAATCCGGAAAATCAGATCGGCCGCACCGTTCCCGCAGACAATCTGCGCGGGGCTGCACGCTTCAAACGCCGCAATCGCCGCTGTCAGCGCGGTGCAGTGCGGATCGGGATACTGTGCGCATTCCGCGGCGGATTCCGTGACGGCTCTGCGCACGGCCTCCGGCATCCCGAGCGGGCTGATATTTGCGGAAAAATCGAGCATTCCGGCGTGACGTAACACATTTCCGCCGTGCGTTCTCATGGCAATATCCTCCAAAGCAGCAGGCAGCGGACAACCGCACTGAGCAGCAGCATCAGCAGGGATGCACCGTACATCAGCCGGTTCGCCCTGCGGATATCCGCAGGTTCGATTGCGCGGTCATTGTCCCCGATAAACGGCTTTTTATGCAGCTCTCCGAAATACTGCGCATCGCCCGCCAGCCGCAGATGCAGCGCGCCCGCGCATACGGACTCCGTCTGCGCAGAGTTCGGACTTGCGTGCTTTCTGCGGTCGCGTTTCCAGATGCGTGCGGCGTTTCCGGCGTCAAGGCGCAGCGGCCTGCATGCTGCGATCATCAGCAGCGCCGTCAGCCGCGACGGGAGATAATTCAGCACATCGTCGAGCTTTGCGGCGCACCGCCCGAGGTCTGCGTATTTCTCGTTTTTGTAGCCGAGCATCGAATCCATGGTGTTCGCTGCTTTGTAAAAAAAGCCGCCGACAGCACCGCCGAGCGCAATATAAAACAAAGGCGCGGTCACGCCGTCCGAGGTGTTTTCCGCAACGGTTTCGACCGCGGCACGCAGGATGCCGTCGCGGTCAAGCACCGCCGTATCCCGCCCGACAATCATGGAAACTGCTTTGCGGGCAGCTTCGGTGTCGCCGGATTCCGCCGCTGTGCAGACCGCCATGCTCTCGTCGCGCAGGCTCCGGGCGGCCAGCAGATAACAGATCAGAACGCTCTCCGCCGCGATGCCCGCAAGGAGATGCAGGCGGTAGCAGAGCAGAAGCAGCAGCGCGGGCAGTCCCGCGGAGAGGAGCAGCACGGTGATCACCAGCAGCACCCCGCCGCAGCGCAGGTTTTTCATGCGCCGCCGGACGACGGCCTCCAGTGCAGAAATCAGGTTCCCGATCCAGCGTACCGGGTGCGGGAAATCATGCGGATCCCCGATGCACGCGTCCAGCAGAAAGCCGAGCAGCATCGGAACCGCAGGCAGAAAATGTTTCATAGCTTCTCCGAAAATCGAATATTCCGGCCGTCAAATTCACAAGACCGGGCGTGTGCGTTTTCCGTCATCCAGTCGTAATAGCTGCGCTTTGGCAGGGCAAATTCCGCCAGAACGGACATGATCGTGCCGCCGTGTACGACCATGCAGATGTTTTCTGCGTCTGCATATTGTTTCATTGCGGCGGAGAAGGCATCACAGCAGCGCTGCCGGAATGCAGCAGGCGATTCGCCGTGCGGAAACGGGGCAGTCCCGCCGCTGTCGATCCAAGCCTGATACTGTGGATCGCCGTTCAGTTCGGCATAGCTTTTGCCCTCAAAATCCCCGAAATCGCACTCGCGGAAATCCGGGACGGTCTGTGCGGCCTGCCCCGGAAACAGGATGGCCGCGGTCTGGATACAGCGCTGCATGGGGCTGGTCAGCAGCACCTCGCTCATCGGATACGAACAGCTGCGGAGCTGCCGGATGCCCGCTTCGCAGAGCGGTTCGTCCGTTGTGCCGATGTAGCGTTTTTCGAGATTTCCGGCAGTCAGCCCGTGCCGGATCATCAGCAGCTTCACGGCAGATCACCCTTGATTGCCGAAGGAATCCCGCAGGTGATGCGGATGACCGTCTGCGCGTGTTCTGCAACGATGCAGCCGCAGATGCCGGTCAGCTCACGGAGCCGCCGTTCCGCAGAATCCAGCGGGATGATGCCGCAGCCGGTTTCATTGAGCAGAATGATGCCGTCCGGATGCGCGTCACAGTAGCGCGCCGTCCATGCGGCAGGATCCTCCTGCGCTTCAAAAAGCCGCCGGATCAGCGCGTGATAATGATTGATGCATTGAGCGTGCTCCGCTTCGGAAAAGCTGCATGTTTCGCCGTCCGTACAGACAATATCCGGCAAATTTTTCAGAAGATAGGCGGTTTTTCCCTGGTATGCACCGCCGGTCAGAAGCATCATGCGAACACCTCCGTGATGGATTGTCCGAGCACCGCGGCCGTCAGCACGGCGAGCTCGCAGCGCTGCAAAAACCAGCCGCAGAGGTCGCCCGTGATGCCGCCGAAGTGCTTGTATGCAGCAGCGCGGTAATGGATAAAGACAGCCGCAGCCGCGGCGAGCATCAGCAGTCCGGGCAGCAGCCCGCAGGCGCAGATTCCGCAGCCGGACAGGAGCATCCAGCCGATGCACATGCCGGTCGTGACGGTGCGGTGCGAGGGCTTAACAAAGCTCTGAAGCGTGCCGTCCTTTTTCGCGCAGCGGAACGTGACCGCGGAGAGTCCGCTCAGCGCGCGGGACAGGATCAGGCCGCAGCCGATCCGGCAGACATCGCGCAGCGTGCCAAGCTCCGTCAGCAGCGCCGTCTGCACGATCAGATACAGGCAGACGCGGATGACCGCAAACGATCCGATATGCGGATCTGACATAATTGCGAGCTTTTTCTCACGGTCGGCACAGGACGCCAGCGCGTCGGTGACATCGCAGTAGCCGTCCAGATGAATGCCGCCTGTGACGCAGACCGGCAGGCAGACCGCGCCCGCTGCGAACAGCATCTGCGGAAGATGCAGCAGATTGCAGAGCAGGCGCCAGAGCAGCAGCATCAGCCCCGTGACCGCGCCGATCAGCGGGAACCAGCCGAGCGAATAGCGGCGGTTTTCTTCCTTCCATGCGATCTGCGGCACCGGGATGCGTGAGTACATCATAAACGCCGAGAGCATTGATTTCAGCATGATGCGGCTCCTTTCAGCAGCACGGGAATCCCGTATACGCATTCGTAGACAGCATCCGCAAGCGCGGCGGTTTCCCGGCTGACGGCACCGAGCAGTGCGATATATGCATCTGTTTCTGCGGGATACCGGATGCCGTCACTGCCGACCTGTCCGGTCACGATCACAAGCTGTTCCGCCTGCAACTGCAAATGCCGGATGCCGCGCATGATATGGCGGAGGACGTCCGGCGCGGGATCTTCCCGGAACATCTCATTCGCCGTGAGGTTGCAGAGGCATTCCAGCAGCACGCCGCAGTGCGGGGGCAGCATCAGCCTGTGCAGATCCGTATACTGTTCGGTTGTGGAAAATCCTTTGCCTGCGCGCATTTCGCGGTGCCGTGCGATTGCCCGCTCCGCATCCGCGCCGAACGGCTGCATCGTTGCCAGATAGCGCCGCTGCCCGGAATGGGACAGCAGAAGCGATTCCGCAAACCGCGATTTTCCGCATTTGGAGCCCCCTGTGATCAACGTCGTCATATTTGTTCCGTATACCTTTCTATGCCGGTTTCCGCAAAGCGGTGCGCGTTCCGGTACAGCGCCAGCGCGCCGTCCAGCAGCGGCAGAAGCAGCATCGCGCCGGTGCCCTCCCCGAGCCGCAGTCCCGCGTCAATGACGGGTTCAAGCTGCATCATCCGGAGCAGCCCCTTTGCGGCGGGCTCCTCCGAGCAGTGGCTGGCCAGCATATAATCCCCGCAGCGCGGATTCATCTGATATGCGGCAGCGGCAGCCGCAGCGGAGATCACGCCGTCCAGAATGACCGGCAGCTGATAATATGCCGCGCCGAGATACAGCCCTGTCATGCCCGCAATTTCCAGCCCGCCGAGCGTTTGCAGCAGATGCAGCGGGTTGTGTTTCTCCGGGCGGTGCAGTGCAATGCCGCGGCGCACCGTTTCGATTTTTCGCAGCAGCCCCTCGCTGCTGAGTCCGGAGCCTCTGCCCGTGACGGCCTCCGGCGGCAGATCCAGCAGAACGGCAGCGAGTGCCGCGGCGGCTGTCGTGTTGCCGATGCCCATTTCCCCGGCAATCAGAATGTCCGTGCCCTGCGCTTTATAATCTCCTGCAAGGTCTATGCCGGTGCGGATTGCCTGCACGGTCTGTGCTTCGGTCATGGCGGGTTCCTGGGTGAAGTTCCGCGTGCCGTCCGCAATATGCCTGCGGAGTAAAGCCGTGGACTGCACCGCGTCCCGGATGCCGGTATCCACCGCGGCGACCTGCACATGATATGCTGCGGCGAGTGCATTGACATTGGAGCGCCCCTCCGCGATTTCTTTTGCGCAGACCGCCGTGACCTCGCTGCCGCACTGCGTCACGCCCTCCGCGGTGATGCCGTGGTCGCCGCAGAAAATAACGGCGGTTCGCCTGTCAATGTGAACCTCCGGCGTACCCTGCACGGCGGCAATTTTGCAGATCATCCGTTCCAATGTGCCGAAGCTGCCGAGCGGCTTTGCGATGCTGTCCCACTGCCGTTTTGCCGCGTCATAGGCGAGGCGGTCAGACGGCAGGATTCTGCTGATGCGTTCCATGCTGTTCTCCGTACTGTGCGGCCGCCTCCGCAAAGCGCAGTGCAGCCGGAATATCCGAATACAAATAAAGATGCGGGAATCCCGCGTACATTGTCCTGCTGACATGCGCGCAGTGCCAGCTTCTGCCGTCCGGCTTGACCGCGGCAAAGCCTTCGCCGCAGGCGGTGCTGTCCCAGTAGTGGAATTCATGCGCACGGATTTCGTGTCCGGCCGCGCAGAGCAGCTGATCGTCTGCCGCAGTCATGGTGATGTAGCCGAAGCGCGTCAGCCGTCCTGCGGGGAAGGCCTCTCCTTGAATCACATCTGCCATCGGGTATGCCGTGCCGGATTCTGTGCGCAGCTTCGTGTGCAGATACAGAAAGCCGCCGCATTCCGCGATGACCGGCATCCCGCCGCGGACAGCCTCCCGGATTTCCGCGCGCATGATCTGATTCCCGGAAAGCTGCTCTGCATACAGCTCCGGATAGCCGCCGCAGAGCAGCAGGCCGTCCGCCGCCGGAAGATGCGCGTCATGCAGCGGCGAAAAATACCGGAGCTCGCATCCGATTTCCGAGAGCAGATTCAGGTTTTCCGTATACTGAAAGCAGAATGCGCGGTCCCTTGCGACGGCAATCACCGCGCGCTTTTTGAGCTTTGGAATCACAGGCGGGGTGAAATCCGGCAGCGGCAGATCCGGCAGCGACAGTATGCCCGCAAGATCGAGCGAAGCGGCCGCAGCCTGTCCGAGCGCATCGAGCTGCGCCTGCAAATCCGTGATTTCCGCTGCGGTCACCAGCCCGAGATGCCGGCTCCCGATTGTCTGCTTCTGCTGCGGCAGACAGCCGAAATACCGTGTGTGCAGATCGCGGCAGAGCTGCTCTGCAAACGGAATCAGCCGCTCCGGCAGCCGGTTGAAGATGAAGCCCGCGATGCGGTTCGGCGTTTTGTACTGCAAAAAGCCCTGCATTACTGCACCGATGGAGTCCTGCATGCCCTTGCAGTCGATGACGGGAATGACCGGCGTTTCGGTCAGCTCTGAGAGCGCATAAGCCGAACCGCTGCCGCCGTCATAGAAACCCATTGCGCCCTCCATGACGGCAATCTCCGCAGATGCGCCGTTCTGCGCCAGCAGCGCACAGAGCGTATCCCGATTGCAGAAAAAGCTGTCGAGATTATAGGCAGGGGTGCCGAGCACCTCCCGGTGAAACATCGGGTCGATGTAATCCGGGCCGCATTTGAACGCCGCGGCCTTTTTTCCGGCTTGCTTCAGCGCGGCGAGCAGCGCGCAGGTGACGGTCGTCTTGCCGCATCCGCTGCCCGTCCCTGCGATCATGACGCGCCGCACAGCAGCTGCCCTCCGATCAGGAATACCGGATTCTGTGCGTTCAGCATGGTGTACCCGCCGATCTGTCTGGTATCCGTGACTGCGATCTGCGTGACCGAATACGGCGCACCGTATGCTTTGAAGCATTCCGTAAACCGGTGCAGCGATTCCAGCGTGACCGCTGCCGCCGTGATGATTGCCGCAGGATTCTTCTCCGCGGCGGCCGCGAAAATCCCGTCTGCATTTCCGCCGCTCCCGCCGATGAAAATATGATCCGGCGCGGGCGCGTCTTGCAGGCAGTCCGGACAGACGCCCTCCGCTGCAATGATATTGTCGCAGCAGAACCGCGCGGCGTTCTCCAATGTCAGCCGCACGGCCTCCGGATCCCTGTCAAAGGCATAGACCAGACCGTCCGGGCAGCGGAAGGCCATTTCCACCGATACGGAGCCTGTCCCGCAGCCGATATCCCAGCAGATGCCGTCCCGCCGGATATTGAGCGAGGCCGTGATGCAGCAGCGCACCTGTGCCTTTGTCATCGGAACCTGCCCGCGCTGAAAGCGGTCATCCGGAATTGCAGACGGCAGATACCGGAGCGCGTCCGGATTCTCCGTCATCAGGACGGTCAGCGTGCTGTCGTCGCAGCCGGTGAAGTCTGCGGCTTTGCCCTCGTGCAGCTTTGCATACGGATACCCGAGATCCTGCCCGATGCGGACGGTAATCTCCCCGAGTCCGTATGCGCACAGCCGCTTGCAGACGTCCGCAGCGCGCATCTCCCCGCCGAGCAGAAAGAAGCAGATCGGATTCGCCGCCGCGTGAATTGCAATGCTTGCATTTGCGCCGTGCAGAGAAACATATCTGACCTGTTCATACGATTTTCCGAGCAGTGCGAAAAATGCCGCTGCCGAGGAGATGCCCGGCAGCACGGTCACGTCCGCTCCGTCCAGCAGCGGGAGCAGCTTCTTTGCGCCGCTGAAAAAGCCGGTATCGCCGGAGAACAGAACGGCTGCCGTCTGATGTGTGCTGTTTTTCAGCAGCGCCGCGATTTCCTCCGGCTGATAGGCGCAGACGCAATCCTTTCCCGAAAGCCGGTAGGGCGCCAGCATCCGCTTCGCACCGATCAGCAGACCGGCGCACGCGACGGCATCGGCGGCTTCGGCTGTCAGTGTCCGGCAGCCCTCCGTTCCGGTGCCGATCAGATAGATTTTCATAGCAGATTCTTCTCCTTCATTTTCAGCAGCTGCTGCATGATTTCCGTTTCATCATATCCGGCGAGGGGTTCCGGCGGCCTGCAAAGGGTGATCATCCGGATGCCGCAGCGCTTTGCCGCCTCCGCTTTTTCGGGGTATCCTCCGATTGTCCCGCTCTCCTTGGTCAGTAGGATCTGCGCGCCGGTCTGTGTGATATGCGCAATATTCTGCGCCGTATCAAACGGCCCCTGCGCAAGAATCAGCTTATCCGGATCAAAGCCGAGGCGTTCGCATTCCGCTGTGACGGTGTCCGACGGCAGCAGCCGGAGCCAGATGCGTGTACGGAAATCCCGGACGGCGGTCAGTGCAGCCGCAGATTTGCTGCCGAGCGTACTCAGAATCACGCCGCTGCACTGATTCAGCAGTGCAGTCAGCGCAGCAGCGGAGCTGACGCGTTCCCCGGTGACCGGCAGCGCCTTCCGCAGCAGACGGCGGCAGGGAATCTGCTCCTGCTGACAGGCCGTGCGGATATTTTCCGATGCCTCTCTTGCATACGGATGCGTCGCGTCAATGACGAGCGCATACCGGTGTGTCCGGAGCAGTGCCGCGATCTGTTCCGCGGAGCGCTTTCCGGTCAGAATGCCGACCTGCTCCGGGAGCAGCTGCGCGCCGTATTCCGTTGCGGCGGATACGTCCGCGGAGATGCCGTTTGCCGCGCAGAATGCCGCAAGCTCGCGTCCCTCTGTCGTGCCGCCGAAAATCAGAATATCAGACATCGCGGTATCCCCGCGGCGTGACCATTTTCCCGCCGATGACCTGCGTTTCGGAATTTCCGATAAAGACTGTCGTGAACATGTCCACCGCGGTATCGCGCAGCGCCGAGAGCGTCAGCACCTTGCTTTCCTGACCGTCCCGTCCCGCATTCCGGACAAAGCCGCAGACGGTTTCCGGCGGGCGGTGCCGGAGAATCAGGTCGCAGGCGTGTTTCAAGTGATCCGGCCGGTGCTTTGACGCGGGATTGTACAGCACGATCACGAGATCCGCCTCTGCGGCCAGAGAAAGGCGCTTTTCAATCTTTTCGGCGGGCGTCAGCAGATCCGACAGGCTGATGACAGCGAAATCATGCGTCAGCGGTGCGCCGAGCAGTGCGCCGCAGCTGAATGCTGCGGAAACACCCGGAATGACGCGGATTTCCGCGGCCGGATAATCGGGCTGAAGCTGATACGCAAGCCCGGCCATGCCGTAAAGCTCCGGATCCCCGCTGCAAACCAGCGCGGTATTCCGCAGCTCCGCGGATTCCAGCGCCGCGCGGACGCGTTCGGTTTCCTGCCGCATGCCGGTCGAACAGTATTCCTTCTCCGGGAAAAACGGCCGGATCATTTGTATATAGGTCTGGTATCCGGCAATCCGTTCGCTGTCCGAGAGCGCCTGCACGGCGTCCCCGGTCATGCAGCCGCGGCTGCCGCTGCCGAATCCGACAACATATAAAATCATAGCAGTTTCCTTTCAAAATCGAGCCTCAGCGGCATTTCCGCAGCAGCGACCGTCACGCCGTCCGCCGCCTGCTTTCGCATGACGAGCGTTCCGCCGCTGCAAAGAACGGCACTGCGCTCGCAGATGTTGTCCGCACCGGTGATGCTGCTGACAAAGGCGGATGCGGTAAAATCCCCGCTGACCTGCATCAGCTGTTCCGCAGAATAGGTGTGCAGCGGCAGCTTCTGCGCCTTGCAGAATGCCAGCAGCCCGGGCTCGTCCGCTTTCAGATCCACCGTCGCGGCTGCGCAGATTCTGCGGGGATCGAGCCCGTTTGCCGCGAGCCGGTTCAGCACGGCCGCCGCAATCTCCGGACAGGATGTGCCCCGTCTGCACCCGATGCCGATGACAAGATTTTTCGGGATCAGATGCAGCGTGACCGGAAACGGCGGTTCCGTGCATTCGTTTGCAATGACAATGCCGCAGCGCGGACAGCCCTCTGCCGTCAGCGGTTTGGGGAGAGCAGGGTGGGGGAGTTCGCTGCGAAAGCCGATGTCCCCGCCCTGAATGACGGCCGCCGCAATCGCCTTGGCTGCGTCTGTGTCGGTGATGACAAGCTGATTGGCCGCCGCAAAGCTGTCCGGGGAGAACAGCCCCCCGGTATCGGTCGCGGTTGTGATCACCGGGACGGCCCCGGTGACGGCGGCGATGCGTTCCGCGAGCGCATTCGCGCCGCCGATATGCCCCGAAAGCAGCGGAATCACGAATTTCCCGCTCTGATCCATGCAAAGAACTGCCGGGTCAGTCTGCTTGGAGCGCAGATGCGGTGCGATCATTCGCACGGCAATGCCGCAGGCGCAGACAAATACCAGCGCGTCGTAATCCGGAAAGAGCGCAGCCGTCAGCGCCGCAAGACTGTCGAATGCTTCGGTTTCCGCATCGGCGTAGGCAGCGAAGCAGAACTGCCGGATCTCCAATTCCGGCAGCCGGGCTGCCGCAGAGGCCGCAAGCGCTTTGCCCGGCGCCGTCAGGCTGATGAACGCGAGCCGCTTCATCGCTCCGCCCTCCTGAATTCTGTTTCAAATGCGGGATCATACAGCCTGGACAGCGCATAATCATCCCCCAGAAAATCCCCGACGACGATCAGCGCGGTCTTGCGGATCTGATTGGCCGCAGCAGTTTCCGCCAGTGTCCCCACCGTGCAGCGGCAGACCTTTTCGTCCGGCCATGAAGCCTTGTATACAATCGCGGCGGGCGTGTCGTTCCGGTATCCGCCCGCGGTGAGCTCTGCGGAAAGCTGCGGGAGCATTCCGGTACTGAGGAAGATCACCATGGTCGCCTGATGCGCCGCGAGCCTGCGGATGTCCTCGCGTTCCGGAACGGGTGTCCGCCCGGCCATGCGTGTGATGATGACGGTCTGCGAAACCTCCGGCAGCGTGTATTCCGCTCTGAGTGCCGCCGCCGCGCCGCAGAACGAGCTGACGCCCGGGCAGATTTCATATGCGATGCCGCGTGCGGTCAGCCTGTCCATCTGCTCGCGGATTGCGCCGTAGAGGCAGGGGTCGCCGGTGTGCAGCCGCACGGTCGTCTGACGGTTCGCCTCGGCCTGCTCGATGACGGCAATCACCGCGTCCAGCGTCATTTCCGCACTGTTATAAATCTGACAATCCGGTTTTGCATATGCAAGCAGCGCCGGATTGACCAGAGAGCCCGCATAGATAATCACGTCTGCTTCGGAGAGCAGGCGCTGTCCGCGGACGGTGATGAGATCGGGGGCGCCGCATCCGGCACCGACAAAATAAACCATATTAAGCCTCCGTCGCCGCCTGTAAAATCGCCCTTGCACGGGGCGTTTCCAGCAGCAGCGCATGCTGATCGGAAAAGATGAACGCACCGGTTTCCGCCTCGTTCCGGACACGCGCCGCAAGGTAACGGTCAATGCGTTCCGTCAGGACGGCCAGCGTTTGTTCTGCGGCATTGTGCTGATACAGAATCTCCAGTGCGGCGTCGGTCGTGACGCAGTCTGTCAGCTGCACCAATATATCCCGCGGGATGCCCGCGAGCGCACCGCAGGCGATGAGCGTTTCCATTCTGCCGTCCGCAAAGGACGAGTGCGTCTGCATGATGCCGGAGCCGAGCTTCACGAGCTTTCCGATATGCCCGATCAGCAGAATGCGCGCAAATCCGAGCGAAACGCCGATATCCAGCGCCTCCCCGATGAAATTGCTGCACATGACGCAGCGTTCGGTCAGATCGGGCAGATTCATCCGGATAAACCGCTCGCTGTAATTGCCGACCGTCAGAATCAGCGTATCCGCACCGGCAGCCTTTTGCATATTCGCTTCTGCGCGGATTGTCCCGACGACTGCCGCATTGCTCATCGGTTCGACGATGCCGGTCGTGCCGATGACGGAGATGCCGCCGGTGATGCCCATGCGCGGATTGAAAGTTTTTGCCGCGACCGCCTCGCCCTCCGGCGCGGAGATCACAATGCGGAAACCGCCGGCATAGCCGTGCTTCTGTGCGATTTCCGTGACTGCTTCCGTGATCATTTTCCGCGGGGCGGAGTTGATGGCCGCTGCACCGACCGGCTGGTCGAGCCCCGGTTTTGTCACGGTGCCGATGCCGGAGCCGCCCTCGATCCGGACGCCGCTTTCTGTTTTGGAAACCGCCGCATAAATCAGCATGCCGCGCGTGGCGTCGGGATCGTCGCCGCTGTCCTTGCGGACGGCGCAGGATACCTGCTCCGGCTTCATGCAGATGTCGAGGATATCCAGATGCAGCAGCACGCCCGCAGGCGTCATCAGGTCGGTGTGTTCCGTGTACTGCCCGGAAAGCAGCATCTCTGCCGCAGCTTTGGCCGCGCCTGCTGCACAGGAACCGGTCGTATAGCCGCAGCGAAGCATTTTCCCGTTCCGGCAGGTATAGAGCATGGCGGTTTGCTCCTTTCTGTATCATGTATCAGCAATATTATACCATATAACAGAGCGCATTGCAAGTGCGTGCAGCACATCCCGTGCCCCTCCGGCGGAGATCCGCGCGGAAAGTCATTGCATTTTCCGGCATCCTGTGATATAATAAAGACAAACCCGCGGACAGTCCGTCCGCAGCGAAAGACCGGAAAGGATGATTTGAAATGGCAATGACGATTCTTTATCCTGTCGGGCAGCATCTTTATGTGAACCTGACAAATCAATGTCCATGCGCGTGTACCTTCTGCATCCGGCAGAACGGCGACGGCGCATACGGCTCGGATTCGCTCTGGCTGGAGCATGCGCCTGATTTTGACGAGGTCAAAGCGGCATTTGCAAAGTGGAATCTCTCCGAATTCACGGAGCTGGTATTCTGCGGATACGGCGAGCCGACCGAGGCGCTGGAGCTGCTGCTCATGACTGCGGTTTATGCGAAATCGCTGCCGGGCTGCCCGCCGATCCGGCTGAACACGAACGGCCTGTCCGATCTGATTCACGGCAAGCCGACCGCGGCGCTGCTCAAGGGCGTGATCGACACCGTTTCGATCAGCCTGAACGCCGGAACGGAGGCGGAATACATGGCGGTGACGCGCCCGAAGTGGGACAATGCGTTTGCGGCGATGCAGCAGTTTGCATCGGAATGCAAACAGTATGTCCCGAAGGTGATGTTCACAGTCGTGGACGTGATTCCGCAGGCGGAGATCGAAGCCGCGCAGGCCGTTGCCGACCGCCTCGGCATCCCGCTCCGCGTCCGGAAGTACGATTCGTAAAAAGGAACCTCCGATGGATTAGAATTGGAGCCTCTGTCCCCAACTCTGCGTAAGGGCTGCCATTGTCCCTTAAGCATCCTATTATAATGAAAACGATGTATTTTCGTCCATTTCATATATTGTGGGATTCCAAAGGGATTTTATCCCTTTGGCAGGGTTTGGGGCGGCACCCCATTATAGATCCATCGGAGATACCGTATAAAAGGGGACGCCCTCTATCGCAGGGCGTCCCCTCTTGCGGAGCTCCTGAACGCAGGGGGATTTCGCCCGCAGCGGCGGGCGACGCGGGGCTCTGCCCCTCGACCCCGCAAGCCTTTGAAAAGGCTTGACCGAAACTTTTATTTCGTGATTCCAAAGGGACAGTGTCCCTTTGGCGGGGTATGGGGCAGCGC
>JAEEIA010000060.1 GCA_016281125.1 Oscillospiraceae bacterium | reverse complement strand
GGAAATGCCAGCGGGCGCTGCCCGCAGCCGCGAACAGCGGCGTGTGATTGGTAAGTTGGGAGAGCTCCGCAAATTGCGCCCGGAGGGAAATGCCAGCGGGCGCTGCCCGCAGCCGCGAACAGCGGCGTGTGATTGGTAAGTTGGGAGAGCTCCGCAAATTGTACCCGGAGGGAAATGCCCGCTTACCAGATGTCGTCTTCGAGGTTTTCGGGGATGCAGGGCGTCATGGCCGCAATCGCGCATTCAATCTGCGAGGCGTCCGGCTCCTTCGTCGTGATGCGCTGGATCCACAGACCCGGCGCGGACAGAATCCGCGTAAATACATTGTCATACCGTCCCGCCAGACGGATCAGCTCATAGCTGACGCCCATAATCAGCGGGAGCAGCACCAGTCCGAACAGCACACGCTGCCAAACAATCTTGTACGGGTTGAAGCAGCCGAAGAAAATGCTGATCAGCAGTACCAGGAAAATAAAGCTGGTGCCGCAGCGCGGATGGAACCGCACCTGCTTCTTCACATTTTCAACGGTCAGCGGGAGCGCCGCCTCAAAGCAGGCAATCGTTTTGTGCTCCGCGCCGTGATATTCATAGGTGCGGCGGATGCTCTTCATCAGCCCCGTCACCCACATATATGCAACAAACAGAATGATCTTGACCAGACCTTCCGCACAGGATTTGATGATGCGGTTGTCGGTCAGCGGCTTGATGAATGACACAATCAGACGCGGCAGATACAGGAACAGACCGAACGCAATCACCACGCCGAAGATCATGGCAATCACCATGAGGATGTTGAAAATCTTGTCCCCGAGCTTTTCGTCCAGCCACTTTTCCAACTTGGACGGCTCCTCGTAATCGTAATTCTCCGACGCTTTTTTCAGGTATTCCCAGCGCTTTTGGATTGTTTCGGCATCCGGCGCGCCGAGGGGCTGATACTTCTTGTCCTCTTTCGCCTTTTCCCTGTCGATCTTCTCGCGCTCTTCCGTCAGCCATTTCCCGAATTTTTTGTAGGCCTCATCCTCGGAGAGCTTGTCGATTTTCTCATGCTTTTTCCATGCGCAGAAATCGTCCACTTCCTCGTCATACTGCTTTTCCGCGGCTTTCATCATGCAGCGGTAGCCGTCCACCATGGACATGACGAAATTCACGCAGCCGCGTACCAGCGGAATGCGGTTGTACCACTTCCGCACGATGCGCTGCTTGCCGGTTTTCGGATCTGTTTCAAAGGATGCGGGCAGATCCCATGTTTCCAGGTCGATCTCCCCGTTCGGGAGGCGGCAGGCCATCGCACCGCGGAATGCGCCCTTCATCATGACGCCCTCAATCAGTGCCTGTCCGCCGATCTTCGATTTATGTGCAAATTCTGCTTTGGCAGCTGCCTGCTGCTCTTTTTCAGTAAGCTGTGTTGTTTGTTCCGGCAAGAAAATCATCCTCCTTATATTGGATATTTCATATTATTAGTCAGGGAAAAACATGTTGCTGGGAAAAAAGTAAATACCGATTATGAAAGCAATGATGGAAAATATGATAACTATACGATTCACATAAAGTTCTCGTTTCAAATCAATGAATGTATCCGGATACTCCGGATCAATCCGCAGTTTGACAACGGAACCGATTTCATATTGCGTCCCGCCTGCATATTTCTTTGCAGTCCTTGTGTGTTGTTCCCCTTTGTATTCATAACTGTATTCCGGCAAAAACATCGTATTGTTGCGAGTGGGATCGGTTTCAAGGGGAATCAGCCTGACAATTCTTGCCTCCACCTTTCTTTTGCAGCGAATGAGCTTTAACAGAAAAGGCAGCGCAATAACGGCCAAGGGAACAATAAAAATAAATGAAACTGCGAAATTATAAGGATACGCTATTATGATACGTGAAAGACAACTCAATGTTCCGAAGCAACACTGCATATGCCGATCCCCCTTTTTACTGTCCTGCCTTTTTGGCCGGCAGCGTGATGGTGACGGTTGTACCGACATTTTCCTCACTGTCGATGTCAAGCGTGCCGTTGTGCAGCCCGACGAGTTCATCCGCGACGGCCAGTCCGATGCCGGAGCCGCGGCGGGTGTGATTCGGCTTGTAAAATTTGGTCTTGACCTTGCCGAGGTCGGATTTCTTGATGCCGCAGCCGTGATCCTGCACGGTGATGCGCACCGCCTTGTCGTGATCCACGGCCTCTGCGGTGATCTGCACCAGACCGCCCGGATCGGAATATTTGATTGCGTTGTCGATGATGTTGATGAACACCTGACGGATCCGGTTCTTGTCGCCGTACACAAACGGCAGCATTTCCGGCTCGTCATAGGTGATGCGGATGTCGTCCTTTTTCGCGCGCTCCATATAAATGAGCACTGCGTCCCCGAGTTCTGCCAGAATATCCATTGTATCCATCTGCAAAGAGAAATGGCCGCTCTGCATACGGGAGAAGTCCAGCAGCTCCTCAACCATCTCCGAAAGACGCTCGGTTTCCCCGACGATGATATGCAGGCCCTTCTGCATCATGACGGGATCGGCAGGCGCCTGCTCTGCAACGGCGTCCGCACTCATGTCGCTGAGCGTTTCCGCCCAGCCCTTGATCGCCGTCAGCGGGGTGCGCAGCTCATGGGAAACAGAGCTGATGAATTCATTTTTCATTGCTTCCGTGGCAGAAAGCTCGTCCGCCATGTGGTTGATGCCGGCGCAGAGCTCTCCGATTTCGTCCTCACTCTCCTGATTGATCCGCGCGGAGAAATCGCCCTGCGCAATTTTTTCCGTATTTGCGTTGATTTCACGGATCGGGCGCAGGATCGAGCGCACGAAGTACAGGTCGGACAGGCCGAGCAGAAGCAGCACGGCAATCGCCGCAATCGTGACCGCTAGCACAAAGCCGGAGATTGTATTGTCAATCGTTTCCAGCGAGGCGACCACGCGGATTGCGCTGTATTCCTCGCTGATTTCCGTAATCGGATAGCACACCGCCATGATGCGTTCGCCGTTTTCGGTGCGCATGGTCTTGGCACAGTAGCCCTGAACGGGACTGCGCATGGCCTCGTCGTAATCCGGCATGCTGATCGTGTAATCCGGAGAGAAGCCGGAGGAGGTCAGCACGATCATGCCGTCATAGTCGATTGCCATGAGCTCCATTTTATCCTTGCCGGAAAAATTCTCCAGCGTGCTGCGGATTTCCGCGCTCAGATTCGTGCCCGCGTCCGAGGCGTACCGCGTCAGGACGCCGTTGACGGAAATGATCTTGGATAACAGATACTGCTGCGCAGAGTTATAGAAATAGCTCTGCACCGCATAGATGACCGCCAGCTCAATGACCAGCAGGATCAGAACGATCACGCCGAGGTTGTTTGTGATCCAGCGGCGCGTAATGCTTTTTTTCGCCATTCGCAGTGCTTCCTTTTATCCGGACGCTGTCTGTCAGCGGTGGTTCTCCGTTTTTTCCTCCCACTTGTAGCCGTAGCCCCAGATCGTGATGATATAGCGCGGATCGGAAGGATCGTCCTCGATCTTCATGCGCAGACGGCGGATGTTGACGTCCACGATCTTGTTGTCGCCGTAATAGCTGTCGCTCCAGACATTCGAGAGGATGCTGGCACGGTCCAGCGCAGTGTTCTTGTTCTTGAGGAAATAGGTCAGGATTTTGTACTCCACGTCGGTCAGCTCAATCGGCACGCCGTTTTTCGTGACGGTTCTGCCGTCCAGATTGATCACGAACGGGCCGGATTCCAGCATCTTGATGCCCTCCGAATTCATCGAGTTCATCATGACGCGGCGGTAGAGCGCATCGACGCGGACGGTCAGCTCCGAGGGCGCAAACGGCTTGGTGATGTAGTCGTCCGCCTCGTTCATGAGCGCGTTGACCTTGTCCATCTCCTGTGCCTTGGCGGAGAGCATGATGATGCCGAGCGTCTTGGATTTTTCGCGCAGGCGCTTCAGCACGGTGATGCCGTCGATGCCGGGCATCATTATGTCGAGCAGGGCGATGTCAAAATTGCCGCCCTCCTGATCGAATACGCGCAGTGCGGACTCGCCGCAGTCCACATCGACGACCTCATAGCCTGCGCGCTTCAGATTGATGACAACAAACTCGCGGATTGTTTCTTCATCTTCACAAACGAGCACTCGTTTCATGGTACGTTATCCCTCCTGATTTCATGTTGCGGTATCTGACTGTCAGTTTACAGGAACTGCATGGAAAAGAGCAGCTCACTGTCCGTGATCGAAAGTGTCCGGCTGCCCTGTTCCGCCTTGCCGAGATAATATCTGCCGTCCTGCTGCCGGAGCAGCAGAAAGCCGTCTGTCTGATAGCCGTCTGCCGTGACCGGATCGGTCGCAACGGTCAGCCGGAGCAGCGGGTGCAGCAAAACGGGGGTTCCGTCCGGATTGGAGCGGGACGGATCAAACCGGTAAAAGACGGTTTCGCCGTCCTGCGGCACGGCTGTGACCTGGTTTTCCCAGCGCTTCGGGAGCAGGAACACAAAGCCGTCCTGTGCGGCGTAATACGATGCGTGCTTCCGCATCAGCCTGCCGCCGCGGCAGACATACCAGTTTGTCAGCAGAATCGGTGAGGCCTGGTTTCCGTCGTAGCCGTAAAAGGTTCTGGTGACGGGGATTTCCGCTTCGCCGTCCCCGTCGATATCCATGGTCTGATAGGAGCCGCTGCGCTCAGAGCGCTTCTGGTCGTCGCCGCTGTCGGCATAGACCATTTCCAGACCGTTATTCTGATAGGTCAGCACGACGGTCTGTACGGAAGTCGCGCCGGTCACACAGTCCATATAGACTGCGGGAATGCGCCCCTGCCCGTCTTTTGCAGGAATTTCGCCGTAGGTCAGCTGGGTGATGTCGGTAAAGGAATCCGGATTGACCTCCGACTGCGTATATCTGCCTTTTTCATCCCATGAATATGCCAGTGCAGCGGCCTGGGGCGCGCCCTTTGCCGCATTGGCCGCGAACAGTTCTGTGGTGCCGTTCTGGTCGAGGTCGCGCAGCGCCATCGCGGTATACGGAACGGTGATCGACCGGATCAGCTCGTTATCCCGGTAATACAGCACGGACGCCTGATGATCCGCGCCGTCCACCATGCCGTAGCTGAGGATGAGATAGGTGCGCGGACTGGTGCCGAGCTTCGTGATATCAATGCGTTCGATCTCTGCGCCGTCGGTGCGGTATTCGTTGATGGAATGCCATTCGCCGTCCTGCTCGCTGAACAGGCCGATGCGCAGCGGATTTTCCTCTGCGACCGTTCTGTCGCTTTCGTAAAAGACGATGGCCTCATCTGAGCCGTCGCCGTCCAGATCCGCAATGGTAAATGCGGACAGATGATCGCCGTACTTCGGATATTTCAGGCGCACCTGCTGCGAACCGACGGAGTTTTGCAGCTTCTGATAGATCTGTTCCTGCTCTGCGGTCAGGCGCGGCGGGCTCAGCATGGATTCCACATTCATGTTGAAGCTGCATGCGGGCAGCTGCGCTGTCAGCAGGGAGAGCAGGAGGCTGCATGCCAGCTTCCCGGCGTTCATTTCCGGTCGGTCAGCGGCACGTACGGAACGGTTTTTGCGATGGATTTATATGCCGGACGGATGATTCTGCCGCCTGTGAGAACCTCCTCAATCCGGTGTGCGGACCAGCCCGCGATTCTGGACACCGCGAACATCGGCGTCAGCAGCTCCGGCGGGATTCGCAGCATCCGGTACACAAGACCGGAGTAAAGATCAACATTTGCACAGATGCTCTTGGTAGCGGCATTCGGGGATTTTTCCGCGACCAGCTCGGGTGTCAGGCGCTCGATGGTATCGAGCAGGCGGAAGTCCGCCTCGATCTCCTGTCCTCTGGCCAGCTCGAAGCCCTTTGCCTTGAGCAGCACCGCGCGCGGATCGGAGAGCGTATAGACCGCGTGACCCATGCCGTAAATCAGACCGGCGCCGTCGCCGGCTTCCTTTCGGAGAATCTTACGGATCAGGTCTGCGACCTCGCCCTCGTTTTCGGGATTCTTCACCTCGCGCTTGAACAGATCCAGCTGCTCCATGACCTTGATGTTGGCGCCGCCGTGGCGGAAGCCCTTGAGCGCGCCGATGGCTGCGGAATAGGCCGCATACGGATCTGTGCCGCTGGAGGTCAGCACGCGGCAGGCGAAAGCGGAGTTGTTGCCGCCGCCGTGCTCTGCGTGGAGCATCATGCAGGTATCGAGCAGCAGCGCCTCATCCTCGGAATACTGCCGGTCAAGGCGCAGCAGCGAGAGGATGGTCTGCGCATTGGTTTCCTCGGGACGCAGCGGATGCATGACAAGGCTTTCGCCGTCAAAGTGCTGCCGCTTGACCTGATAGGCCGCCGACATGATGACCGGCAGCCGTGCAATCATGGAGATTGCGATGCGCACTTCATTTTCAATGGATTTGGATTCGCATTCGTCGTCGTAGGAATACAGCGCCAGCACCGACCGCGCCATTTTGTTCATGATATTGTTGGAGGGCGCCTTGGCGATCATGTCAATGACAAAGCCGTCCGGCAGCTCACGGTATTCCGAAACCAGCGCCCGGAATTCGGCCAGCTCCTCCACGGTCGGCAGCTTGCCGAACAGCAGCAGATATGCGGTTTCCTCATAGCCGAAGCGGCGCTCTTTTTCGACGGCGTGAACCAGATCCGTGATCTGGTAGCCGCGGTAGATCAGCTCGCCGGGAATCGGCTCCATTTCGCCCTCATTGAGCATATAGCCGTGGACGTTGCAGACCTTGGTGATACCCGCGACGACGCCCGTGCCGTCGGCTTTTCTCAGGCCGCGGTTGACCTGATATTTCTGATACAGCGCCGGGTCCAGTGCGGAGGTTTCCCGCAGCCCGACACACAGCTTTTTGATATAATCCGTATTATGCATGCGTGTGTTCCTTTCCTTCGGAAAATCTGTTTTTCCGGAAATCTGCATTCCTTTCTATTATACTGCTTTTCCGGCGTTCTGTCAAGCATTTTGCGCGCGGGCAGCGCGGCGCGGCTGCGCGGGCGTCGGCTCTTTTGCGTTTTCCTTTGCTTTCAATTAAGAGTTTCTTAAAATCAGAGGATTATGATTGACAATCAACTGCCCGCGTATTATAATAGGAAATGCACAGCGTGCAAAGAATCCGCACGAGGCACAGTCATTCTAACAACGGAGGTACCACAATATGGCGGCGAAAGGCATCGTCAAAGGAATCATCACAGCAGCAGTGATCTGCGGACTCGCGGCAGGCGGCTGGGGGCTTTATCAGCACTTCGGCGGCAAAGCAGCAGGCTCAACGGAAAAGGTCTTCGTACAGAAGGTCGCAACGCTCAACACGGTGGACGGCGCAAACTTGTTTGCGCATAATTTTTCCGGCGTGATTGTATCACAGAAATCAGTCGATGTGAAGTATGACACCCAGAAAACCATCGGTGAGATTCTTGTGAAGGACGGCGACAGCGTCAAAAAGGGCGACAAGCTCCTGACCTATGACGTGGAGCAGATTCAGATCAACATTGACAGCGCGAAGCTCGAAATCGAGCGCATGCAGAACGAAATTGAGACCTACAAGAATGAAATTGAGCAGTTTGAGCGGGAAAGACAGACCGCGACCGGCGATGCAGCACTGACCTGCACGCAGAACATTCTGCAAAGAAAGAGCCAGATTGCCAAAACAGAGTATGACATTAAGGCGAAGAACATCGACCTGACCAAGCTGGAGGGTTCGCTGGACAATGCATTTGTCACGGCGCCGATCGACGGCACGGTCAAGGATCTGAAGGAGCCGGGCAGCTCGGATCAGGGCTCCGACATGATGTACGATTACGGCTACGGCTACGGCGGGGGCGGCAGCAGCAGCGGCGACGTGATTATGAAGATCACGGCGGCGGGCGATTACCGTGTCAAGGGCACCTTCAATGAGCAGAACAGCGCGCAGATCTATCCGGGTGCGGGCGTGTTCCTGCGCAGCCGCATTGACCCGGATGTGGTGATCCGCGGCACGGTTTCCGAGATCGACACCAATCCGCAGAACGACAGCCAGAGCGGTATGTATTACGGCGGCATGAGCGATGAGCAGAGCGTGTCCTCCAAGTATGCGTTCTATGTTGAGCCGGAATCGCTGGAGGGCTTTATGCTCGGCCAGCACATCCTGATCGAAACCGATAACGGACAGATGGATTCTGACAAGAAGGAAGGCATCTGGCTGTACAGCAGCTTTGTCCAGTGGGACGGCGACCGCAACTTCGTCTGGGCGAAGAACGGCAGAGAACAGATCGAAAAGCGCTATGTCGAAGTCGGCCAGATCAACGACGAGAGCGGCGACTGCGAAATTCTTTCCGGCCTGACCATTGACGATTACATCGCATTTCCGGCGGATTACATCGAGGAGGGCATGAGCACCACCACGAACAAGTCCGACAAGAATATCCCTGAGAACGTGATGACCGGCGAGGATCCGAACGGCGGCATGGAATTTATGCAGGGCGGCGGCGGGGAGCTCCCCGAAGATATGGAACAGTATTTCAGATCTGATTCCGGTGACATCCCGGTTGACGCTGAAATGTTTGATTCTTCGCTGATGCCCGATATGGGTGACGCGTTCAAGATTGAAGGGGACGGCAATGCGGCAGGCGCAGAGGACGGCAACGCTGCCGATTCGCCCGCAGCCGATGCACCCGCAGAGGAAATGCCCGCGGAAGCACCGCAGCAGGAAGCTGAGTAACAGACTGACAGGAGAAGAAAATGGTTTTTGATCTCAAAGGTATTTACAAGGATTATATGCAGGGCAAGGATCCTGTTCCTGTCCTCAAGGATATTACGCTGTCAGTCGATGAAGGGGAGTATGTGGCGATCATGGGACCGTCCGGCTCCGGCAAGTCTACCCTGATGAATATTATCGGCTGTCTTGACAAGCAGACAAGCGGCGATTTTACATTTGACGGCACGGACGTCATGCAGTGTACCGACCGTCAGCTCTCCGAGATCCGCAATGCGAAGATCGGTTTCGTGTTCCAGAACTTCAACCTGCTGCCGCGGCAGTCTGCGCTCGAAAATGTCGAGCTGCCGCTGCTCTATGCAGGCGTTCCGAAGAAGCAGCGCAGAGAGCGCGCCATTGAGGCGCTCAAGCGCGTCGGGCTTGAGGACAGAATGGACTTTAAGCCGACGCAGCTCTCCGGCGGCCAGAAGCAGCGCGTTGCGATTGCAAGAGCAATCGTCAACAAGCCGCGCCTGCTGCTCGCCGACGAGCCGACCGGTGCGCTGGACACCAAGTCCGGCGATCAGGTCATGGAGCTGTTTAAGGAGCTGAATGAGGAAGGCGCAACCATCGTGATGATTACGCATGAACCGGATATTGCAAAATGTGCCAAGCGGATTATGTACATCCGCGACGGTCAGATCTACACGGGTGCATTCAATACCCGTGCAGCACAGGCCGAAAAGGAGGCACAGGCTGCCGAAACGAAGCAGGAGGGCACAGAGCAGGCATGAAGAAAACCATTATTTTGCTGCTCTGCCTTGCAGCCGTCAGCGGCGCAGGCTTCTTCGGATATAAGCAGTATCAGAAGAGCCGCGACGAAAAGCGCGTGGTCGATGTTGTGCCGGTCGGTGCAATGGCGATTCCGGGCTACGGCTACTGGGGTGAGGACAGCAGCATTTACGGCTACACCAGTGCTGCCAATGCGCAGCGCGTGAAGCTGGATACCGATAAGCTCGTGAAGAATGTCTGTGTCACGAAGGGTCAGCAGGTAAAAAAAGGCGACGTGATCCTGGAATATGACATGACAGTGGTGGAGCTGGAGCTTGCAGAGAAGGAAAACGACGTGCAGGTGATCCGGCAGAATATCAAAATGGCGAACAATCAGCTGGCAGAGCTGCGCAATGCACAGCCTTCTGAAAATGCGCCGCAGCCGGATATTCCGGATGAGCCGGATATTCCGGATGAACCGGACGTTCCCGATATCCCGGATCCGATTCAGCTGGTCGATGAGGTTCCCGCCGCGTTCCGTGCCGAATCCGGCACCGGCTCGCCGGAGGATCCCATCATCATAAATTGCAGCCCGCGTGCAAAGGTCTATCAGCCGTTCATGCAGATGCTGATTTCGACCAAGCGCTGCGTGGAGCTGCGCGTTTATAACGACAATTTCACATTCCTTTACAAATGGCTGCTCAACGGCTCCAAGATCAAGCCGGAGGATGCAGAGGACTGGGTCGTCACCGACGGCGTCAGCATTGACGAGGAAACCGGCGCCGTTTCCATCGACGCGGACGGAAAGATGCACGGTCAGCTCTCGTTCGGCGCACCGCCGCAGCAGGATATGCCGGATACGCCGGACAAACAGGATGAGGCGGGTACGCCGGATATCCCCGATCCGAAGATGACGGAGGACTGGACACGGTCTGACCTCCCCGATACGTCTGTAAAGCAGCAGGGCATTGACTACATGTATTCCCGTGCGGAGCTCAACCGCCAGATCAAGGAGCAGGAAACGCAGATCAAGCAGCTGGAGATCAGTCTGAAATCTGCGGAGCTCAAGCTGGCCGCGGCACAGAAGCAGAAAAAGGACGGCAGAGTGCTTGCAGAGCTGGACGGTGTGGTGAAGAAGATCGGCACGGTGAGCGACGGCATGGTTTCGGAAAATCAGTCGGATTCGCCGGAGGATCCGTTTGCCCAGCCGAGTGAGGACGATCAGTATTTTGCCGTGATCGAGGGCGAGGGCGGCATGGAGGTCATCTGCCAGGTCGTGGAAATGAACCTTGACAAGGTGCAGCCCGGCGCAGTGCTGGAGATCAATTCTTACAGCGACGGCGCGTTCTCTGAGGCGGTTGTGACGTCGATTGATCCGGAGCCGGTTTCCTACGGCTATCAGGGCTGGGGTGTCAACCCGAACAACTCGACCTATAAGGTGCATGCAAAAATCGAAAACTCTGACGAATTCATGATCGGCGTCGGCGTCAGCGCAACCGTTTCCGGTATGGACGGCCAGGAGCAGAGCGATTCGATCTACATCCCTGCGCATTATGTCCATAAAGAGGGCGGCGACTACTACGTCATGAAGGCGGATGACAACGACCGTCTTGTCAAGCAGTATATCCGGGTGGGCAGTACGGAATATTACGTCGAGGTCACCGGCGGTCTGAGCATGAAGGACCGGATCTGCTTCCCGTACGGCACGAACGTCAAGGAAGGCGTCAAGACAAATGATACTTCGGAACCGGTCATGCCGGAAAATATGTACTACTAAAGCACACGCCGAATAAGAATTGGAGTAGCAGAATATGTTTGAAAATGTCAGGCTCTCTTTGCAGGGCATACTGTCGCACAAGATCCGTTCTTTTCTGACCATGCTCGGTATCATCATCGGTATTGCGGCGATCATTGCGATTGTGTCAATCATCGAGGGTACCAAGGAAACAATCAAAAAGAACCTGATCGGTGCAGGCAACAACACGGTGCAGATCCGCCTGATGCAGGGCGATTACGCCTACGAACCCGGTTATATGCAGGGCGGCGAAAATGTCCGCGTGATTGCGGATTCCTATAAGGACCGCATCAAGGCGCTGGACGAGGTGGAGCGCTGCACGCTGTACCGTCAGCGCGAATACGTCGATAACTTCTATTACAAGAACAAGTCGCTCCAGGGCATCACGCTGCTCGGCATTGATGCGGATTATCTGGAAACGGCCGGACTGGACGTCGCGCAGGGCGTTGCATTCAGCGAAAAGCAGCATAAGGAATTCACCAAGGTCGCGCTGATTGATGAGAATGTTGCACGCTCGACCTTCGACGGCGAGGATCCGGTCGGCAAGATCATTGACATCAGCGGCGAGCCGTTCACGGTCGTCGGCGTGGTGACAAAGCGCTCCGGCTTTGAACCGACAATCAATTCCGTGGAGGATTATTACACCTACAACAAGACCTCCGGCGGACAGGTTCTCATCCCGACAGAGGACTGGAGCATCTGCTTCCAGTACGACGAGCCGCAGCACTGCATCATTCAGGCGAAGAACACCGACAGCATGACCACTGCCGGCAAAAAGGCCGCGGATATCCTGAATGAGAATGTCCGCGTGAACACCGCCTCCTCCGAAACGGAGGACAGCGCAGAGGCCGCAGCGGAATTCGCAATGATGAAGCTGGAATACAAGAGCGAGAGCCTGCTGGAGCAGGCAAAGGCGCTCCAGGATCTGTCGCAGTCCACGAACAAAATGCTGATCTGGATTGCCAGCATTTCGCTGCTGGTCGGCGGTATCGGCGTTATGAACATCATGCTGGTGTCCGTCACGGAGCGTACCAGAGAGATCGGCCTGAAAAAGGCGCTGGGCGCACGCAAGCGCACGATTCTGTCGCAGTTCCTGACCGAGGCTTCGGTTCTGACGAGCATCGGCGGTCTGATCGGCGTGCTGACCGGTATCGGACTGGCCAGCATCATCGCAAACCTGCTGGAAACGCCGGTTGCAATCTCCGGCAAGGCGGTTGCCATTTCGGTTGCGTTCTCGATTGTGGTCGGTATTGTTTTCGGCCTGCTGCCGTCGATCAAGGCTTCCAACCTGAACCCGATTGACGCGCTGCGTTATGAATAAGGGATCGCTGTGCGATGATTCGGAATGGGGCTTCGCTCCATGTCAATCCGTCGGAGATACCGCTTTATGAAAAGGGGACGCCCTCTGTTGCAGGGCGTCCCCTTTGTTTGTAAAAAAGTGCCTCCGTTTTGAATCCAACGGAGATCCCGCAAAATGTGACCGTTTCGGCTGAATGCGTACTACATATACAGAGGGGGTGAAGCGATGAACGAGGACAGCCGGATCATTCTGCTGCTGTTCAAGCGGGATGAGCAGGCTTTGCAGCTGATCCGGGAACAGTACGGCGCACTGCGCGACCGTGAGGAGCTGACCGCGCTGATGTTAGACGAGCCTGTCGCGGTCAGACAGTTTGACCCGTCCGGCCTGACGCGGACGGGAGAATCCCCGCCCGGCCGATCCTGAGTCGGATTCTGCGCTTACGTGAAAAAATAAAAAGGTATCGCTGTGCGATGATGGAAAATGGGGCGGAGCCCATGATAGATCATCGCGCAGCGATACTTTGTTTTAATAGTATTTGATTTCCTCGGTGAGCAGTTCCTCGTATTCGTCGAGGTTTTCCAGAATCTTTCCGGTGCCCTCCGCGACGCAGTCCAGCGGATACTCCGCGACATACACCGGCATACCGGTTTCGCGGTTGATCAGCTTATCCATGCCGTGCAGCAGCGCGCCGCCGCCCGTCAGCGTGATGCCCTGCTCAATGACGTCCGCGGAAAGCTCCGGCGGGGTGTGTGCAAGCGTTTCGCGGATTGCGTCCATGACGTTGCACAGCGGCTCATAGAGCGCATCCCGCACCTCGTCGGATGTGATCGTGATATTTTCCGGCAGGCCGTTCAGCAGATTTCTGCCGCGCACCTCCATCTCGGTGACGGTCGCCTCCGGGAACGCCGATCCGATGCCGATTTTGACGGCCTCTGCGGTGCGCTCACCGATCAGCAGGCTGTACTTTTTCCGGATATAGTTGACGATGGCAAGGTCAAACGCATCGCCTGCGGTGCGCACCGAGCGGTACGACACAATGCCGCCGAGTGAGATCACAGCGATTTCACTGGTGCCGCCGCCGATGTCCACAACCATAGTGCCGGTCGGCTCCATAATCGGCAGTCCTGCGCCGAGCGCCGCCGCAATCGGTTCCGCGACGAGCTGGACAGGTCTTGCACCGGCCTTTTCGGCAGCCTCCTTGACGGCGCGGCGCTCCACGGCCGTCACGCCGGACGGAATGCAGATGATGACGCGCGCCTTTGTGAACATCGTGCCCTTGAGCGATTTTTTGATCAGCTCCTGGAGCATGGTTGCGGCAATGTCAAAGTCCGCGATGACGCCGTCCTTCAGCGGGTGAACGGCGATGATCGAGCCGGGCGTCCGGCCGATGATATCCTTTGCTTCCTTGCCGACAGAGCATGCCTGATCGGTTCTGGTATTGACCGCGACAACGGACGGTTCCCGCATGATGATGCCCTTGCCGCGCGCATAAATCAATGTATTGGCCGTGCCGAGGTCGATCCCGATATATCTGGTAAACATGGGTGTGCTCCTTTATTTCTTTTGTTCCGTTTCTGTTCGTGTTCTCCGTTTGTATACCGCCGCGGAATCTTTCCGCAGAGGATACCGCCTTTATTTTACCACAAAAATGCGCATCCGACAACGATTTTTGCCGGACGCGGTCATTTTCAGCATTTTGCACACATTTTCGCGCAGATCATTGCCGGGGTTATACGCGTCAGGACATCGCCGTCCCGATGCGTGAGCCGTATTTGACAATGGTTTCCGCGCCGTTTTCGGAGTTTTTGCGGATCTGCGGGTCGATCTCTGCGGCGTTCCGTTCCAGCACCAGCACAATCGTGGAGCCGCCGAATTCAAAATAGCCCTTTTCAATGCCGCGTGCGACATGCTCGCCGTGCGGATGATTGACGATCTTGCCGACGAGCATCGCGCCGACCTCGATTTGCAGCACATGCCCGAAATGCGCGGTTGTCAGCATTGTGACGGTCCGCGTGTTGCGGTGATAGACCTTGACGTCATGCTCTGCGGCTACGGGATTGACCGTGTGCAGCTCTCCGGGGATGCAGCGCGTTTTGCCGATCCGGCAGTCATCCGGGTAGCAGTAACGGTGATAGTCGTCGGGTGTCAGGCGGAAAATCAGCAGCTGTCCGCCCTGAAAATGCTTTGCGAGATGTCTGCATCCGAGAAATGCAGCAAGGGAATAGTCAGCGCCCTTGACATTGAAATGCAGATCCTCCGTCACCGGGACAACGGTCAGCTTGGCGTCGCACGGGCTGATGAGTGCCTCCGGTGTGCGGTCAACCGGTCTGGCGGAGGGCTTGACCGGACGCGTAAAGAACGCATTGAAGCTGCGGTATTTATCTGCGGCAAAATCGTCCATTTTGATGTGCTTTTTCAGCACAAACGGCGGGATTGCGACGGTAGAGAGCGGATGCTCCAGCGCAAGCCCGGCCGCTTTGGAAACAGCCGGTTTTGTCAGCAGCTTCAGGGCTGCTCTGCCGGGTGCGGTGCCGTACAGCAGCCCGAGCAGCTTTCCCTGAGAAGCACAGGAATCCGCCGCCGGATTGCCTGCGCGGTCGCAGATCTGTACAGTATTCTGCTTGCCTGCTTCCTTCGGTTCCGACATGACGGATTCCTCCCTGATATTCAGATATTGCGGTGCTTTTCGCTCAGCGTGCGTGATGCTTGTAAATCAGCAGCAGGAGCTCGAAAACGCCGATCACGATAAAGCCGATCATGGCGCGCATGCCCGGTTTTTTCAGGGTAAAGCGCGTAATGAAGGCACATGCGATGACCGCATAGACAATGGTTGCAACGAGCGAGAAATAGGTTCCGAGGTCGCGGCGGAAGGCGAACAGCACGGGAATCAGCAGCGCGACCGATGTGACCGGAAGTCCTTCATAGACCTTCCGGCGTTCTGTCGTCACCTTCTGCCGCGCTTCCTCCGTGACGTTGAAGTATGCAAGGCGGATCAGTGCGGCGAGGCTGAAGCAGCTGAACACCGCAATCTGGAGCGGCTTCTGGAGCCCGGCGCTGAATGCGATCATCGGGGGGAGCAGACCGAAGCAGACCATATCGGAGAGCGAGTCGATTTGAATGCCGAACTGACATTCCTCCGGCGTGCGGTTCTTTTTTGTCTTGGCGACCTTTCCGTCAAACATATCGCAGAAGCCTGCGAGCATCAGCATAATGATTGCGGCATTCGTGCTGCCGTGCGCTGCAAAATACAGTCCGACAGAGCCGCAGACAAAGCCGAGAAATGTCAATATCACAGTATAGCTGTAAAAGCCGATCATTTATGTTTCATCCCTTTTGTTTCCGAGTGGTATAGGTTTGCAGATATCTATTATCTTATTATACCAAATTGTACGGGTGAATGCAAGCCCTTTTTCCGATTTTCATATCTTCTTCATGAAATTCCGGCAGCAGCCCGGACAACTCGCTCGATGATGCTGCCCGGACGGACGGCGTGACAGGCATCCTCCGGCGCGAACCATTTGGCCTGCGAAACCTCCTGCGACAGGGTGAATGCGGCAGCGGCATCTGCATCCGCACAGAAGCAGAGCATCAGCTGGCCGCGGCTTTCATGCCACGCACTGAACAGGAATTGCAGCCGCTGCGGGTGAAGGCCGATCTCCTCTGCGATTTCACGCAGGGCGGCAGCCTCCGCGGTTTCACCGGGCTTCATATAGCCCGCCACGCCGACGAAGGTTTCCTGCTGGCCGTAGCTCTGCTTGATCAGCGCAATGCGCCCCTCGGGATCGCGCACAACGGAAAGCACGCAGGTGCTGAACATGTCAAATAAGGGCTTTTTGCAGCCCTCGCAGTAAGGCACTGCGCCGTCATCGCCCATCTGCCGCGGCACCGTTTTGCTGCCGCAGTCGGGACAGTATGTAAAATGCATGTTATTCACGCTCCATCCGGATCAGATATTTGTCAGTACCCTCCTCCGGTTTTCTGGTATCCGTCAGCCGGAAGCCGTGCCGCGCATAGAAGCGGACTGCGCCCGGGTTGCATTCCAGCACCCAGAGGTGATCTGCCTGCTGCGCGCTGACGGCAAAGGTCAGCAGCCTTGCGCCGATGCCCTTTCCCTGAAATGCAGGCTCCACGAACAGCCGCACGATCTCCGTGCCGCAGATGCGGATGCAGCCGCGCACAATGCCGTCATCGTAAACAGCATACTGCGCGAGCGTTTCTGGATCCGCACGGAGCTGCGCAGCCTTTTCTGCAATGTCCAGCTCCTGAAAATAGAATTCGTCGCTCCGGAATACCGGATAAAACTGTTTCCGGTAATTCGCAATGATGATCTCCGCAATGCGGGAGGCGTCCTCCGGTTTTGCGGCGCGGATCTGCGGAAAGCCGTTTTCTGCGATCAGCTGTTCCGTGATCTTCACAGCGGATGCGACCAGATCGGGACAGCGGCCTTTCAGCCGCGCCGTCTTCGGATCCGTTTCCGACTTCGGTGCCTGACTGAGCAGCACCTTACAGAGAATCGCGCCGTTTTCCTGTTCAAAGCGGTTCAGGAACTCCGTTGTGAGTCTGTTCGTCAGGCTGCGATCCTTTCCGCTGCCCGCATACAGCATGCCCAGCGCCATCAGCGCGCCGGTACATGCACCGCAGACGGAGCCGCAGCGCATTCCGCCGCCGAAGCAGGCGCTCACCTGCAAAGCCTGCTCCGGATCCAGACCGGCTGCCGGTGCAAATGCACCCAGCACGGCCTGCGAGCAGGAATAACCGTCAGCAAACAGCTGATGCGCTTGTTCCACTCTGTTCATGATAATTTCCTCAGTATTTCCGTAAAATATTCCGGCAGGGGACTGTCAAATTCCAGATATGCCCCCGTGACCGGGTGGAGAAAGCCGATCTTTTTCGCATGAAGGCACTGGCCTTCGATACCCTTTTCCGCTTTGCCGTAGACAGCGTCGCCGTAGACCGGATGCCCGATATGCTTCATGTGGACGCGGATCTGATGCGTCCGGCCGGTTTCCAGCGTGCAGCGGATATGCGCGTATTTTTCGTACTGCGTCAGCACGGTATAATGCGTGACCGCGTCCTTGGAATTTGTTGCGATGACGCACATTTTCTGGCGGTCGCGCGGATCCCGACCGATCGGTGCATGTACCGTGCCGCTTTCCGCTTTGAAGCGTCCGCAGACGACGGCCTCGTATTCCCGCGTAAAGGAATGCGCCGCGATTTGCTCTGCAAGCCCCAGATGTGCGCAGTCGGTTTTGGCGACAATCAGCAGGCCGCTGGTGTCGCGGTCAATGCGGTGGACGATGCCGGGCCGGATTACGCCGTTGATTGACGAAAGCCGTCCCGCGCAGTGATACAGCATGGCATTGACCAGCGTGCCGTCCGGATGTCCCGGAGCAGGATGCACGACCATGCCCTTCGGCTTATTGACGACCAGCAGCGCATCATCCTCATAGACGATCTCCAGCGGGATGTTCTGCGGCTGCACGTCGAGCATCTGCGGCTCCGGCACATTCACGGTGACAGCGTCATCTGCCTGCAATTTGTCGTTCTTCTTTGCCGGTCTGCCGTTCCGGGTGATCTGTCCCTGCTCCAGCAGCTGCTGCACCGCAGAGCGCGTCAGGTTGAGCTCGGGCTGTGCGGCAAGCCATGCGTCCAGCCGTTTTCCGGTATCCTCCGGGGCAGCTGTGAACTGCATTTCACGCGCCGGCATGACCGTGATCCTCGCCATTCAGGACAGCAGCCGATTCCGCTTCGGGGCGCGTTTCCGCCTCCGGCAGAACGTCTGCTTCGGGCAGTGCGGCAGCCTCCGGAAGAATGTCTGCCTCCGGCAGTTCAACGGCTTCCGGCAATGCAGCAGCTGTCCGCGCAAACGGGATGCGCACGGCTTTTTTCGCTTTCTTTGCGTTCTTTTCTTCCTTTTCCAGGAAGATGATGGAAAACATCAGGATGAAGACACCGACAGTCACGCAGATATCCGCAAAATTGAACACGGCAAACCGGCAGAGCTGGAAATCCAGATAATCGACGACCTTTCCGCCGCGGAAGATGCGGTCAATCAGATTGCCGATGCCGCCCGCTGCAATCAGCGGCAGCGCGAACCAGACCCAGCGGCGCGTTTTGCCGAGCCGGTTCAGCAGATAAAAGCAGGCCGTGATCATAATGACCGGAAAGATGATGAGAAATCCGCGGTTCCCGCTCAGCGAGCTGAACGCCGCACCGCTGTTTTCGATATAGCGCAGGTGCATCCAGTCCAGACTGCCGAGCTGCAAAAACGGCCGTGCAGGCTGCCCCTGCAAGCTGGCAATCGCCCAGAATTTCAGCGCCTGATCCGCACCGACCAGCGCGAGAATCACGGCGGCCGTGATGATAACAGAGATCAAGTTGAATGACTCCTTTCCGAAATAAAAAGGAGCCGCGCGTGAAGCACGGTTCCTTTGTCCTGATCCATTTTCCGCCTGAAGTTCAGGTCAGGCGGCGGGAAGCGTACCTCAGGCCTGATCGCTGAATCTGCGGCGGGCAGCGCTTCCGGCATCGTCGCGGCGGCTTCCGAAGGTGGTCTGTGCCACGTCATCGAATGCGGCAGCGGTTTCTGTTGCAGCAGCTTCCACAGCGGCGGCAGCAGTTCCGGCGGCGGCTTCCGCGGCAGCTTCGACGGTTTCTGCGGCGGTTTCAGCTTCCTCCGTTTCCTCGACCTCGACGTACTCGACGATTTCATCCGAGGATTCCGGCAGTCTGGAGATCAGCTCCAGATGCTCCTTGTACATATCAAACAGTGCGCGCTTGAAGTCAGCGACCTGATGCTGTGTTTCCACCAGATGCGCATTTTCCGCTTCCAGCTGCGCCGTGATATTTTGCAGCTGCGTTTCGGAATCGACCAGCGCCTGCGACTTGACGGTATCGACAGATGCTTTTGCCTCCGCGACAATCGCATCCGCCTTCTGCTGCGCATCTTCGACGACCTGCCGAGCCTGCTTCTGTGCAAGCAGGAGGGCGTTTTTCAGATCGTCCTCGGTATCCTTATACTCCCGCACCTTGTCTGCGAGGAGCTGGATCTTCTCATTGGAATCGTCCAGGTCCTGCTGCATCAGGCGCAGATCATTTTCAATCTGTGCGAGGAAGGAATCGACCTCCTCGGGGTTATATCCGAACTTGACCTTCTCAAACTTTTTCTTCTGAACATCCTTAGCAGTAATCATCGTGCTGCGCTCCTTTCTATTCTCCGATCACCGGCTGCATAGGCAGATGCCGGCGGCTGTGTCAGGATCCCGGAAGGCGGATCTTCTCAGATCACGACGCCGTTCGTTTCCAGCTCGTTGACGAGATCCTCACCGATGAAGCCGACATTGTACGGTGTGATGATATAGGTCAGGTTTGCGACCGGCTTGAGGCTGCCGCCGTTTGCATATGCGACGCCGACCAGGAAGTCGATGATGCGGCGCTTGTTCTCGGCAGAAGCGGTTTCCAGATTGAGCACAACGGTTTTCTTGGAGATCAGATGATCTGCGATCTGCTTGGCATCGGTAAAGACCTCCGGCTTGACCAGAACGACCTGAAGCTGTGCAGTGGCCTGAATGTTCACGACCTTGTTATCGCGCTTGGACTGGTGGTATTCCGGTTCCGGCTTGTAATCACGCAGCGGGGACGGATCGCGCAGCTCACGCGCAGAGGTATCCTGCGGCTCACGCACAGGCTCGCGCTCGCGGAGAGGGGAGGGTTCGCGGTATTCTCTGCGTTCACGGGGCTCTCTGTTCTCGCGCACCGGCTCTGTATCGTAGGAATCGTCATCCTGCGGCGCGAAGAAATCGCGGAGTGTGTCAAAAACTTTCATCTGGATTCTCCTTTTCTTTCTGATTTGCGTATTTTTCCTTGCATATGCTCCGGCCTCAGCGCCGGCTGCACATGAACTGAAATCGGGTTCAGCCCTCGGATTTCGGAGGGTAGGCTCTTGCACCGAACAGTGCGCTTCCGATGCGGACAACCGTCGCGCCGCAGCGGATGGCAGCGGCATAGTCGCCGGACATGCCCATGGAGAGCGTGTGCATCGGCACGTCCTGCCGCAGTCTGTCAAAGAGCGCGCGCATCTCCGTAAAGACGCGGAGCTGTTCGGATTCCTCGGTCATCGGCGGCGGAATGGTCATCAGACCGTCCGTGCGGATGCCGGGGAACTGCCGGACTGCATCGAGCAGCTGCGGGAGCATGTCCGGCGCGACACCGGATTTGGATGCTTCCCCGCCGATATTGACCTCCAGCAGCACCGGCATGACGATGCCCTGCTGCACGGCGGCCTTGCTGATTGCTTCGGCAAGGTGCAGGCTGTCCACGGAATGAATCAGCGTGACCTTGTCAATGATCTGCTTCACTTTGTTGGTCTGCAAATGCCCGATGAACTGCACCTCCGCATTTGCGCGGTAGCTGTCGCGCTTGGAGAGAAACTCCTGCACGCGGTTTTCACCGAGCACGGTGACGCCGTGATCGACCGCCAGATTGATGAGCTCCGGCGAAACAGTCTTGGTCACCGCCATCAGAGTAATATCCTGTTCCGTTCTGCCGGAGGCTCTGCACGCATCGGCAATCTTCTGCCGGATATCCGCGAGCCGCTCCAGAACGGCTGTTTTCTGTGCTTCCGAGCAGGGGGCGAACTCACTCGCCATCTGCCATCACGCCCTTTACGATAATATCGTCATACAGCTCGACGAACCCTTTTCCCGCATCCAGGTCGGAGAGGTAATAGGTATCGTCCTCGTAGATCTCCTTGATTCTGCGGAATTCCGCCGTTTCACCGACCAGAACATAGACGCCCATGCAGTTCTGCATACTGGTCGTCACATTGCCCTCCTCGTCCTTCTCCTCGACCTCCATGTTCTTGAAGCGGATTGCGGAGCGCGGCACTCGGATGCCCTCGACGGTTTCGCGCAGGATTTCCACGCGCTCCGTGCGGTGCTTCACGACCTCGCCGGTCAGCTGCTCGCAGCGGAACACGCCCTGCGTTTTGGTGATATCGCCTGCGGAAATCAGAGATACAACGGAAACGCGCAGATCTGACGGATGGGATTCCAGCCGCACGGTTGCCATATCGTCTTCCGAAAGGCGCAGCTTGGTATTGTCGAACACGCCGACGATATACCATCCGTAGTCGTCGATCAGCTTGCCGATGACCTGGCTGCCGCCCGACGGGCTGCCGTTGTCGCTGCCGTCGTCGGTGACGGTGCTGAGCTGATCGGGTGTCAGCTGTCTGACGTTGTCGCCGGTCAGGATGGCTTCATAGCCGTCCGCATGGCTGACGAAATACGCCGATTTTTCGGCGCGGATGACGTCATCCGGCGCAGTTTTGCGGCGGCTGAGTCTTGCAATTTCGTCCTCCAGCGCGACAATCCGATCCTGATAATCGACGGCTGAATTGGTAATTTTTTCATAGGTGCTCATGAGAACGGTCAGCTCCTGCCGTGCGCTGCAAACAGCGGAAATATTTCCGTGCTCGCGCTGCCGGATCATGGAGCGGAACTGCTCGTCGATGAGCGAAGCGATCTTTGCCGGCTGGGCATTCTCGCTGGTGCCGGGGTTTTCCAGCTTGCTGAGCATTGCGAGCTCAGCTTCCTTTTCGGCAATGGTTCTGCGCAGGTCGATCTGCTCCTCATTGGAGTAGATTTCCGCAATCACGCTGCCGACGCCGAGCTTTTCGCCGTCATTGACGCAGTAGCGCACGGCACCGCTGCCGTTATAACGCCGGACGGTTTCATTCCGGACATAGACCCCCTGAAACGTCGAAACATCACTGACCTCATAATAAATCGCATTTTCTGTTTCATAATTATTGAAGAACAGATGATAGAAGATCGACAGGGCCAGCACAACAGCGAACACCAGCAGAAGTATTTTGAGGATTCGCGTTGTAATTTCGTTCATGGAATTTACTCAGCGTCTTCCCGCTGCTCCATTGCGTCTAAGATCGAGATCGGTCTTGCAGGGACGATCGTGGAGATCGCGTGCTTATAGACGAGCTGCTGTCTGCCGTCTGTTTCAAGGATCACGATGAACGAATCAAAGCCGCGGATGATGCCCTTGAACTGGTATCCGTTGGTCAGGAAAATGGTCAGCGGAAGGCGGTCCTTGCGTGCCTGATTCAGAAAAACATCCTGAAGATTAAGTCCCTTGTTGGTCATGTTACTTGCCTCATTTCTTTTATTATAGCATACATATGTGTATCTTTGCAGCGGCGGCACGAGGGTATACCTCACCCGTCAACAACTACACATCTTATATTATATCACAATGAATCCCATTTCGCTATCATTTTTTGACACATTTCAAAAATTCGTGTTTCGTCACAAACAGCATCACGGGCAATCCATTCAATTTGTTGATTCCGACGGAACCACGTTCCCTGCCGTTTGGCATAGCGGCAGGTTTCCTGTTTGACGCGCAGCAGGCATTCTTCGGCGGATGCCGCCCCGGAAAGCCACGGCAGCAGTTCCTTGTAGCCGATGGCCATGGCCGCGGTTGCACGGCGCCGTCCGGAGCTGTATTCTTCGCGCACCTCGTGCAGCAGGCCGTGTTCGACCATCTGATCCACGCGCAGCCGGATGCGGCTGTACAGCAGCTCGCGGTCTGTGAACCCGATGCCGATGCGCAGGATGTTCCACGGTGCGGGAACCGCTCTGCTGCGTCTTGCGTGCTCGGAAAGCGGGATGCCGGTCAGCTCGTAGACCTCCAGTGCGCGGATGATCCGCCGGAGATTGTTCTCATGCAGGCGCTCCGCGGATTCCGGATCACACTGCATCAGCCGTTCGCGCATGGCCGTTCTGCCCAGCGTTTCCGCCTCAGCATTCAGCCGCGCCCGGAGCGCGTCGTCCGCCGGAATATCCGGAAACTGAATGTTGTCGAGCAGCGAATCCATATAAAGCCCCGTGCCGCCGACAATCACCGGCAGCCTGCCTCTTTTGTGAACCTCCGCGATCTTTTCACGCGCCATCTCCACGTATTCCGCGACAGAGCAGGCCTGCTCCGGCGGCAGCACAGAGATCAGATGATGCGGGATGCCCCGCATTTCTGCGGCGGTCGGCTTGGCGGTTGCGATGTCCAGCCCCTGATAGATCTGCATGGAATCTGCGGAGATGACCTCTCCGCCGTAAGTCAGCGCGATGTTCACGCCGAGTGCGGTTTTGCCGGACGCCGTTGCGCCTGCAACCGCGATGACCGGCGGCTTTGCGGTCATAGGCTGACTCCTTTCCGGCTTCGCATCAAAGCACCTTGTAATACGGGCAGATGTTCACATAGCTGCCGTCCGGCATCCGGAATCCGCCCTCGATTGTGCCGAGCTGCGTAAAGCCCAGCTTTTCATACAGATGCCGCGCGGACAGATTGCTTTCCACAACGGCATTGAACTGAAGAATGCGGAAGCCGTGCGCAATGCCCTGCTCCATGCAGTCAAGCACAAGCTGTTCCCCGATGTGTTCACCGCGGCATGTGCTGCGGACGGCATAGCTTGCATTGCAGATATGCCCGCAGCGGCCGACATTGTTCGGGTGCAGAATATACAGTCCGACGATTTCGCCGCTGCGCTCCGCAACGCCGGTATAGGTCTGCTGCGCGAAGAACGCCGCGCCGGTTTCCGCATTGAGTGGCTCCTCCTGCGGGAACGCGTCGCCCGCTTCGACGACCTCGTTCCAGATCGTGATGAGTTCCGGCAGATCGGCTTCGGTATACGCACGGACGTTGATGCCCGTGCTGCGGGCGCGCAGCATGGACGGCGGCCCGTAGATCATGGAAATCGGCCCCGGTGAATTCTGTTCGGCGCGTTTCATCACGGTTCCTCCTGATAGGTCACACCCGCGGCTTTCAGTTCTGCGCGGGTGAGCGCCTTTTTGCGGGCGTCAAAGCGCGTTGCGGTGCTCTTTGAAAGGATGACCGCATGCATCCCCGCTGCGGCTGCGGCCTTTGCGGTCGCGGCAATGCAGCCGCATTCGTCAATGCCGCAGAACAGCAGTGTGTCATAGCCCTGCGCCTCGACAAATTCCCGGAATTTCGCATCCGCAAACAGATCGGAAACATTTTTCTCAAAGCAGTGCGCCGAAGCGGTGTGCAGATCGGGATGCAGCTTTGCACCCTCCGTTCCGGTGATACAGTAGCCGAAAATAATGTGATTCGACGGCGTATCCGGGAAAATCTGCGAAAGGCAGATCACATCGCCGCCTTCCGCCTGTACGCTGTCAATCGCCGCATTGACGGCATCGAGCAGTGCCGCGGTGTCATACGGGAACTTGTCCTTGCGCTTTTCCCAGAGATAATCATTCTGCATTTCGTTTACGATCAATGCTGTTTTTGCCATATTTTCACCCTCTGATGATTTTTGTGTACATGACTTCCCGCAGTTCCTTTCCGCCGATCATGTCATCACGGCAGTCATCTGAGCAGAGAAAGCCGTTCCTTTCGTAGAATGCTCTTGCCCTTGTATTTTCCTCCAGCACCCACAGAAGGATCCTGCTGAACCCGAGTTTGTTCAGTTCTTCGGTACAACGGTTCAAAAGATGCGTTCCGTATCCCTTGCCGATATACTCCGGCAGAAGATAGATCGAAACAATTTCGCCAAAGTCGCGGTACTGCTCCCACCTTGACCTGCAGTAGCCCGTCGTTCCGATCATCCGGCCGCCGTCCGTCATGACGAGCGAATGCATCCCGTTTTTTGTGATACTGCCTGCCCAGCGGCCTTCCGGGATGCTGTCGAGGTAATCCTGCGGGATGATGCCCTGATATGCGTATTTCCAGCTTTTTTCGTAGATGCTGCTGACTTCGGAAAGATCATCCTCCGGACGGAGAAACCGGATTTCCATGACACCGTGCCTCCTGTGTTAATCCTGAATGCGCCGGAACTGCTTTTCGATCTGGTATTTTGAGAGCAGGAACATCACCGGACGTCCGTGCGGACAGTGCCGGATCTGCTCATTCTCCCAGACCTGCACTGCCAGTGACTGCAATTCTTCTTTTGTATTATGCGTTCCCGCGCGGATCGCCGCCTTGCATGCCAGATCATGAAACATGTCGTCCAGCAGATGCATGTCCGGCTGTGCCTGATTTTTCAGGCAGTTCGCCGCAAGATCGGCGGCAATCTGATCGAGGTCCAGCTCTGCACAGGAGAGCGGCACGCCCGTCAGCTGCACGACCGGCGCCTCACCGAAATCAAATGTGAATCCGCAGCCGAGCAGCGTTTCCTGCTGCTCCTGCAATGCCGCGATTTCATCAGCGGTCAGCAGAACGCGCACCGGCGTCAGAAGCTGCTGACGGTCACGGCATTCGCGGGTGCGGAACCGCTCAAACAGAATGCGTTCATGCGCCGCATGCTTGTCAATCATGACAAACTGCTCCCCGGCCTGCGCAAGGACATAATTGTCAAACAGCTCGCCGATCACCGTGATTGTTTCGCGGCGGATTGCGGAGATTGCCGCATTGCGCGCCTCCGGTTCATCGGGCAGTTCCTGCGGTGCAGAAGGCATCGGTTCGGATTCCTTTTCTGCGGCGGGAACCGTTTCCGGCATCGGCCGGACGGGAACAGGCGCCTGCGCGGTCAGCTCCGGGAAGGCTCTGAGCGCCTCCGGAATGACCGGCTTTTCCGGAATCTGCGGCGGCGCTGTATGCGGCTGCACCGGAACGGCGGGCACCGGGTTATGCGGCTGTTCCGCTGCGGTGATTGCTGCCGGAGCAGCTGCCGGAAGCGGCGGTTTCTTTTCAAAGAGCGGTGCGGGCGTATTGCTGTCCGTGCCGGCCACCGGTGCAAACCAGTCCTGCTGCGGGCGCTTCGGTGTGTAGATCTGCGGGGTAATCTTTGGCTGAACGGGCGGCTGCTCTGCGGGGCGCTGCTCCTCCGGCAGCCGGAATTCGTAGATCAGGTGATTCTGCTCCAGCGCGCCCAGCACTGCAAAATAAACCGCATTGTAAATCCGCTTTTCGTCGGAGAAGCGCACCTCTGCCTTGGTCGGGTGCATGTTGACATCGACGATGCGCGGCGGAACTGTCACGGTCAGGACGCATGCCGGATATTTTCCGGTCATGATCAGCGTTTTGTACGCCTCTTCAATCGCGGAAATCAGCGTAAACGACCGCACGGAGCGGCCGTTGACGAAAAACAGCTGATGCGACCGGTTCGGGCGGGAATACAGCGGCTTGATGACGTATCCGCCGACCGTGATGCCGCCGCTTTCCTGCTCCTGATACCTGACGGGGAGCAGATCGCGGGCAAAGTCTTTGCCGAAGATCGCGTAGACTGCGGAATACAGCTGCCCGTCGCCGGGTGTGACGAATTCTGTTTTGTTTTCGCGGATCAGCCGGAACGAAATCTCCGGATGCGACAGTGCAATCTTCTGAAAGATATTCGCCGCGGCATTGCCCTCCGCGGTATCCTTTTTGAGAAAGCCTGCGCGCACCGGCACATTATAAAACAGGTCGCGCACGACAACGGTCGTTCCCTCGGGGCAGCCGCTCTGCTCAAAGGCGGTTTCCTCGCCGCCCTCCAGCGCAAAATGCGTGCCGTATTCGGCACCCTTCTGCCGCGTCAGAATCTCCATGCGGGAAACGGCGCAGATCGACGCCAGTGCCTCACCGCGGAACCCGAGCGTAAAAATGGATTCGAGATCCTCTGCGGTCTGAATTTTGCTCGTGGCATGGCGCAGGAACGCCGTTTTCACCTGCTCCGGCGCAATGCCGCAGCCGTCATCGGTCACGCGCAGATACAGTACGCCGCCGCGCTTTAATTCCGCTGTAATGCGCTTTGCACCGGCGTCAATCGCATTTTCGGTCAGCTCCTTGAGCACCGATGCGGGGCGCTCAATGACCTCGCCCGCCGCGATCAGCTCGGCAATATCTTTCGGTAAAACGTGAATTTCAGGCACGGGTGTATCCTTTCTAAGTGAACCCCTGCGTTCACCAGTCCTCCTGTATTTCGGTATGCAAAAGCTGTTCCAGTCCGTCAAACACCGCCTGAATCTGCGGATCCTTCCGGACTCCCCAGTACCAGTTATCCGATGTGACAACCCCGATATAATTCGTCTTTTCGGGATCATAGTCCCTGCCGCTCCAGCTTCCTTCAAAGTCCTTTACATTCATCAGGGAAAGGCTGAGAAACGGCCGCTGTGATGTGAACCGATCCCCCTGAAACAGCCCCGTACTGCGGAGATAATCTTCGATCAGCGCAGTATCCCATGTTTCGGAGATGCGGTTCGTTTTGAAATGGTAATAGACATAATCCATATTCAAAATCTCATAAAACGGGTTGCGTGCGGCGGCGGAGAGCTGCCCCGAATGAAAGAGCAGCGAGCCGTCAAGCATGAAGTGCAGAATAAAGGCGAAGCAAAACGGCTGCCGGTACTGCCGGCTCAGTGCAGCATTGCGGTCAGGTCAAGGAGCAGCTCACGGCATTCGGCATCGGAAAGCTCGTTGACATGCGTTTTGGAAAGCTGCGCGATCACCTGCTGATCGGCGTCCGCGGAAAAGCTCATCTGTCCGGCGGATTCCGCCGCCAGCTTTGCCTGATAGCTCTCCTTTTCCGCTTTGGACTGCGCCTCCATTTCCGTGAGCAAAGCGCGTGCGCGGTTCGTCACCTGCGTCGGCAGACCGGCCAGCTTTGCGACCTCGATGCCGTAGCTGTCATCTGCGGCGCCGTCCACGATTTTGCGCAGGAACCGGATCGTATCGCCGTGCTTTTTCACGGCAACGCTCAGGTTCCGCACGCCGTCGCACTGTCCCGCGAGCATGGTCAGCTCGTGATAATGCGTAGCAAACAGCGTCTTGCAGCCGATCTTTTTGCCGGAGATGAACTCCGCGACCGCCCGTGCAATGCTGATGCCGTCAAACGTGGAGGTTCCGCGGCCGACCTCGTCCAGAATGACAAGGCTGTTCGCGGTCGCGCGCTTCAGAATGGTCGAAACCTCGTGCATCTCGACCATGAAGGTCGATTCGCCCGCCGTCAGGTCGTCCGATGCGCCCACGCGCGTGAAGATCTGATCGACGACCGAAATCTTTGCATACGAAGCGGGCACAAAGCTGCCCATCTGCGCCATCAGCACGATCAGCGCGGTCTGACGCATGTACGTCGATTTGCCGCTCATGTTCGGGCCGGTGATGATCGCAAGGCGGTTTGCCTTCTGGTCGAGCAGGACGTCATTCGGCACAAAGACCGAATCCGTCAGCATCTGCTCCACGACCGGATGCCGTCCGCCGTGGATTTCAATGCGGCCGTCCACTGCGATTTCCGGCTTGCAGTATTCGTTTTCCAGTGCGGTCAGCGCGAGCGAGCAAAGCACGTCTACCTGCGCGACGGCTGCCGCCGTATCCTGCACCGTTTTGAGCTGCTGCGCCAGAAATTCGCGCAGCTCCGAGAAAATCACGCCCTCAAGCGCCAGCGCCTTATCCTTTGCGCCGACAATCGTGTTCTCCGCATCGCGGAGCTCCTGCGTGATGTAGCGTTCACAGTTTGCGAGCGTCTGCTTGCGGATCCACTCCGGCGGCACCTGCTCGTAATACGACCGCGACACCTCAAGATAATAGCCGAACACGCGGTTGTATCCGGTTTTCAGATTCTTGATGCCGGTGCGTTCGCGCTCGCGGTTTTCGATTTCGGCAATCAGCTCCGTGCCGTGGTTCATCGCATGGCGGAGCTGGTCGAGCTCCTGGTGGAAGCCCTCGCGGATGACGCCGCCGTCCTTGATCTGCACGGGCGGTTCATCGACAAGCGCACGCTCAATCAGGTCGGAGATTTCGTTCAGCGGGGAGATTTCGGATTCAAGTTTACTGAGCAGCTTGGACTGCGTCAGCGTTTGAAGCTGTGCCTTGATCGCGGGAAGCTGCAGGGCAGTCTGCGAAAGTGCCTTCATATCACGTGGCGTCGCCTTCTGGAACATGACGCGGGACATCAGGCGCTCCAGATCGAACACCTTGTCCAGCAGGTCACGCAGCTCGGTCATGGCGACGCTGTTCTTCATCAGCACCTCGACGGCGTTCAGTCTGTCCATGATCCGGACGGGCGTCGTCAGCGGCTGCTCCATCCATGTGCGGAGCATACGCCGCCCCATGGCGGTTTCCGTCTGGTCGAGCACGCCGAGCAGTGAGCCCTTTTTCTCATGCGAGCGCAGCGTTTCGGTCAGCTCCAGATTGCGCCGGGCATTCGCGTCCAGCCCCATGATGCCGTCCTTGCCGTGAATCGTGATTTCGGTAAAGCGGCCGACCAGCGCGCGCTGCGTTTCCGCGATATACTGGAACAGGCCGCAGCAGACACACGCATCTGCACCGTTTTCGGAGATGCCGAGTGCGGTGAGGCTCTCGGCGGCGCACTGCTTTAACACGGTATCGCGCTGCTGCTCCGGAGAGAAGCAGGCGTCGTCCCGCAGTGTGACCATGCAGTTCGTGCGTGTTTTGAGAAAGTCTGCAACAGGCTTATAATCCAGAAAATCCTTTGTAATCAGCAGCTCGGACGGATGATAGCGGTCGAGCAGGCTGATTAAATCATCCGTGCGGGATTTGCCCTCCAGCCGGTGCAGATTGACCGCGCCGGTCGAAATATCCGCCGCGCAGAATGCGATTTCTTCTTCGCGGCTCCACACCGCAGCCAGATAATTGCAGTTGGATTCGTCGAGCATGCTGGATTCAATCAGCGTTCCCGGCGTGACCACGCGGATGACGCCGCGCTCGACAAGTCCCTTTGCCAGTGCCGGATCCTCCATCTGCTCGCAAATGGCAACGCGGTAGCCGAGATTGACAAGCCGTTTCAGATACTGCTCCACGGCATGATACGGCACGCCGCACATCGGCGCGCGCGTCGGCAGACCGCAGTCGCGGCCGGTCAGCGTCAGCTCCAGCAGCTTGGAAACAAGGATTGCATCGTCAAAGAACATCTCATAGAAGTCCCCGAGCCGGAAGAACACAATCGCATCACCGGATGCATCCTTGACCGCAAGATACTGCTGCATCATCGGCGACAGCTTGGAGCGGTCGATCTCCATACCCATGGCGCGGATCAGTGGCAGCCGCCGCAGGCCGAGCAGTCGCCGGTGCAGGACGCCGCAGCCGTCGCATCAAACGTATCCGGATCCTGTCCGGCGGCACTGTATGCGATCACGCGGTTGATGCCGTCGAGCAGCTGCTCAAATTCGGCGCGCACAGCCTGATATTTCCGCATGGCATCATTCGCCATGATCTGCGAATACAGACCGCGCACTTCCTCTCCGAGCGCCTTGACGCGGGCTTCGTCCTGCTCCGATGCGTCCTCCGCATTGCCGAGGTCAAGACGCTTCTGATTGAACTGCGCAATCAGGTTTTGCAGGGCGGCATCGTTATCGTTTTCCTCGGACGCCTTGCGGAATGCAAGATAACGCTCGTCCTTTTGCAGCTCTCTGCCGAGCTGCTTTGCCATTTCCAAAAGATCTGCCATGGTAAAAAACTCCTTTATATCAAATGATTTCAAACGGGTAAAATAATGCGGATTACGCGTATCCGGCAGTCCTGAGCTGCCAGCCGTCCGCTTCGTTATGCGTGATGATCCATTCATAGCCGCGCTGTGTGCAGCCTGCAAAGGGCAGCGAAGAAAACAGTTTGCTGGTTGTGAAGTCGGATTCCATGATGATCACATCGTCAAAACCGCTGCCCAGACTGGTGAATCCCAGTGCATGCAATTCGTCGAGCTCTTGCTGTGTTTTTTCTTCGCTGTAATGAAGATCTGTCATGATGCAGCCGCTTAACCCGCGAAATTCCTTTCGCACGATCGAAACGGCTTCACGGATGTCCTTCTGCGAGTGGGTGCTGCCGCTGTCTTTGGTGCTGACCCTTGCGAACAGCGAAATGCCGCATCCCATGTGATACAGAAATGCGATACCCGCTGCAAGGATGATTGCTGTTATGATTGCTGCTTTCTTTTGCATAATGAATGCTCCTTTTCGCTGTTGTGGTAAATCGTTTGTGTATTTATTCCGGCAGCTTTTCGCCGGAAAGCGCCCAGTTCTTGACACCGGTGACCTTCACGTCCAGCAGCCGCCCGACGTCCTCCGCCGAACCCGGCGCTTCGAGTACAAGGCCGTGCCGCGTTTTGCCGAGGAGCAGACCGGTTTCGGCGTCGCGCTTTTCCGCAAGGAACCGGACGTTCTTGCCGAGGAACCGCTTGTTGAATTCCTCGGAGATTTCTCTCTGCCGTTTGAGCAGCCGGCTCATGCGCGCCGCGATCTGCTCCTCCGTGCAGACAAATTCCATATCCGCTGCCTTGGTTCCGGCGCGTCTGCTGTATATAAATGTATAGAGATTGTCGTATTTCACGCGTTCGACGATCTCCATGGTGCCCTCAAAATCCGCATCTGTTTCTGTCGGGAATCCGACAATCAGGTCGCTGGAAAATCCGAAATCCGGATCCTTTGCACGGGCATAATCCACGGTTTTCAGATAGGTTTCCAGCGTATAATGCCGGTTCATCTCTTTCAGGACGCGGTCGCTGCCGCACTGTACCGGCAGATGCAGATGATGCTCGATATGCTGTGAGTGCAGCATCGTGTCAATCAGCTCCGGGGTCGCGTCCTTCGGGTGCGAGCTCATGAAGCGGATGAAATAATCCCCCTCAATCGCATCCAGACGCCGGAGCAGCGCCGGAAAGCTGATTTCCTCCGCAAGACCGCGGCCGTAGCTGTTGACGTTCTGCCCGAGCAGTAGGATCTCTTTGTACCCCTGCTGAATCAGACCGCGCACCTCCTGCTCGATGGCCTCCGGTGTTCTGCTGCGCTCTCTGCCGCGGACATACGGCACGATGCAGTAGGTGCAGAAATTGTTGCAGCCGTACATGACCGGGACGCTCGCCTGAAATGCGGAATCGCGCACGGTCGGGAGCGATTCGTCCGGCAGACCGGCAAAGGCCAGCGTTTCCGTGCGCTTTTCGCCGCGGTAAATCTCTGCGAGTGCGTCCGGCAGACGCTCCATGGCACCGGCGCCGAGCACCAGCTTCACAAACGGATAGGATTTCCGGAGCAGCGCGCGGACTTCCTCCTCCTCTGCCATGCAGCCGCATAGTCCGACGACCAGCCGCGGGTTCTTTTCGTAGATCGGTTTGAGTGCGCCGAGCCTGCCGATTACGCGGGATTCCGCATGTGCACGCACGGCACAGGCATTGAACAGAATGACGTCCGCCTCCTCCGGCGTGTCCGTTAGCTCATAGCCGAGATCCTGCAAAATGCCCTTGTATTTTTCTCCGTCACAGAAATTGAGCTGGCAGCCGAAGCTCTGGACATGCGCGCGCGGAGGATGCGAAAAGCTCTCTAGGACGGCGCGGATTTCCAGTCTGGACTGCGTGCCGGTTTCTGCCATTATAATCTTCCTTTCTCCGTTCAGCTTCACCTGTTGATAACAAGCCAACTTATATTATAGCATATTATCAGGTGAATTTCAATGGGAGAGCGGCAAAAAAGTTTATACTTCGTGCGGCAAAAAAGTTTATACTTCGCTGCATGGAAGATAAATTGCAGTCGGGCGCTGCCCGCGCACGGAAAATATTTTGGGGAAAAGTGCTTGACAAAAGAAAACGATTGTGCTATAATAATACGGTATTCAAACGGGCTCGTAGCTCAGCTGGGAGAGCGCCGCGTTCGCAACGCGGAGGTCGAGGGTTCGATCCCCTTCGGGTCCATCATAACAAAAAGTCCTTATCCGAACCGCTGTTCAGGTAAGGGCTTTCTTTATATCAGAAACAGGGAGGATATCGCCATGGAAGCATACAGAATCACTGCAAAAGAAGCAAAGCAGCGGCTGCTGGATGGCAACCGGAAATATACCGAAGCACAGACACTGACTGCCGATGTTTCTCCGGCGGCGCTGCTGCGTGCGAGCCGTCACGGGCAGCAGCCGTATGCGGTCATTGTGACCTGCTCGGATTCCCGCGTCGTTCCGGAGCTGATCTTCTCTGCGGGCATCGGGGATCTGTTCGTGATCCGCGTGGCGGGCAATGTGATTGACCCGCATCAGCTCGGCAGCATCGAATATGCCGCGGAGCATCTCGGCACGGGGCTGATCGTCGTGCTCGGGCATACACACTGCGGTGCCGTGGAGGCCGCGATGCATCATGAGCCGGACGGCTATATCAAAGACATCACAGACGAAATTCTGGACGCAATCGGAGATGAAAAGGATCCCGTCCGCGCCGCCTGCCTGAATGTGCAGGGCAGCTGCAATGCAATCGAGGAAAGCCTGCAAATCCGGAAAGACGAAACGGAATACGGCCTCGTCGTCTGCGGCGCACTGTACCGGCTGGAGGACGGCACCGTTACGTTCCTGTGATGCGGAATATCCGGCAATATAGCCGAAAACACGCCCCCTGATTTGTATGATGCGCCGAAATGCTGTATTTGTATTGCAGCGCCGGAAAAACTGTGCTATACTGGAACTGCGGCGGGGATTCTGCCGCATCAAAAAGAAACAAATGAAAGGGCGGTAACAACAATGAGCAACATTCTGGTCGCGTATTTTTCGGCGAGCGGCATCACGGACTACGCCGCAAAAACACTGGCAGAGGCGGCAGATGCCGATCTTTATGAGATCAAACCGGCGGTACCGTACACGGAGGCGGATCTGGACTGGCACAACAAGCAGTCCCGCAGCAGCGTGGAAATGGCGGACAAGAGCTCGCGTCCTGCGCTGGCGGATACCGATGCGGACATTGCATCGCATGATGTAATCTTTGTCGGGTTCCCGGTCTGGTGGTACATTGCGCCGACGATTATCAACAGCTTTCTGGAAAGCTACGATTTTTCCGGAAAGCGGATTATTCTGTTTGCGACCTCCGGCGGCAGCAAGCTCGGAAAGAGCGCGGAGTTCCTGCGGCCGAGCGCACCGTGCGCAGAGCTCACCGAGGGCAAAATGCTCAACGGCAGACCCTCCGCTGCAAGCCTGAAGCCGTGGCTGGCTTCGCTGGGGCTGTAATCCGGGATTGCTTTGCGATGACCTGAAATGCGGGGACGGTTCCCCGGAACAATGGATAAAACGGGCGCTTCCGATACGCAGGGAGCGCCCGTTCGCTTTGCGGTGAGTTTGTACTGCAAATGTATCCAAGATCCACCACAGAGATAAATTCCTTGAGATATCCGTAGAACAAAAAAGTCATGTAAATACGTTGCTTTTATTAAAAACGGGATTCTTAAGGGCTAGTAGCCCTTAAGCGGGGTATGGGGCAGCGCCCCATTTTGAATCTATCGGAGATACCTTATTTACAGCATGACTGTCCCTGTTGCGATGCGCTCGCGGAACCGGACGTCATGCTCGACAAACAGCATGGTCGGCTGACAGCTCAGCAGCAGCTCCTCAATCTGCATGCGGGAAAAAACGTCGATATAATTCAGCGGCTCGTCCCAGATGTACAGATGCGCGGGCGTTGCAAGGCTCGCCGCGAGCAGCACCTTTTTCTTCTGTCCCTCAGAGTAATCCGAAAACGGCTTTGCAAGCTGTGCGCGCGAAAGATCCATCCGGCGGAGCAGTGTGCAGAACAGCGTCTGATCAAGCCCGTTTTCCGTGCAGTAATCCGGAACCGTGCCGGTCAGCCCGGAGGTATCCTGCGGCACCCATGAAATCACCAGCCCGGAAGCAAGCGCGCAGACGCCGTCCGCTTCCGGCAGGATGCCCGCCGTTTCCGTGCCGGACTGATGCAGCAGGAGCCGCAGCAGCGTGGATTTGCCGCAGCCGTTTTTGCCGTGCAGGGCGATGCGGTCGCCGCGCTGCACGCTCAGATTCAGATGCGCAAACAGCGGCTCTGCACCCGGATACCGCAGCGTGAGATCCCGGAGCGTCACCAGCGTGCTTTTGTGATGGGAAAGCGGCGTCAGCTTCAGCGGGGCGGTCTGCTCCACGTCCTGCAACAGATCTTCCTTTTCCGCGATTTCGCGGCTGATGCGGTTTTCGATCTGCTTCACACGGCTCTGCATCTTCTTGGTTTTGGCTCCGATAAACGAGCGGGAGCTGATGCAGCGGTCGTGCTCTTTGACCGGATCAAACCCGATCTTGGTGCGCTCGTTCTGATCCGCCCAGTCCGCCGTGCGCTTTGCCGCTTGTTTCAGCTTTTTGATTTCGCGGCGGTGCTTTTCGTTTTCTGCCTCTTCAAACTGATCGCTCCGCTGCTTGTTCTCCTGCCAGACCGTAAAATTTCCGCTCTGCACCGTAATGGTTCTGCGGTTCAGAACAAGTACATGGTCAATGCAGGCATCGAGCAGGTCGCGGTCATGGGAAACAAGAATGAACCCCTGCTTTCCTGCAAGATAGCGCTTGACCGTTTCTCTGGAATCCTGATCCAGATGATTCGTCGGCTCGTCGATCAGCAGGAAATCGTTTCCGCCGGAAAAGAGCAGCGCCAGCAGTACCTTTGTCCGTTCGCCGGGGCTGAGCTGCGCAAACGGGCGGTACAGTACCTCTGCATCCGTATCCAGCAGGGAGAGCTCGCAGATCACGCGCCACTGCTCGCAGCCGGGACGCAGCGCCTCCAGAAAATCTGCGGCGGGCTGCTGCATCTGCTCCGGCGTGACCGGATACGGAAAATACGAAAACGGCACGGCGCTCTCAATGCTGCCCTGATAGGGGTACGCCCCGCACAGCAGGCGCAGGAAGGTCGTTTTGCCCTTGCCGTTGCGCCCGATAAAGCCAAGACGCCAGTTTGTGTCGATGGAAAACGAGGCGTGCTCAAACACATTGTCAAAGCTGCCGTCGTAGTAAAAGGTCAGATCCTTTACACTGATCTGTGACATACGCATTCCTCCTTTGATGCGGCTCCGGATACAAAAACGGAACCGTTTGCCGCCAAACAGTTCCGTTATGTCCGATAACCTCAAAAGCGGGGAACGCCCGCAGAAACGCCTGCGCAGAGCGCGGCTGCAATTTCAGAATATACAAACAAAAAAGAGGTTATGAAAACATAATCCACTTTTGACAGCATGACAGACCGGTACACATGCCTTCATGTGTACTGACCGGATATTCATGTGAACAAAAGCGAATTATTATTTCATCCTCTCACCTCTTTCGTCTGATTGCATTCAGTATAGCACAGATCGGGAAAAAAGTCAAGTCACCGTTTGCAGTATCGCTTCAGCGCCGCTTTGAGCGCTTCATACCGCAGGCGCTTTTCCTCTTTTGCAAAATGCACCGCGCGGAACTGTTCCGGGTTGTTCTCATAGCAGAGCACCTCGTCCACGAACTGCTCGCTTGTCAGGTCGAATACACAGTTCCCGATGACGTTGTAGCAGTGATAATTCCCGCCGGGGCGCGGAATGCCGTACACTGCGCCGCCGAAAATATCCTGTGCCAGAAACGCAGTGATTGAGCACTGTCCGAGCGTCGGATTTTCCGGGCTCCATTTGTCCCGCAGCCGCGGCGCGCAGGTTTCGGCGCACCAGATGTTCAAAAGCGCGTCATACAGGTCGCGCGGCGTCCGGATCCCGGCATAGTCATTGGCAGCGGCGGGGACATCGGCATGCGCCCAGCCGTAAAAGCGATACTGTTTCATAGGTTCCTCCGTATGCTGATATTTCCTCTGCATCATACCACAAATCCGCGGATCCGTCAAGTGTTTTGACTTGCTTTTTCCGGTGCGGTATGCTATACTGAGGGCAGCGGCGGCAGTCTGCCGCAGAAGGAGGGATTCCCATGTCACTTTATCCGTATATTTTCCGGCATATGTGTTCCAGAAGCGACCGCAGACGCGATGCGGGACTGACGACGCCTGCGGACATCGCGCGGCACGACAATATTCTGTACGGCACTGACCGCAAATGGCATCTGCTGGATGTCTACCGCCCGAAGAACACGGCGGAAAAGCTGCCTGTGATCGTCAGCTTTCACGGCGGCGGCTGGGTTTACGGCACCAAGGAGGTCTATCAGTATTACTGCATGAGCCTTGCACAGAGAGGCTTTGCGGTTGTCAGTTACAATTACCGCTTAGCGCCGAAATACCGCTTTCCCGCGCCCTTTGAAGACACGAACGCGGTCTTTCGGTGGATCGCGGAGCACGCCGCGGAATACGGTCTTGACACGGCGCGGATGTTCGGCGTCGGGGATTCCGCGGGTGCGCTCGGCATTGCGCTGTATGCCTGCATTCTGACCAATCCGGACTACGCAAAACGGTACGCGTTCACGCCGCCCGCCGGAATCGCGCTGCGCGGGCTTGCGCTGAACTGCGGCTTGTATACGACTGCGGACAAAGCAGATGCAATGCGCGACTTTCTCCCGAAGAAAAATGCGGCGGAGGCACTGCGCACGCTCGATCTTGTGCAGCATATCACGGCAGATTTCCCGCCATGCTTTGTCATAACCGCGAACCAGGATTTTCTGAAAGATGAGCCGAAGCTGCTGCTGCCTTTGCTTGAAAAGCACGGCATCCGGCATGCATACAAACTGTACGGCGATGACGCACAGCCGCGCGGACATGTGTTCCACTGCAACATCCGCGATGAACAGGCGAAAGCCGCAAATGATGCGGAATGCGCGTTCTTCCGCGGGATTCTTGGGGAGGGAGAACCGGTATGAAGCGAATCCGGATGCTCGCCGCAGCTGCGGCTTTGATGCTCCTTGCCCTGCCTGCTTTTGCAGCGGAACTGCCGTTTTCTGCGCTGCGGGACTGGCTGCTTGCAAAGCCGGACGCAGCGCTGACGGATCCTGCGGCTGCCGACCGGAATCAGGACGGCACACTGGACGCCCGTGACCTGACGCTGCTGAAACGGAACGCGGATACGCCCGGAGCACCGGCGCATACCGTTGATGTGAACGATATTGAAGGGATTTTCACCGCAATGCGGAGCGCAAAGCCTGGCGATGTGATCCGCATTGCCCCCGGCACCTATGATTATACAAAGTATCAGGGCGCGGATAAAATTGATACCAAAGCGGCCGGCACTGCGGAGGCGCCCGTCACGCTCACGGCCGCAGATTCGGAGAATCCGCCTGTGCTGACCGGCAGCGGCACGGCGCACGGCTATGTGCTGCACATTCAGGGGGATTACTGGATCCTCGAAAACCTGAAAATCACGAATGCGCAAAAGGGCGTCGTGTTCGATCATTCCTGTCATTCCGTGCTCCGGAACTGCGAGATTTATCAGACCGGTGCGGAGGCGGTTGCCCTGCGGGACGGCAGCTCGGAATGCACCGTTTCGCATTGCAGCATCCATGACACGGGGCTGGTTTCCCCGGGCTACGGCGAGGGCGTGTATGTCGGCAGCGCAAAGTCCACGACCGGCTTTGACTACAAATGCGACAACAACAAAATTCTGCACTGCACCTTCAAAAACATTGCCGCGGAGGATGTTGACGTCAAGGAATACACGACCGGCACAGAGATCGCGTTCTGCACCTTTTACGGCGACGGCATGACCGGCGAGAATTATGCGGGCAGCTTTGTCGATATTGCAGGGAACGGCTGCTCCGTGCATGACAATACCGGATACCGGAACAACAATCCGAAGATTGTCGCGGCATTTGAGATTCATGAACAGGCCGAGGGCTGGGGGCATCAGAACAGCTTCTGCAATAACACCGTTTATATGGATCAGCCTTACGGCGTGCCGGATCCGAACCGGAAGATGTATGCAGTGGACGGTTGGTTCACGGAGATCACCGCGGGCGGCAACCGTGCGGACTACGGCAGCGGGCTTGCGGATGTGCCGGAGGATTACTACAATGTGAAGGCTGTCCATGCGCCGCCAGCGGCTTATTCCCCCTATCCCCCTAGTTTTTCGCCCCCCGAGCCCTCGCATTCGCGCCCCGCGCCCAGCCAAAATAAACAACGGACAAAATGATCAAGCGAGGATGACTGAAAACACTATGATATATTCTGATTTATCTTAACAACGGTATAAGATACAATGCCCCGAAGCGTTTTCATATGCTTCGGGGCATTTGATTTGTCTGCGAAATACAATAGAATTTGCGCGGCAGCCCTTAACCAGAGGGATGGGGGCAGCGCCGCTGTTCCGGATCCGTCAGAGATACCTTTAACCTTAAAAGAACCGCCAGCGGGACAGAAGAAGACCGGGAATCACAACAATAACGAAAAACGCCCAGCTCACCAGCGTGAATACCTTGATAAACTGCTTTCCGTTCTGCGGATACTCCCGCACATAGATCCGGTAATTGATGACCGATGCCAGCGAGCCGATCAGCGAGCAGAGCCCCGCGGTATCCGCGCCGTAAATCAGTCCGGCGAAATTCTCCGTGAACGGATAGAGTACAATCGAAGCAGGCACATTGGAAATGATCTGGCTCAGGCCGATTGCCCACCAGTATTCATGTCCGGCCACCGCCGTTTCCAGCACCGACGCGATGCGGGCATTCGCCGCAATCGACGAGGAGAAGATAAAGAAGCAGAGGAATGTGAACAGCAGCACGTAATCGACCTTGCGGAACATCTGCCGGTCGGCAACCGCAATCACCGCGAGCACAATGCCGACGGCGATATACCAGAACTGCGTCCGCGTGACAATCGTCAGGATGATGAGCACGAACATCGAGAGATACGCCGTGCGGATGCCCTTTCGCTCCGGCGCCAGCGTACCCTGTGCCTCCTCTGCCGGAAAACGGATCGGCTCCCGCAGGTTTTTGCGGTACAGCACACAGACAAACACAATCAGCAGCACGGCGGACATCGCACAGAGCGGCAGCATATGCAGCATGAAATTCCAGACGCTTGTGCCGGACTGCGAGAACAGAAACAGATTCTGCGGACTGCCGAACGGCATCAGCAGCGAGCCTCTGATTGCCGCGATGTTCTCCATCGAGATCACCGGCAGAATGTATTTTTCCTTGCCGCCCGCGCGGAAAATCAGAATCGTCAGCGGAACGAAAATCACCAGCGAAACGTCATTCGTCACGAACATGGACGAGAAAAACACGCCGAAGATCAGGAACAGCGACAGGCTTGTCATGTTCCGCAGCCTTGCGGTAAACCGGAGCAGCGGATTCAGGATATGCTCCTGCTTGAAGCCCTCCAGCACACAGAGCATCATCAGCAGCGTGCCGAGTGTATGCCAGTCAATGTCATGCAGCAGCCGCACGGACGGCGGCGTGATGAACATGCTGATGACAGCCGCAGCTGCGGAAACCGTCAGCATCGGCTCTTTTTTCAGAAAACGCACGATCTTATTCATGTTACAGATCCTTCCATATTTTTGCAGGGATAAGTATAGCACATCTCCCGGAAAAATGCAAGCGATTTTCCGGACGGTGATAATTCTATATAACAATACGGGGGAAGTTGACTTTTTTCCGGAAAGACTGTATAATAAAAGAAATATGCAGTTCTGTGCAAAAGAACGGATGTAACCAAACGGGGACGTTTGCCGTCCCAGTAAATGAGGAGGTGCGGCACCTTGGACCATCAGGATGAGCAAGCGATCATTGCACGTCTGAACCGCCGTGACGAATCTGCCCTGGAGCAGGTTCAGAGCGGATACGGAAAGCTGTGCGGAAAGCTCGCTTATGACATCCTTGGATCCTGGGAGGACTCGGAGGAATGCGTCAGCGATATGCTGATGAAGGTCTGGCAGACCATTCCGCCGAATCACCCGGAGAGTCTGAAAGCGTATCTCATCACGCTGATCCGGCATCTGGCGATAGACAGATATCATTTACAAACAGCAAAAAAACGGGGCGGAACACAGTTTGACGAAGCACTGGACGAATTGGAAGATACTCTTGTTTCAGATGATAATATCAGCGCTGCCGTTGAAAAGCGTGAACTGACGCGCGCAATCGAGCGCTTTCTGGACACGCTTCCTCAGAAACCGCGGAATATTTTTATGCGGCGGTACTATATGGCAGATTCCGTCCGCGGAATTGCGGACGCCTACGGCATTGGTGTCAGCGCAGTGAAAATCTCACTGATGCGGACGCGAAACAAGCTGAATCAATTTCTGAAGGAGGAGGGATACCTTTGAAGCCGATTGATTTTATGGACGCGCTCAGCGACGTCAATGAAAAATATGTCCGGCAGATGGCCGAGGCAGCGGAAGAACCGGCAGCCCATAGAACGGTCGGCAGCACAGGAATCCGGACTGCAAAGCCGATCCGGCAGGAAACCGGATTCTTCTCCGGAAAGGAAAACAGTGCAGATAAGCCGTTCGGCGGCAGAATGCACTATATTGCGCTGCTTGCAAGTGCTGCGGCGTGCATCGCGGGCGTCGGTGTGATCGTGCATCTCTATCCGACAGATAACGAGGACAGCATCACAGCGGATTCCGAGTATTCGGAGGTTTGCGAAACCCGGATGCAGACCGATATTTACCAGACAACGGCTTATGTCCCGGCAGATGGAACTACGGCGCCGGCGACGCATACGACCGCGGCCGATCCCGAAAAAACGGAGCCGCGCGTGACAGGCACCGAAGCCGCCGTGACGGAAACCGGTACGCAGGCAGCAGAAACGACCGTGCAGACGCCTGCCGGAACGGAGCCGACGACTGCGGCCAGGCAGACAACCGCCGTCCCCGCGGAAACAACCGGGACAACGACTGCAGAGCCGACGGTCACGACCGCGTACAGCGTTCCGCAGGGAAATCATCAGTATGTGCCGTTTACGCAGGATGCACTGCTCGGCGATGTGGACGGCGACGGCGATATCACGCTGCTCGACTATTTCTGGGCAGCCCGTGAGTATTATATCCAGCAGCCGAGCTACCGGAACAGCATTGCACTGGAGAATGACGCGATTGACCGCGGCAATGTAGACCGGCTGGTCGGCGATGACAGCCACCTGAGCGCGGACGGCAGAGGGCCTTCCCCGATCTCAAAGGCAGATATCCGGTATATCCGCGACATTGCGGTCATCCGGGCATGGGGCGGTCTGCCGGAACTGACTGTTTCGGATTATATTGCTGTGGATTACAGCTACGAACGGCAGCGCGGCGAAACAAGCTGTGTGCTGGACGGCTCGCTGGATCTGCTCAGAGTCATGTTTGAGCCGTATGCCGACGGCTACAACGGACTGCGCCTCGGAGATAAGGTGCCGGATTCCATACGGGAGTTCTATAACGAGGCGCACGAGATTCCGGACGGACAGAATAATTACAGCTTCCTGTGCTGGCGGAACAGCATCTTTGAACAGAAAATGGACGAGCTTCGCGCACTGCTGGAGGAAACGTGAAAAGCGGGTGCTCCCGCAAATGACAAACCTCTCTTATGGCTTCATCAGCCGTAAGGGAGGTTTTAGTTTGTCGGGAAAGCGGTATCTCCGACGGATTGGAAACGTGTCAATGTTACCGGTTTCCCCTCCTCGCCCTCCCTCCGCGCAAGGTCAGCACACCGCCGGGCAGCGACGGTCACCTCTGCGCCGAGCGCACGCAGACGCTGCTGCAAGGCGCGGCTTACTCTGCCCGCCCCGAGAATCAGGCAGGGGAGTCCCTGCAATACGACCGGCAGCTCCTGCATGATGATCTGGATTGCGCCCTCTGCGGTCGGGACGGCGTTGCGGAGCGCAAAGGTTTCCTCTTTCGCGTAGTCGGCGGCGCGCAGTCCCGCAGCTTCGATCATGCTGCGCTCGCTGTCGCGGAACCGCCCGCCGAACACGGTGCCGCCTGCTTTCACAAGCGGCAGCAGCTCTGAGAGGCGGAGCATTCCGCTGCAGAGCGGCGTGTAAAGGAACAGGCCGTCCTGTGTGACCGGCATCGGCAGGAGCAGCGCATCCAAAGACTGCGGCTGCGTGCCGGAAAGGTCGGCCGGGGTGATGCCCGCGGGCAGCGTGCCGCAGCGGTCAAAGCCCGTGACGCTGACGCTGTGCTGTTCTGAAAGGCGCGCGGCCGCGGTCAGCTGCCGGAGGTCACCGCCCGCTGCGAGCAGTGAGATATGTTTCATACGAATCACTTCCTGTGTAGGGATTTCCGTTCCCGGATCGCTTTATTCTATGCGAATCTTGCCGAAACGTGAAAGAAGAAAGCACCGCAGTTCAAACGCTGCGGTGCTTTCATCATGCAGAAAAGTGCCTCCGGCGAATTAGAATCGTGGCTCTCCCGCCCGCTTCACGATGCGTTTGCAGGCAGCCTCACCCCATTATCAATCCATCGGAGATACCGCTTTCAGTTTGCGGCGATTACGCTTCCTTCTGATAGCAGGCAACAATCTCACCGATGTACAGACGGTGCGTGTCGTTGTCGCCGTAGAAGCCCGCTGCAACGTCCTCCGGCAGGTCGGCAATGTCCATGTCTGCGGCATAGCGCTTTTTGCAGACCAGCACCAGATCGGCCTCCTCAAAGGTCACGGCGCCGTCCAGCTCCAGCGGATGCAGACCGCTTTCGGCGGCCTTGTCGCAGTCGCGGCCGGAATGCGAGCCGCAGAACGACAGCGCTTTGCGGTACGCATCACCGAGGAATGACAGCGTAAAGGTTTCCTGCTGCTCCATAAAACCGAGCGTATGCCGCGAATGGCGCACGTAGCAGGTGACGGACGGCTTGTTCCACAGGACGCCCGCGGCGCCCCAGGAGCAGGTCATCGGGTTCCAGCCGGTTTGCTGTGTGCCGGCCGTCAGCAGGAACCACTGCCTGCCGATCGCTTCAAACGGGTTGAAGCTGAGCTGTTCGGGTGTGATTTTTGTAAATTTCATATTGAACCTCCTTTTCCGCGCTTGGCGGTGATTGCCTTATTGCTTATGCTGCAAGCGGAGCTTGTCTGTGATGAGTGCGATAAACTCCGAATTGGTCGGCTTGCCCTTGCAGGTGTTGACTGTATAGCCGAAAAATGAATTGAGCGTGTCCAGATTGCCTCTGTCCCATGCAATCTCAATGGCGTGGCGGATGGCGCGTTCCACGCGGGAGGGTGTCGTGCTGAACTCATCCGCAACGCGCGGATACAGCTGCTTTGTGACGCTGTCCAGCAGTTCCGGGTCGTGATATGCGCTGACAATCGCGCAGCGCAGATAATGATAGCCCTTGATATGCGCCGGAACGCCGAGCTGGTGAATGATGTCCGTGATTGTGATGGCGAGATCCTGTCCGGCGCGGCTGGTAAATGCGCCGAGCGGCTGCTTGTTCGTCAGCAGTGAGATGCGCTCACCGAGGACGTTCAGATCAAACGGTTTCAGCATGAAATATGCAGCGCCGTTCTGCATGACCTGCTGCTCGACAAAGCTGTTGTCATAGGACGAGGTGACGATGAACGCCGGACGCTTTCCGCCTGCGGCGTTTGTTTTCTTCATCAGCTCAATCGCATCCATATGCGGCAGGATGGCGTCCACGACGACCACATCCGGTGTATCGCTGCGGATCGACTCCAGAACCGTATTGCCGTTTTTCGGCCTGGTATATGCGTACATTCCCTGTGCGCGCAGGACACTGGCACAGGATACGCCGTATTCTGCCGTATCATCTCCGATGAGAACCTTGACTTGCTTTTGCATGGTTCTACCTCCTTTTGCGTTATGTTTCCATTTTAGCACACCGGAGAACAAAATGCAAGAGCGAAGAATCACGAAGAACGGCTGATTCTGTCGAGAAAGAAATGAAACTGCAAAACAGAATGAAAATAACGTATATACGAAATTTTGAGATTTATAGTGCGGCATGTTCCGACGAAGCGTGTTTGTTTTTGCCGAACATTTGCATCTGTTGTCAGGAACTGTCATGCATATTCCGATCTGAAAATGCAAAATGCTGAATTATATCCGTTTCCGATTTTTGATGCCGGAGTTTGCCGCAGATCCGGACGGATTGCAGCGCAAAAATCTGCACATAATAACGCTGTGCGGAATGAAACAGTCCGGATTCCGCAGAGAGGAAGAATGCAGATGAGATTTCCGAAAAAATGGATCGGCAGGCTTGCGGTATGCGCAGCGGCGCTGTTCGCCGGGCTCGGCGGCGCGGTGCAGCATTACGCGCTGGAGCTGCCCGATCACTTTTATCAGGCGGCAGACCGTCCGCTGAGCATTGCGACGGTGCTGCCGGTGACACTGGAGCGCGGCCGGGCATCCGCCGTGCCGCAGATGCAGGAGGCGGAGCTGCGGCTGTTCGGGATGATTCCGGTCAAGACCGTTGCGCTGACGACGGTGAAGCCCGCAGATGCGTATATCGGCGGGGAACCGTTCGGCATCCGGATGCTGATGGCCGGGTGCATGGTCGTGTCGCTGACCGGCGTGCCCGGGCTGCCTGCGGATCCGTGTCCGGCAGCGGAGGCGGGCATTGCGGTCGGGGACGTGATTCAGGCGGTCAACGGAAAGCCGGTCAGCAGCAATGCGGAGCTTCAGGCGGCGGTGTCCGGTTCGTCGGGCGCGCCGGTTTCCGTGGAGCTGATCCGCGGCGATGCATTGGAAAAGGTCGAAATCACGCCGGTTTTCTCCCCGCTGACCAAGCGGTGGCAGACTGGCATGTGGGTGCGCGACAGCACGGCAGGCATCGGGACGGTGACGTATTACATGCGTTCCGCTGTCGGACAGATTCGCTTTGCGGGGCTCGGACATGCCGTCTGTGATCCGGACACCGGCGAGCAGATTCCGCTGGCCTCCGGCGATGTGGTTGCGGTTACGGTCAATGACGTGGTATCCGGCAGCGCGGGCAGACCCGGTGAGCTGCGCGGCCGATTTGAAACCGGTGACAGCATCGGCACCTTGCAGGCGAATACGCCCTGCGGTGTCTTCGGTATCATGCATGCGCTCCCGGAAAAGCGGCAGCAGGTTCCGGTCGGCTTCCGGCAGGATATTTCCCGCGGCCCGGCAGAAATCTACACGACGGTGGACGGCAGTGTCCCGCAGGCGTATTCTGCGGAAATCGAGGAAATCCGCAGCGCAGATGCCTCCATGCGGGATCTTGTGATCCGCGTGACGGATCCGCAGCTGCTTGCGCTGACTGGCGGCATTGTGCAGGGCATGAGCGGCAGCCCGATTGTGCAGAACGGCCGGCTGGTCGGGGCGGTGACGCATGTGTTCGTGCGCGATCCGTCCCGAGGATACGGGATTTTCGCGGAGCGCATGTACGCGCAGACAACGGCCTTTGCCGACGCAGTCAGATAGAAAAAAGAGGGCGTTTCTTCGGAAACGCCCTTTTTCTTTCAGTTACCAGCAGCATGTCAGGTGCGCTGCCACCATGTATGCAGAACCCCGGACAGGGCTGCTTTTTATATATCAGATGCGCGTTAGATGATGTGTTCAGCGGCTCTCATCGCTGAAGCCGCTGTCAACCAGCTCAACCAGAGATGCGACAGCCTGCTCTTCATCGGTGCCGTCTGCAATGATGCGGATCGCGGTGCCGCCGACGATACCCAGCGAAAGGATACCGAGCAGGGACTTCGCGTTGACGCGGCGCTCTTCCTTCTCAATCCAGATGGCCGAACGGAACTCGTTGGCCTTCTGAATGAAGAATGTAGCGGGACGTGCGTGCAGACCTACCTGATTCTGAACCATGACATCTTTGATACACATAAACTTTTCTCTCCTTTAAGATTTCGTAACCCAAATTGCGAACAATCGGATATGTGTTCCGTCCTGCGCCGCAAAGTGCGGATGTGAATTCGCTTAGGACGCAAGCTGCAATTTTAAGAGCGCGGTACGGCTGTGTGCACGATTCTGCCTGACCAGCCATGCAAATACATTCTGTAAACCCCTTCCAAAATATACCCACCGTAAAACGCCGAACATTCGTTTCAAATCCCGGCAGCTTCCGCTTTTTACGGAACCACGCTATCATTATACTGAATTTTTTCCGTTTCGTCAATGTCTTTTCTACACAAAACCAGTGCCGACAGGCAAAATTCTCCCCTATGCTACATTCGGGAGAAGCGGGGCGCGCTTGGTTTGGGCATATTCACGAAAGCAGTTTGTTGAAAATGTGTTGAAAGCCTTTGTTTAGATGCCTAGTTTTCAACAAAACATTTTGTTGAATGTCACAACAGAAGCCCTTATTTTGACGCGATCCACTTTTCCCAGAGGTCCGGCCGCCGCGCTTTGGTAATTTCCTGACTTTGCTCTGCACGCCATGCGGCAATATTTTTGTGATGACCGCTCAAAAGCACAGAGGGGACAGTTTCGCCCTCCCAGGTTTCCGGGCGGGTATACTGTGGGTATTCCAGAAGCCCGTTGAAGTGACTTTCCTCAATGTAGGCATCCGGAGAGGGGAGCACGTCCTCGCACATGCGCGCGACGGCATCCGTCAGCACGAGTGCGGGCAGCTCGCCGCCGGTCACGACATAATCCCCGATTGAGATTTCCTCATCTACAATGCGATCCAGCACGCGCTGGTCAATGCCCTCGTAATGGCCGCAGAGCAGGAACAGCCGCGGCATTTCCGCCAGCTCGCGGACGCGTTGCTGCGTCAGCGTTCTGCCCTTCGGGGAGAGATAGACCGTATGCATGGGCAGATCGGACTGCGCTTTGACCGCATTCCAGCAGTCAAAGACCGGCTGTGCCTGCATAACCATGCCCATGCCGCCGCCGAACGGCGAATCGTCCACGCGGTTGTGTTTATCCGTGGTGTAGTCGCGGATCTGGTGGCAGCGGACGGTGATTGCGCCCTTTGCGCGCGCACGCCCGAGAATGCTCGCGGAGAGCACCGCTTCACACATTTCCGGAAACAGCGTTGCAATCTCAATCAGCATCAGTCAAACAGCCCCTCCAGCGGACGGATCTCAATGCGTTCGTGTTCAAAATCAACGTTGCAGACGACCTGCGGGATCACCGGTACCAGCAGCGAACGCCCATCCGGTGCTTCGACTTCGTAGACATCGTTGGCGCCGGTCTGGAGCACGTCCTTCAGCACGCCGTAAACCTGCCCGGAATCGGCATCAACGACCTGCATGCCCTGCAAATCCTGAATAAAGAAGGTGTCGTCGTCCAGCTCAACGTCATTGCGATCCATATAAAGGATCGCGTTGCGCAGGGCATTGGCCGCGTCCGGCGTATCAACGCCTTTGAACTTGACCAGCGCCATATTCTTCTGGACGGATGCGCGCTCAATCTCCATGGGGATATGCTGCTTGCCGCGGTAGAGCGTTTCAAATTCGCAGAGGAATTCTGCGCTGTCGCACCACGGCATGATCTTGACCACGCCGCCGAGCCCGTGAATGTTGACGATCTTGCCGATCTCAAGAAACTGTTTTTTCATAGAAACCTCGTAATTAGGTATCTCCGATGGATTGATCACGGAGCGCTGCCCTATTTTGAATCCATCGGAGATACCGCTTTCTCATCAGACTAAGCCGGAATATGGCTTAGAAAAGTGCAGAAAGGAAGCCCGTTCCTGCGAGCCCGTCCGCCGGTACGCCCAGCGCCTCGCAGACGGTCTGCCCGATGTCGGAAAAGCCTGTCCGGATGCCGAGATTCACCGGCTTCACGGACTTGCCCCACACGAGCACCGGGATATATTCGCGCGTGTGATCCGTGCCGTGCGCGGCCGGGTCACAGCCGTGGTCTGCGGTCAGAATCAGCAGGTCATCGTCATTCAGCTGCGGCAGCAGCGCGCCGAGCTGCGCATCAAATGTGTTCAGTGCCTGCGTATAACCTGCGATGTCGCGGCGGTGGCCGTAGGCGCTGTCAAACTCCACGAGATTGACAAAGCACAGCCCCTCAAAATCGCACACAGTCAGCCGGAGCGTCTTGCCCATGCCGTCGTCATTGGACACGGTGCGGAAGCCCTCGGAAATGCCCTGTCCGTTGAAAATATCGCGGATTTTGCCGACGGAAAATACTTGCTTGCCCGCCTTGATGATATGATCGAGCATCGTCGGTGCAAACGGGGAAACGGAGTAGTCATGCCGGTTTGCAGTGCGCGTAAAATTCGGATATTCCCCGACAAACGGCCGTGCGATAATCCGCCCGACCGCGTATTCGCCCTGCATGATTTCGCGTGCTTTTTCGCAGATTTTGTACAGCTCCGGCACGGGAATAACGTCCTCGTGCGCAGCAATTTGCAGCACGCTGTCCGCAGAGGTATAGACGATCAGTGCGCCGGTTTTCATGTGCTCCTGACCGTAATCCCTGATGACCTCGGTGCCGGAATACGGCAGATTGCAGAGAATTTCCCTGCCGGTCGCCGCGCGCAGACGGTCGAGCACCTCCTGCGGAAAGCCCTCCGGATAGGTCTTCATCGGGACGGTCGAAATCAGTCCGGCAATCTCCCAGTGACCGGTCGAGGTATCCTTTCCGGCGGAGCGCTCGGCGCATTTGCCGTATGCGGCGGACGGTGCGTCAGCCGGTGTGCCGCAGCCGACGCCGTCAATATTGAACAGCCCCATTTTCGCCAGATTCGGGACATACAAATTGCCGGAATCGAAGCAGGAGCGCAGCGTATGCGTCCCCGCATCCCCGAATCTGTCCGCGTCCGGCAGCGCGCCGCAGCCGAAGCTGTCCAGCACAATCAGAAAGACACGTTTTGCCATGATGAAGCCTCCTCTGTGTGATATTGTGCAGAATTATTCTGCGGCATCCTCCGCAGATTCAATCGTTTCAAGGTTATCGAGCTCTGCGGGGATTTCCGCATCCTCCTCCGGCAGCATATCCTCGTCGCCGGTCTGAATCGCAAACAGATCCGGCTCTCCGCTCGTCGGGAGCGGCGGCAGCTCGGCCAGCGACTGCAAGCCGAATGTCCGCAGAAAATGCGCGGTCGTGCGGTAGGTGACCGGTCTGCCGGGAACCTCGATGCGTCCGGCCTCCTCCAGCAGTCCGCGCTCGACCAGCGTGTTCACGACGGAACCGCTGTCCACGCCGCGCACGCGCTCGACAAAGCCCTTTGTCACGGGTTGGTTGTATGCGATGATCGTCAGCGCCTCCATGGCCGCGTTGGAAAGCGGCGTGTTGCGCTTGACCTCCAGCGCCGCGCGGATCTCCTCCGCATATTCGGCGCGGGTCGCCAGCTGCCAGCTGTCACCGAGCGCGAGCAGCTGCAAGGCACTGCCGGTTTCGTCCAGATGCGCAGCGAGCGCCGCCGCAGATGTGCGCACGGCGTCCGGTTCCATTCCCAGCGCTTCTGCCAGACGGTCGGTTTCCATGGGCTCACCGGCGGCAAACAGCACCGCCTCAAGCGCCGCGTGTTCGTATTCCAGTTTCATGTTGCCTTCCTTTTCCCGCGCAGCTCATGCGCCGCGCAGCAGCGATTCCAGAGCCTCATCCGCGCGCTCCATATGCAGCCCGCGCGAGCCCTTGATCAGGTAGCAGCAGGGCGCGTCGCCCTGTGCTGACGCAAATGCTTTCAGCGCTTCGATCAGCGCATCCTGTTCAGCGAATGCAGATTCGGAGCTGCCGTAGCCTTCCGCAAAATCCTTATAATTATCGCCGCAGAAGAATGCAGCATCCGTCAGCGCACGGCAAAGCCTGCCGAGCTCTTTGTGGCGGTCAGCGGCAAATGCGCCGAGCTCGTTCATATTACCGAGCACCGCAATTTTCTTTGCATTTCCGGCAATCGTCTGCATTCCGTTCAGTGCGGCAGCCATGGCCTCCGGGTTTGCGTTATAGAAATCGCGGATGACGGCGGCATTGCCGATCTGCACGCGCTCCGAGCGCATCGCGCCGGGCACAAAGTCCGCCAGTGCGTCCGCAGCCTCGCGGAGCGTCATGCCGCAGAGCAGTCCGGCATGGATTGCAAGCTGTGCATCCGTGACATTGTGGATGCCGGTCATCGGCAGAACGACCGCTGCCGCTTCGTTCTGATAATGCACGGAAAAGCTCGTGGATTCAGCGTTTTCGGAAATATCCGAGGCGGTCAGCTCTGCGGCCGGATTGCCGAGGCGGGAGCTGTACCGAAGCGTGACGCGGTCAGCGAGCGCATCCGCCTGTGAAAGCAGCAGCGGATCGTCTGCCGGAACGATCAGATCACCACCGTGCATCCCGTTCAGGATTTCCAGCTTGGCTTTGAGGATGTTCTCCTGCGAGCCGAGATTGCCGATATGCGCTGTACCGATGTTCGTGATGACCGCAGCATCCGGCTCCGCAATATGTGTCAGATAATCGATCTCACCGGCATGATTCATGCCCATTTCAATGACGGCGACTTCTGTTTCATCCGGCATGTGCAGAATTGTATACGGCACGCCGATGTGATTGTTGTGGTTGCCTGATGTTGCAAAAGTGTTGTATTTTGCAGCAAGTACATGCGCGGTCATATCCTTGACCGTGGTCTTGCCGCTGCTGCCGGTTACGCCGATCACACGCAGTCCCTGCGCTTTCCGCCGGAGCTGAACCGTATGCGCAAGCATGCCGTAGGCCTTGACCGTATCCGGCACGACGATGTACGGGACGGTCGGATCCTCCGTGGGCGTTTCCGATAAAATGCACAGAACAGCGCCCTTTTCGGCAGCCTGCTTCGCATAGAGATTGCCGTTGAAGTTCTCGCCCTTCAGCGCAAGAAAGCAGTTGCCCTGCGTGATCGTGCGGGTATCCGTACTGAATCCTGCGACAGAAAATGACGCATCTGCGCAGTTTTGCAGTTCGGCGTCGAGCGCCGCCGCAATGTCAGATGCCTGCATCCGGAGATCCGGCTTTTCGCTGAGCAGTCCCATGTTATGCCTCCAGCGCCAGATTGATGACACGATCGAGCAGCTCCACAAACGGAATACCGTCGGCGGCCCACATCTTCGGATACATCGAAATCGGCGTAAAACCGGGCAAAGTGTTGATCTCGTTGAACACGATCTCGTTTGTGTCACGCGTCACAAAGAAGTCCACGCGGGACAGTCCGGCGCAGCCGAGCGCTGTGAAGATTTTGACCGCCCATGTGCGCACCTCAGCATTCAGCGCCTCGCTGATGCGCGCCGGAATGAATGCCTGTGAGGTTGAGGTGACGTATTTTGTTTCGTAATCGTAAAACTCCGCACCTGCGTCAATTTCACCGGCAGTTGCCGCCTTCGGCGCATCGTTGCCGAGTACGGCGACTTCAATCTCGCGGCCGTTGATAAACTCCTCCGCGAGAATCTTTTTGTCGTATTTGAACGCGGTTTCCAGTGCGGGCAGCAGATCTGCCTCGGACTTGACCTTGGACACGCCGACCGACGAGCCGGTGCTGCACGGCTTGATGAAGACCGGGAAGGCAATTTTCTCCATGATCTGCGTACACATCGCAGCGGGATCCGCCCGGAAATCGGCACGGTGCAGCGTCAGCCAGTCTGCCTGCCGGACGCCCGTTGTCGCCGCGATCAGCTTGGTGACGGATTTGTCCATGGACGCCGCCGCCGCGCAGACGTGGCAGCCGACATACGGGATGCCGGAGAGCTGGAACAGCCCCTGAATCGAACCGTCCTCGCCGTTTTCGCCGTGCAGGACGGGGAAGATCACGTCAACCGGGACGGTTTCGATGCCGCTTTCCTGCAAAATACAAAGACCCGCGCCGCGCTCCGGCGAAAGAAACGCCGTGCGGTTCGCGGGATTCTGTTCCCATTTATCTGCCGCAATATCAGCATAATTGTCCCCGCCGAACAGCATCCACTTACCGGTCAGTGTAATGCCGACCGGCAGGATTCTGCGGTTTTCCTTGTTCAGATTGCGAAGAACTGCCTCTGCCGAAACCAGCGAAACTGCGTGCTCCGGCGAAACGCCGCCAAACAGTACCAGAACTGTCTGCATGAAAAATTACCTCTTTTCAGTATTTTGAAATATCTCGGATGCATTGGCTCTGAGGCTCCGCCCGCCCCTTGTCCGGCAGGATTGTTTTACCGGGACGGGGCGGGGCAGAGTCCTCCGTCTGCATACATCGCGGATACTTTACTTATAGAATGAACCGGCGATCATGACCTTTGCGATTTCGCGTTCCTTGTCGAGCAGCACGAGATCTGCGTCCGCACCGACCTCAATGCGACCCTTTTCCGGTGCGCCGATCATATCGGCCGGTGTGCGGGTTGCCATTCTGACAGCATCCTCAAACGGAATGCCGAAGCTGGCTGCCTGCTTGACGCAGCGCCAGAGCGTCGAGGTGGAGCCTGCGATTGCGCCGTCCATTGTGCGTGCAACGCCGTTTTTGACCTCAATATCCTGTCCGCCGAATTCATAGATGCCGTCACCCAGACCGGTTGCGCGCATTGCGTCGCTGATGATGACCATGCGCTCGGGGCCGAACATTTTATACAGCATCATGACGATTGCCGGATGCAGATGCAGACCGTCTGTGATCGCCTGCACGTAGATGTTTTTGGTGAGAGCTGCCGGGATCGGGCCAGGCTCGCGGTGGTGAATGCCCGGCATCGCATTGAACGTATGCGTCAGGCAGTTTGCGCCCGCCTCAATCGCCTTGATGCAGGTGTCATAATCCGCGTCGGTATGGCCGATGCAGACCAGTGCGCCGCATTCCCGGATGAACTCCATGGAGCCTTCCAGCTCAGGCGCAATCGTCACGACGCGCATGCCGTCCAGCGATTTGAATTCCGCAAGATCGGGGTTCTTGATGTACTTGCCGTTCTGCGCGCCCTTTTTCTTCGCGTTGATGTACGGGCCTTCCATATGGAAGCCGAGAATCTGTGCACCCTTGACATTGCGGTCGCCCTCGGTGACCTTTTTGATCGCCTCATAGCTCTGCGTCATGGTTGTCGGGAGCCACGAGGTCGTGCCGTTTTCCGCAAGAAATGCGCTCATTTCCGCAAATTCGCCGTCCATGGTGTCCTTGCCGACGCAGCCGTGCGTGTGCATATCGACCAGACCCGGGATCACGGAAAGTCCGGTGCAGTCCTCACCGGCGGTGTCTGCGGATGCCGGTGCGATCGCGGTGATCTTGCCGTTTTCGACCGTGATGTCGGTCAGCTTGCCCTCAAAGAGCAGGTTTTTCAGAATCATATCGGGTTCTCCTTCTTCATGAAATAAGCTATCCATTATACCAGCTTGTAATGTATATTAACATACTGGCTGTTCAAAACGCCTTTTTTGCCTCGCTTGAGTTCCGGTACTTTTTCAAATTTCCCGAATTTAGGAAGAACAATTTTTCCGTTCTGCGTATCCAGTACGGGCTGGAACTCAATCTGAATACCGTCTTCGGCGGCACATCTCTTCAAATCCTCCAGCAATCGTTTCCTGGCTTCTGTCAATTCAACGCTGACATTTTTACTCGCAAGCCGCTTACCGTCATATTTAATGCAGAAAATTTCAGACCAGCAGAAGAAACTGTCATTGTTAATCATTTGATAGGAATACAGCTCAGATTGTTCGTCTGTCTGAGGGATTGAACTGCATTGTACATTCGGCGAATTCGGAAGCGTGCAATCGCCTTCTATTGAAAGCGAAAAAGCACCTTCTTTGACGTTGCTTCGTATCTGAGCTTTCAGAATGGAAAGGATTTTTTGAACCAACTTATCATAGTCAGCCTGTGCTGCACGCAGACTTGCATTCTTTTGCTCCTGAAGTGCAAGCTGCTGTATTTGCAGCATCATTTTCATCTCCTCGGAAAAATTCATTCCGATCCCCCTTTTTTACTATGACGGCATTCAAAATGGGATTCCAAAGGGACAAGTCCCTTTGGCGGGTTTGGGCGGAGCCCATTCAGAATCATCGCGGAGCGATACCGCTTATTTCGTCGCCGGGAGCGATGCCGCGGCAACGGCCTGGCCGACTCTGCGGTCCATTTCGTCCGGCAGGATGAATTCGATCTTCTTATACAGCTCCGGGAATTCCTTTTCGAGGACTTCCTTTGCCTTTTCGATGATCAGATCACCGCCGAGGCCGGAGGTCACGCGGCCGGAGATCTGGAGATAGCGGATGTCGTAGAAATCCGCGTAATTTGCGATTGCATAGCCGAAATAGGTGCCGATTGTGCGGTAGATATCCTTTGCGCCCTCATGGCCGGTTTCCAGAATCTTCTGGACGGCTTTCAGCTTTTCAGCCAGCGTCAGGCTCTCGTCGAGCTCGATGCCCGCTTTCGGTGCCAGACGGATGACGGCATCCTGCGAGAAATACTTGACGCCGCAGCCGTAGTCGCCCGACCACTCATCGACCGGCGAATCCGGATTGTAGTCCACCGGAACAAAGGCAAGCTCATTGTGCCAGCCGGTGACATGCCCCTCAACGTCGATATAGCCGCCCGCCTCAGAGGTACCCATTGCGATGCCGAGCACGCCGTTGACGTCCATGGCCATAGAGGCTGCCAGCGCTGCAACGTCGCCGTCATTGGCAACGGCATACGGGACGCCGAGCTCCTCCAGCACATCGACATACACATTCTTGCAGGCTTCGCCCTGCGTATCCTTCGGCACCTTGAGGAACAGGTGTGAAACCATGGCGCGGTTCGCAACCAGAACGCCTGCCGTGCTGACGCCGACTGCGTCAAAGCTCGGCATATGCTCCGCGGCTTTCAGAATCGCAGCCTTGATATGCTCATGGTGATAGGCAATGTCCTCTGCCAGCTTCGGCAGCCAGACGATTTCCTCAGCCCAGACTGTTTCGCCGTTGACGACCGCTGCGACCTTCATATCCGATCCGCCTGCGTCAAAGCCGACGCGGCAGCCATTCAGATTTCTGCCGATCGGGAGCGGACGCACCTTATTTTCCGGCATATCCGCAAAATCGCGCTCCTCAACCTCAAAATCACGCTCATAGGTCGTGCTCCAGAAATCGACGTCAAATGCGCGCAGACCTTCCTTCGTGTAGGCATCGCGGATGTATTCAAACACATCGTGGTCGCCGGCGAGCATGACCTTCCAGCCGCCTGCGCACCACAGGATCGTTTTGATCAGGCGCTCTGCATAGCGGCAGTTTTCCTCCTTATTGTCACCGAGCTTGGTATCGCGGCGGTATACGAGCCCGTCCTCGCGCTCCACGGCGATGGAGAAGGGCTTTGTCGCTTTTGCGAGAAAATCGCGGTTGAAATATACCGCAGGGACGAAATCACGGTCGAGAATCGGCTGGATCATAGCGTTTTCCTTTCTGGCTTTTACAAATTTTGATATGGAATAAAACAAGCGGCAGCACGAAACCGTCGCTTGCCTTATTTAACATGAGAAGCGGCTTACTTCGTATTCTTGATGTTCCAGCGGAACGGGCAGATACGCGAAGCCTTTGTGGTATCGTACATGAAGTTCTTGTCAATGGTCAGAACGTCGAGGAAGCGGTAATTGGTTTTCTGCTCCGGATCCCCGAACACCTTGGCCTTCAGTCCGACCGCGAAGCTGCTCTTCTGGAGCACGGGGCCGAGGCGGTGATTTTCCTTCATGAACGTGATGATCTCCGACGCCATGACGAGCGAGCTGTCCGCGACGTTATAGATGCCGGTATAGCTCAGGCTGTCTGCCTGCCGCAGGAAGCCGATGATGAAATCAGAGATATTGTGGATGCAGCACATATGATAGCCGTACTCACCGGTGCGGAACACGAAAACGGAGTGATCCTTCGGGTCGGTGATGCGCGACATCAGGTTATCGACAAAGTTCAGCGAGTAGACCATGGGCGTGCGGATGACGCAGCAGACCATTGTCTTGGAGCCGCGGACATCGTTTGCAAAGGCGACCTCTGCATTGGCCTTCATTTTGCCGTAATTGGAAACCGGCTTGACGGGTTCGTCCTCACGCACGGGCTCGCGGGAATCGGGCTGCTTATATACCTGCGTGGTGCTCAGCAGGATAAACTTCTTGACGTCCTTGGCGACTGCCATTTTGTAGATGAATTTGTCATAGGCAGCGCTTTCCTCAACCTGCGGCTTCTCAATGACCGGACCGAGATCGTTATCGACAGTACAGGCGAGATGCACGACGAAGTCGATCTGAAATTCGTCAAAGATTTCGCCGAAAGCATTCTGATCATGGGCGCCTGCTTCCCGGTAGATAAAATGCTCCTTGCCGGTATTGTAGTCACTCTGCTTGGTATCAGCAGCGATGACAGTATTGCCTTTTTTCAGCAGACCGGAGCAGATGTGATCTCCGAGCAGCCCGCAGCCGCCGGTTACAAGGATGGTTGCCATAACAATTCAGTCCTTTCTGTATTGGGATGCGCACATGCCGTCCGGCATGCGAGAGGGGTACAAATCTCACTAAAGGCACATTGTTTCACTATTATTATATCATACAAACCGGAGAAATGCAAGCATTTCAGGAAATTTGACAAAATTGATCATCGGGGTATGTGTTTTGCACGAGGGCTTCGACATTCTGCACAATTTTAACGTCAAAAGAATAAGCGTTTCCTACGTTTTGCCACGTAAACCGGCGAAAAAAGCCTGTAAAACGGCGGCGCAGGGCTCCTCCAGAAGCCCCTCAGTCACGCGCGGTCTGTGGTTATACGGCAGCGAAAACATCTGCTGTACAGACACGACCGCACCGGCCTTTTCGTCGTAGGCGCCGAAGATAACGCGGTCAATCCGCGCATTGATGATTGCGCCGCTGCACATCGGGCAGGGCTCCAGCGTCACGTAGAGATTGCAGCCGGAAAGCCGCCAGGAACCGCGCTTTTTCGCAGCCTCCTCAATCGCAAGGATTTCGGCGTGCGCCGTCGGGGAATGATCTCGTTCCCGCCGGTTGCGTCCGCGCCCGAGGATCTCGCCGGTTTCCCGGTCCACGACGACGGCGCCGACGGGAATCTCTCCGTCGGCAGCGGCCTCCTCCGCGAGCCGGATCGCCGCCTGCATATAGGCAAAATCGTCCAAAAACATCGAATCACCGTCCGTATCGGAATGTTCGCCGTCAGAGCGGCAGCAGCAGCAGGGATACCGCCAGCCACGGCAGCATCGGGACGGACTGCGTCAGATAGTAGAGCTTCTGATTGATCGGCAGGAAGGTTTTGCGGTTCCGGAGCGGCAGCGCCGTCCTGCGGATGTGGATGAAAAACAGAATCAGCAGCGCGCCGACGCCCAGCAGAATGCCTGCATACTGCCAGAGCCGGATATTCTCCGAGGCATACACCAGACCGAGGCGCGCATATTTCAGCGAGGAATACACAATGCGCAGCATGGCGCATTTGAGCAGGGAGCCGGAGCGGATGATCAGGTATCCCGCTGCAAAGCCGATCAGCAGCTCGCAGATGCGCTCCGGCAGTGCGTTCGGGCAAAGAAAGCCGATCAGCGCCGTGACCAGTACGGCAAACGGATCTCCGAACTGCCGCAGCAGCGGAAGCAGCGCGCCGCGGAAGAACAGCTCCGCCAGCACGGAAACCGCCAGCACGTCAAAGACGCCGTAGGTCGCAATCGCGGGGAGCTCCTTGTAGGAGAACAGCCGCTGCGAGATCTGCACGCTCGTCGGAATCGCTGCCACACAGTACACCGCGGCCACAATCATACCGGCGCCGACGCTCCCGATGAATTCCGGGATGGCGCCGAGCGCCGCAGGCATGTAAACAGGCTGCGGCAGCCTGCACATGCGTGTCAGAATGGCCGTCGGCAGGCAGTATTTCAGGACAAGGCAGAGGATGCGGATGCCGGTTGCCGCCCACTGGTTTCCGTCCATCTGATAGGTCAGGAAGTTGATGCTGATCGGGATGTGGAACATGCGCATGACCGCAATCAGCAGCGAGCTGCCGAGCACCTCCGAAATCAGGAACACCAGCAGTGCAACGCCGATGCGGCTGCTCAGGTTCAGGATCGCCTGCCGCTCAGCAAATGCGGCGTCCGTGATGCTGCCGGGTGCGCCGTCCACGTAAACATGCTCGCGGCTGTTGTCGCTGAACCGGAACATAAATGCACCCTTGTTGTGCCTCCGCCAGTGCCGGTAATCCTGATTGTACTGTTCATTTTCCGAATCGTATTCAAAATCCTCTACGACGTCAACGCGTTCGCTGCCCATTCCGGCACCTCCCTTTTACGCAGTTTATCTATTCATTATAGCAAATCATGCGCAGGGATTGAACCGGATTTCGTAAATAGAATATGAACAGAATATGAAGATTCGCAATAATTAAATATTTGCGGCGCAAATGATGATAATTCGACATAACCGCAGCGATTTAGTGTATTTACTTGCAATATCCCGTATGCTATAATATGCGTGGATGATGCCGAAATTATCCGAACCTGTTTCAATCATTACGAGGGGGTAAATTCGTATGAAACACAACAAGCTATCCCGCTTCGGCGGGACACTGACGGCAGCCGTCATGCTGCTGTCGCAGCTTAGCCTGATGCAGGGCTCAGCTGCCGATCAGGCATCCAAAGGCATTGATGCCTGCGATTACTATAAGCTGACGGACGGCATAAAGGTCGAACGCGGCGAGCCGGTGGAGTTTTCCGCCGCAGAGCTCGGCGTTCCGGCAGGTGCCGCCGTTAAGGAAGTCTGGATCGACATATCGGTTGATACGTCCAAATCGCTGCCGACCATGCCTGCGTTCGGCTACTACGCGCCGGGCTGCGGTGAGTATGACTGGTACTCCGACGGCCTCTGGATGCAGACACCGGATGCGCAGTCTGTCGTGACATTCGAGGTTTCCGACAAATACACGATGCCGGACAAGTTCCAGATTCAGTGCTGGGGCGAGGTGGGCGAGTCCCTGGACTACTTTACGCTGAATGCGGTCGGTGTCTGTGTCGGGGGCGGCACAAGCAACGATCCCGACATCGGCATGGTCACCCGAAAGGGCGACGTCGATCTGAGCAAGAGCGTCAATAAGGATGACGTTTCGGATCTGGTCAATTATCTGACCAAGAGCACGGCGATTGAATCTGCCGCAAATGCCGATATGGACGGCAGCAAGCAGCTGAACGCAATCGACCTGACGATGCTGAAGCGCGGCATTCTGGACGGCTCGCTGAATCAGCAGACCCAGATCACGGATGAAACCGGCATGGAATTCGTCAAGCATATCAAGCTGGGCTGGAACCTCGGCAATACCCTTGATTCGCAGGGACATTATTCGGAGCAGAATCAGCCGGCAAAGAACTATGAAAAGAGCTGGGGCAATCCGTACACGACGAAGGAAATGATCGACGCGATCAAGGCGGCAGGCTTCAATACCGTCCGCATCCCGGTTTCCTGGGGCGCCAAGATGGACAAGAGCAGCTATCAGATCAGCAAGGACTGGATGGACCGCGTGCAGGAGGTCGTCAATTATGTCATTGACAACGATATGTACTGCATCCTGAACATCCACCATGACAACACGGATTATGACTACGACACCAAGATACATTATTATCCGGACTTCCCGTATTTCTATCCGGATTCCGCACACTATGCACAGTCCGAGAAGTTCGTGACCTCTGTCTGGTCGCAGGTCGCTGACCGCTTTGAGAACTATGACAATCACCTGATCTTTGAAACGCTCAATGAGCCGCGCCTTGTCGGACATCAGAATGAGTGGTGGATCGACTCCAACAGCAATGACTGCAAGGATGCCATGAACTGCGTCAACAAGCTGAATGCAGCGGCACTGAGCACGATCCGCAAATCCGGCGGCAACAATGAGAAGCGCTTTGTCATGATGCCGACCTATTCGGCGAGCCCGGATCCGCAGAACCTCGCGGGCTATGCCATTCCGGACGACAAGCACATCATCGCTGAGATTCACGCATACAGACCGTACAAGTTCGCGCTTGCAAACGACGGCACCCAGGTCAGCACGTTCAACGAGGCAACGGACAAGGGCGAGCTGGTCGAGATGTTCAACAATCTCAAGAGCAAGTTCCTGAACAACGGCGTTCCGGTCATCATCGACGAGTTCGGCGCCATGAACCGCGATAATGAGGATCAGCGCGCGGCATGGGTGAAGTGCTATCTGGAACTCGCGGATTCCTACGGTATTCCGTGTGTCTGGTGGGACAACAACCTGTTTGCGGGCAACGGCGAGCAGTTCGGTCTTCTGAACCGCGGCACGCTCCAGATCCAGTACCCGAAGATCATGGCTGCCATGAACGAGGCAACCAAGAACCGCGGGTAACAGAAATATCTCCGACGGATTGATTATGGGGGCTCCGCCTCAGACTTCGCCATAGGGATGATTCCTTTGGCAAAGTCCGGGCGGAGCCCCGTTTCATATCATTGCATTTTCTGTTTCCGTGTGGTATAATCATGGAAAAGGAGGGAGCGCTGTGCAGGAAAAAGAAATCCGTGCGGTTTACGATGCTGAAACCGTCCGCGTGTATCAGGCATATCACCGTGTCATTGCGGAGGAGGCTGTCCGGCTCGGGACGTTCGGGCCGCATTTCAGCATGAACCGCATGACATGGATCAAGCCGTCGTTTCTGTGGATGATGTACCACTGCGGCTGGGCGGAAAAGGAAAATCAGGAGCATGTGCTTGCAATTGATATCAGGCGCACCGGCTTTGACAGCGCCGTCCGGCAGGCGGTCGCGTCCTCGTACCGGCCGGAATGCGGCATGACTAAGGAGCAATGGCAGGCTGCCGTGCAGCACTCGGATGTCCGCGTGCAGTGGGATCCGGAAAAGGACGTCAGCGGGCAGGATCTGCCGTACCGCTCCATTCAGCTCGGTCTGCGCGGAAAGGCCGTGCAGGACTATGTGCAGGACTGGATTGTGCGCATCACTGACATTTCAGAGCAGGTGCGGGCGCTGAATCTCCGGCGGAAAGCGGGAGAAGATATCTCCGCGCTGCTGCCGCGGGAGCTGCCGTATCAGCCGAAAGGGTGAGCAGATGCATAGAGTAAAGGCAAAGTCGATTCTCTCGGCGCAGAACGGCATGAATATTTACCGCGGCTGCCTGCACGGCTGCATTTACTGCGACAGCCGCAGCGACTGCTATCAGTTCACGCATGCGTTTGAGGATATTGAAGTCAAGGAAAATGCACCGGCGCTGCTGGAACAGGCGCTCAGGACAAAGCGCAGAAAATGCATCATCGCAACCGGCTCCATGAGCGATCCGTATATGCCGCCGGAACGGGAGCTCCGGCTGACGCGGCGCTGCCTGGAGCTGATTGCGCAGTACGGCTTCGGGGCGGCGGTGCTTACAAAATCCGACCTGATTCTGCGGGATCTTGACCTGCTGGAGCAGATCAACGAACAGAAAAAAGCAGTTGTGCAGATGACGCTGACGACTGCCGACGAAGATCTCTGCCGGATCATTGAACCGCATGTCTGCACGACGGCGCGGCGCTTTGCGGTGCTGGAAACGATGCGGGAGCACCGGATTCCGGCGGTTGTCTGGCTGACGCCGCTGCTGCCGTTTCTCAATGATACGGAGGAAAACCTGCGCGGGATTCTGCGGTACTGCATTGAAGCACAGGTAAAGGGCATCGTCTGCTTCGGAATCGGTGTGACGCTCCGCGCAGGCGACCGGGAATATTTTTATGCGGCACTGGACAGGCATTTCCCCGGACTGCGCCGCCGCTATGAGCAGACCTACGGCGACGCATACGAGGTTGTCAGCCCGAATCACGCAAGGCTGATGCGGCTGTTTCAGGATACCTGCGAGGCGCATGGGATTCTGCACCGGCCAGACGATGTATTTGCCTATCTGAAAGAATGTCCGCCCGATCAGGAGCAGCTGACGCTGTTCTGACGTGGCGCCCTGCCGCCTCCTTGACAGAATATGAAGTTTCGGGTATAATAACAATAAAAGAATTCTGGAAAGGCGGTGCGGTATGACGGATCTGTTTTTTTGTCCCGAACGCTGGGAACCGGATCCCATGATCTCCGGCAACGAAGCCGTGATGCGGCAGGTCAGGAGCTTTTCCGGCAAAATGGCCGATGCGTGGCAGCTCGGGGACTGGCAGGGCAGCTGGTCTGCAATCAGTGCCGTGATTCCCGTGGAAACGGGCTGGCTGGAGCCGGGCGAGGATTACCGCTTCTGCTTCTGGCTTAACGGCGGCGAAAACAGCAGACAGGACGAAACCTGCATGCTGGAAATTTTCGGGGATGACTGGGAGGAACGGCTCTGCTTTCCGCTGAACCGCGCCCGCACCAGACCGCTGCTCGAGAAGAATCACTGGCTGCTCTACGGCATTCCGTTTACGGCGCCGGAGGCTGCCGAGGAGCTGCACTTCCGGTTTGTCGCGGCAGGCGCGGTCTGCACGGTCGCGGGCATTCCGGATATGGATATGGCGGCCTGCGAGGCGCTGACGCCCGATCCGCCGGAAACCGGCAGCCCGCAGCGCTACAACGTCGTATTCCCGTCGGGCTATCCGGCCGGAACAAAGCGCGCGTTCCCCGACGGAAAGCGCACAGCGATCCCGAAAAAGGCAATCTGCCTGACGGCTGCTGCTGCCTGCATTGCAGTCGGCTCGGTGCTCGTTTACCGCGCACTGCATGAGAAAAATCTGCGGAAATAAGCCAACACACCGGAATCTCCGGTCAAATATACATATATCAGGAGGAATCATTTTTCATGAAACTCGGAATGGTCGGTCTGCCGAACGTCGGCAAAAGTACCCTGTTCAACGCACTGACAAATGCAGGCGCGGAATCTGCAAACTATCCGTTCTGCACGATTGACAAGAATGTCGGTATCGTATCCGTGCCGGACGCAAGACTGGAAAAGCTGGCGGAAATCTATCAGCCGAAGAAGTTTACACCGGCAACACTGCAATTCGTGGACATCGCAGGTCTGGTCAAGGGCGCGTCCAAGGGCGAGGGCCTCGGCAACCGCTTCCTTGCGGATATCCGCGAGGTGGATGCCATCATCCATGTCGTGCGCTGCTTTGAGGATGACAACATCGTGCATGTGGACGGCTCCATTGATCCGAAGCGGGATATTGAGGTCATCAATCTGGAGCTGGTCTTTTCGGATATCGAGCTGATCGAGCGCCGCATCGACAAGACCGCAAAGCTCGCCAAGGGCGACAAGAAATACGCTGCGGACGTCGAGCTGCTGAAAAAGCTGCTGGCGCATCTGAGTGACGGCAAGCCCGCGCGCAGCTTCGACTGCACCGAGGACGAACTGGCTGTCATTCTGGAAACCCCGCTGCTGACCGCAAAACCGGTCATCTATGCGGCGAACCTCTCCGAAGCCGATTTCTCCGGCGATCTGAACAGCAATGCACATTTCCAGGCGGTCAGGGCGATTGCAGAGGCGGAGCACGCAGCCGTGTTCCCGATCTGTGCGCAGATCGAGGCGGAAATCTCCGACATGGACGAGGAGGAGCAGAAGATGTTCCTTGCGGATCTCGGGCTGGAGGAATCCGGCCTGACGCGCATCATTCATGCGGGCTATTCTCTGCTGGGGCTGATTTCCTATCTCACCGGCGGTGCGGATGAGTGCCGTGCATGGACGATCAGAAAAGGCACCAAGGCGCCGCAGGCAGCCGGTAAGATTCACTCGGATTTTGAAAAGGGCTTTATCCGTGCGGAGGTCATTTCCTTTGAGGACTTCATGGCGAACGGCGGCAATATGGTCGCGGCCAAGGAAAAAGGCGTCGTGCGCATGGAGGGCAAGACCTACGAGGTCGCAGACGGCGACATCATTACGTTCCACTTTACGAGCTGATCACAAACGGGCGCTGACCTTTCGAGTCAGCGCCCGTTTTGCATGCAGAAGCCCTGCGAATAAGCTGTTTTTCAGATGTACGGTATCTTCCGGCAAATTGTCCGGATGTTTCCCGGAAAAGTTGTCTGCTTTCACCGTATTCTGCTGCCGGACGCAAAAAGAAAATCACCGCCGAAGCAGTGATTTCAGAGAGAAAACAGATGTGTACCGTCATCTGCTTTGCAGCCGCAGCGTATCCGTAATGGAGAGGGAGCCCGACGGAGGGGGTGCCGGGACTACGGTGCCCTGCGGCGTGTTTTCGTGATAAGCGCTGTTGCTTATCTGCATTTTCATTATAGCACAGCAATATGTTCAATGCAATGCGGGATTGTACTATCAACTGTCGTTTTATATCCAATTTGTCAGATACTGTCAGAATATGTATTGAGAGATGTTTTTTCGTGCTTCGTCAGGCTGCACAAATCCGGTGCGAAATAACGGTGAGATTGACGAAAACCCTTCGGACAGTGCAAAGAATCTTGACAAAACCGTGCGGGTATGTTAAAATAATCCTGTATGGGATCCGAAGAAACGGCTCCGAAACCGGCAAGCACATATTCCGCCGCCGCGTGACTGCGGCAGAGGTAATGAGGTGAACCTATGCCAAAATACAGCTATGATTTCACGATCGCCGTGATCGCATCCGGCATTGATGAGGAGTATCAGCAGGCCATTCTGCGCGGGATCCATCGCTATGCCGCGCAGCATCAGGTCAATATCGCCCACTTCATCGCGTTCGGCGGGATTCTCCCGAATCCGAAATACGATCAGGGCGAATACAATATCTTCGAGCTGCCAAACTTTTCCAAGTTCGACGGCGCGATTCTGCTGTCCAATACCTTTTCCGGCGAAACGGCAGAAATGCTGTACCGGCGGATCAAGGCAGCCGGAATTCCGGCGGTGAGCATTGACCGCGAGCTCGGTGACCTCTACTATATCGGCGTGCAGAACGATACGGCCATGGAGCAGATTACCCGCCACATGATCGAGGAGCACGGCGTCACCCGGCTGAACTTCATCTCCGGCCCGGATACCAATTCGGAGAGCAACGAGCGCTTTGCGGCGTTCTGCCGCGTGCTGCGGGAGCATCAGATTCCGCTGGAGCCCGACCGTGTCTATCACGGCGCGTTCCGCTCCCGGGACGGCCGCCGCGCCATTGAGTGCTTCCTGAAATCCGATCTCAGCTTTCCGCAGGCAATCGTCTGCGCAAATGATGCCATGGCGGTTTCCGCCGTGCTGACGCTGGAGGAGAACGGCATCCGCTGCCCGGAGGACGTCCTCGTTTCCGGTTTTGACAACACCTATAAGGCGCGGAACTTCTCGCCTGCGCTGACGACCGTTGAGCGCCCGCTGGTGCAGTCCGGCGTGCTGGCCTGCGAGAAAATCTGTCTGCATGCGGCCGGTGAAACACTCGAACGGAGCGCAAGGCTCAGCGCCGTTCCGATTTTCTCGGAAAGCTGCGGCTGCCACCAGACCGACACCGAGGACATCAGCGCCTACAAAAAGCGCAGCTATCAGACGACCGAGAATATGCTCCGGGATATTTCGCTGAACAATCAGATGTCCTGTGCGCTCGTCGAATGCGACCGCTTTGAGGAATATATTGACACGCTGAAGGAATTTGTCCTTCAGACACGCTGCGAGGAATTCTACCTCTGCCTGAACGACAACTGGCATGTGCGCCAGATCCGGCAGGAGAACGGCTATGACGGTGTGCTCGCACCGGATACCTATATCACGGAGGGCTATTCCGGCAGAATGCTGATGCCGATTGCATATTATGACGGCGCGTTCCAGAAGATCGAAGCCAGCTTTACGTCATCGGATATGCTGCCGCGTCTGCGCACGGAAAGCGACCATCCGCGGAACATTTTCTTTATTCCGCTGCATTTCCGGGAGCGCTGCCTCGGCTATTTTGCGATTGTCAATTCCGAATTCCCGATGGCCAGCACCATGTTCCACTCCTGGAGCATCAATATCAGCAATACCCTGGAGAACTTCCGCAAGATCCTCTGCCTGGACGAGATCGTCGAGGAGCTCGACAAGCTGTATGCGATTGACACGCTGACCGGCATCTTCAACCGCAACGGCTTCAAGCGCAGCGCACAGGTTGTCTTTGACCAGTGCATCCGCGAGCACCGCTCTGTGATGGTGATGTTTGCCGATATGGATGAGCTGAAAAGCATCAACGATTCCTACGGCCATGCCGCGGGCGATCACGCGCTCCGCTCCATTGCGCTGATTTTGCAGGAGGCCTGCTCCCGCGGGGAAATCGTCTGCCGGTTCGGCGGCGATGAGTTCTTCATTTTCAGTGCGGATTATACCGAGGCGGACGCCGCGGCGCTCCGGAACCGGATCCAGTCCTCTCTGGACATCTGCAATGCGCATTCCGGCCTGCCGTATCAGCTGAGCCTGAGCATGGGCGCCTGCATCACGGTGCCGCCGGAGGGCAGCACGATCTTCCAGCTCATCACGCTGGCGGACAGCAAGATGTACGAGGAGAAGAAAAAGCGGTTCCCGTCCAAATATCTGAAGCAGCAGTGCAAACCCAAGACCTGAGCGATTATTCCGCCGCCGCAGAACAGCCTGCGGCGGCGTACCTGTTTCCGAATGAAAGGAGGCTGCATGCAGCTCAACGAAAATATCCGGAAGCTGGAGCAGAACTATCTCTTTGCGGAGATCGGCCTGCGCGTGAAGCATTTCCGCGAGGCGCATCCGGACGCGGAGATTCTCTCGCTCGGCATCAACGATGTGACGCGTCCGCTGGCACCTGCCGTCTGCGATGCCATGGCAGCGGCAGCGCGGGAAATGCGCGAGGCCGCACGCTTTCACGGCTACGGCGACGTGCAGGGAGAGCCGTTTCTGCGGCAGATGATTGCGGATTACTACCGCAGCTTTCATGTCAGCATCGGCGCGGAGGATGTGTTCGTCAGCGACGGCGCCAAGAGCGACCTTGCCAACCTCTGCGACCTGTTCGCGCCGGACAGCACCGTTCTGCTTCCGAATCCGGTGTATCCGGTGTTTTACGATACCAGCGTCATGGCGGGGCGGCGCGTATGCTTTGCGCGCGGAACGAAAGAGAACGGCTTTCTGCCGATGCCGGATGAAAGCATCCGCACGGATCTGATCTATCTCTGCTCCCCGAACAACCCGACCGGCGCGGTCTATTCGCGGGCACAGCTGCGGCAGTGGGTGGAATATGCCCGCGCACAGAATGCCTGCATCATCTACGATGCCGCTTATGAGGCCTATATCCGCAGTGCGGCGCTCCCGCGGAGCATCTTTGAGATTGCAGGTGCGGAAACCTGCGCCATTGAGATCAATTCGCTCTCCAAAATGGCGGGCTTCACCGGCGTGCGGTGCAGTTGGGTCATTGTGCCGCGGACGCTGACACAGGAAGGACAGTCGCTGCACCGGCTCTGGATGCGGCGGCAGTCCACAAAGTATAACGGCACATCATATATCGTTCAGCGCGGCGCGGCGGCGGCGCTCTCTGCGGAGGGACAGCGGCAGGTGCGGCAGGATGTGCAGTATTATATGGAGAACGCGGACATCATCCGCGGGGCGCTGCACCGGAGCGGCGTGTTCACAACCGGCGGCGAGCACGCGCCCTATGTCTGGATGGAATGCCCGTATCACATGGATTCCTGGAAGTGCTTCGGGCTGCTGCTCTCGCATTACGGCATTGTCACCTCGCCGGGTGCGGGCTTCGGCGCGCAGGGTGAGGGCTGGCTGCGGTTCTCCTCGTTCGGCAGCCGCGATACGATCCGGCGGGCGGCGCACAAGCTGGCGGCGATGGACTGGGATCAGCTTGCGCTCTGGGCGGCGGACAGTCTGCACGCGGATGCGCCTTCATAACACACAAAAATCAAACCTGTTCCCGGCGGATAACCGGATAAAACGGAGAAATCCCCGCCGGATGCATCAAACGGCCGCATTTGTTCCGTTTTTGCAGTTCTGAACAAAAAACGGCAGTCCGGTTCGTCGCGTTCGGTGTTTTGCATGGAAACTCTTTGTGCGATTTGTTAAATCTGACAGTGCGCGGCTCCGCTGCATTGTGGAAAATCACTGTTCCCGCCTGCTGAATTTGTATAATTCAGCTATTGCATTTTCAGCGTGAATGGGGTATAATAAATTGGTATTGTTTGCAGATCCCTGCGCACCGGCGCAGGCTCTGACCGCTGCCGCGCTTCCGGCGTAACGGCGTGCGGTTCCCTTGCGGCAAACCGATTTTTGGATACGCCGGAGAATGGAGTTTATCATGTCCAAATTTTCCGAAAAGGTGACGCAGGATTTCCTGAACCGGCTCCAGACACAGTTCAATGTTTCACCGGACGAAGCCAGCGACAAGCAGATTTACCTTGCGCTGTCCGCCGTCGTGACGGAGCTGATGAAGACCAAGCGCCAGAAGTTCATGAATCATGTCAACTCGACCGGTGAAAAGCAGATCTTCTATCTCTCGATGGAATTTCTGATGGGCAGATCCTTAAAGACCAGCCTGTACAATCTGGAACTGGCGGAGGATGTGGAGAAATTCCTCAAAAAGTTTGATATCAAGCTGGACCGCATCTATGACTACGAGCCGGATGCGGGACTCGGCAACGGCGGCCTCGGCAGACTGGCAGCCTGCTATCTGGACGGCCTTGCAACCACGGGCTATCCGGCAACCGGCCATTCGATCTGCTATGAGTACGGCATCTTCAAGCAGAAGCTCGAGGAGGGCTGGCAGACGGAGCTGCCCGATAACTGGCTTCCCGGCGGCGAGGTTTGGCTGGATCCGCGTCCGGAGCAGGCCATTGAGGTGCATTTTGAGGGTGATCTGGAGGAATACTGGGATCAGCAGTATCACCATGTTTCCCATGTGAATTACAGCACCGTAACGGCGATTCCGTATGATATGTATGTATCCGGCTACAACAGCAACGCGGTTTCTGTGCTGCGTCTGTGGGCTGCAAAGGCGCCGAGCTTTGATATGGCGATGTTCAATCAGGGCGATTATTCCAAGGCGCTTGCACCGAATTCCATTGCAAATGCAATCTCCAAGGTGCTCTATCCGAACGACAATCACCTGGAGGGCAAGTCGCTCCGTCTGCGGCAGCAGTATTTCCTCTGCGCGGCGGCCGTCGGTGACATTGTCAACAATCACATGGCCGTTTACGGCACGCTCGATAACCTTGCCGACAAGGTCGCAATCCATATCAACGATACGCACCCGACGCTTGCAATTCCGGAGCTGATGCGTATTCTGCTCGATGACTGCGGCTATACATGGGAGAAGGCCTGGGACATCACCACCAGAGTCTTTGCCTATACGAACCATACCGTCATGGCCGAAGCGCTTGAAAAGTGGGACATCAACCTTGTCCGCAGAGTGATTCCGCGTGTGTTCTCCATTATCGTGGAGATCAACAACCGCTACTGCGCGGAGATTTTTGCAAAGACGCAGAACAGCGATCTGACCACGCAGATGTCCATTATCAAGGACAACATGATCCACATGGCCACGCTCTGCGTTGCAGCATCGCACAGCGTCAACGGCGTTTCCAGACTGCACTCCGAAATCATCAAGGAATCCGTGTTCCACAATGAATTCTGCGCAGCTCCGCAGAAGTTCACGAACGTCACAAACGGCATCGCATACCGCCGCTGGCTGTATCAGTCCAATCCGGGGCTGACCAGGCTGCTGAAGGATACCATCGGCAGCGGATTCCTCAAGAGCGGCGCAGAGCTGGAAAAGCTGCGTGCCTTCCAGGATGACGCCAAGGTGCTTGAAAAGCTGATGGCGGTCAAGCGTGCGAACAAGCAGGATTTTGCAAAATATGTCAAGACGAAGAACGGCATCGTTCTGGATCCGGACAGCGTGTTCGACGTGCAGGTCAAGCGTCTGCACGAGTATAAGCGCCAGCACCTCAATGCGCTGAATATCCTCGCGGATTATCAGATGCTGCTGGAAAATCCGGATATGGACTTCCATCCCAAGACCTATATCTTCGCGGCGAAGGCTGCCCCGGGATACTACCTTGCAAAACAGATTATCAAGATGATCTGGTGCATCTCCGAGGAAATCCGGAAGAATCCGAAAATCAGCGAAAAGCTCGCAGTCGTGTTCCTTGAAAATTACTGCGTCACGCTTTCCGAGATGCTGATGCCGGCTTCTGACTTCTCCGAGCAGATCTCTCTGGCAGGTACGGAGGCCTCCGGCACCGGCAACATGAAGCTGATGCTGAACGGCGCTGTCACAATCGGCACGCTGGACGGCGCGAACATTGAGATCAAGGAAGCGGCGGGCGATGAGAATATCATCATCTTCGGCATGAAGACCGAGGAGGTCAACTCCCGCAAGCCGTATTACAACCCGCAGGAAATCTATCACAACCACGGTCTGATCCGTGCCTGCGTGGACCGCATCGCAAACGGCATCAACGGTGACCGTTTCCCGGATATCGCACAGTCGCTCCGGACGCAGGATCCGTATATGGTGCTTGCGGACTTCGACAGCTACCGCGCGGCACAGGCCTATGCTGCACAGTGCTATGCGGATAAGCTGCACTTTGCAAAGATGAGCCTGAACAACATCGCGGGCGCAGGCGTGTTCTCCGCAGACCGCGCCGTGACCGAGTACGCAAAGAATATCTGGCATCTGTAAGAAACAAACGCATCCGCTGATCCGCTGCCCGGCGGACCGGCGGCATGCGCATAGATACTGTGTGGGGAGCGGGCGGTCAGATGATCGCCCCTTTTTCTTACGGAATCGCTGCATAAATCCGGTGCGCAGGATGCGAGCAGATTGCGTGCCGAGCCGCCGGGCGCGGTTTGATCAGCGATTCCTTGTAAAGAGGGATGGGTATGAAACGAATCTATGACAGCTGGGACAGGCGCTATAAATCCGTGTTCGGGGCGCTGCGGCAGAATGAGCCGTGTACTTTTACGATCTGTCTGCCTCGTGATACAAAGCCGGATTCCAACCCGATGCTTGTGCTGTACCGCCCGGGCATGAAGGAGCGGTTCATTCCGATGAACACGGTTTCGGAAAGCGGGGATCAGATCCTGTATTCCGCGACCTGCTCTGCCAAAATTCCCGGCGTGCATTACTATTACTTCTCGTTTATGTCCGGCGGACAGTGGTTTTATATCAAAAAGGCGGCCGGACATGAGGGCGTCATCGGGGACGGCGGCCTCTTTCAGCTGACGGTCTACGATGAGCATTACGAAACGCCGGACTTCTTAAAGGGCGGCATCATGTATCAGATCTTCCCCGACCGCTTCTGCAAAAGCGGCCTGCCGCATGAGAATGTCCCGCAGGACCGCGTGCTCCGCGACGACTGGGGCGGAACGCCGTGGTACCGGCCGGATCAGAACGGGCATGTCTGGAACAATGACTATTTCGGCGGGGATCTGGAGGGCATTGTGCAGAAGCTGCCGTATCTGGAATCCCTCGGCGTGACCTGTATCTATCTGAACCCGATCTTTGAATCGCATGAAAATCACCGCTACAATACGGCGAATTACCGGCAGGTCGATCCGCTGCTCGGCACAAATCAGGATTTTGCGCGGCTCTGCAAGGAGGCGGCGCGCTTCGGCATCAGCGTGATTCTGGACGGCGTGTTCTCGCACACCGGCGCGGACAGCATCTATTTCAACAAGTTCTGCCGCTACGATACGGTCGGTGCGTACAATTCGCCGGACAGCCCGTATTACAAGTGGTACACGTTTCATCAGTACCCGAACAGCTATGAGAGCTGGTGGGGCATCGACACGCTGCCGAATGTCAACGAAAACCAGCCGGAGTATACCGACTACATCTGCGGCAGGGACGGCGTGCTGGAATACTGGATGAGCCTCGGCGCAGCGGGCTTCCGTCTGGACGTTGCGGACGAGCTGCCGGATGCGTTCCTGGAGCGGCTGCATGACTGCGTCAAGCGCGCGGACGGTGAGCATGTCGTGATCGGTGAGGTCTGGGAGGACGCAACAACCAAGGAGGCCTACGGTGTCCGGCGGCGTTATCTGCTCGGCGCACAGCTTGATTCTGTCATGAATTATCCGTTCCGCACGGCAATCATGCAGTATCTCGGCGGGTGCAGCCCGTATGACTTCCGCTGTCAGATCATGACGATTCTGGAGAATTATCCGAAATGCGCCGTGGACGTGCTGATGAATTTTGTTTCGACGCATGACATTGAGCGAGCAATCACCGTGCTCGGCGGCGAACCGTCGGCGGGCAAAAGCAAGGACTGGGCGGCAGAACGGCGGCTCAATCCGCAGCAGTACGAGCTCGGAAAAAAGAAGCTGAAATGTGCGATGGTGCTGCAATTCTTCCTGCCCGGCGTCCCGAGCATCTACTACGGCGACGAAGCGGGACTGGACGGCTACGGCGACCCGTTCAACCGGCGCTGCTATCCGTGGGGGCATGAGGATCAGGATCTGATCGAATTCACGAAAACGCTGGCAAAGATCCGGCATCTGTCCAAGGTGTTTGTGGACGGCGACCTGAAATTCCTCATGCTTGACGATGATTATATCGTGTTTGCGCGGTACAGAAAGCACCGCAGAAAGGCGATGGTCATTGCGCTGAACCGTTCGGATCACGAGGTCTGCTTCGGCGTGGACAAGACGCCGTTCACCGACCGCTATACGATGTTTGACGTCATCCACGGCGATATTCAGGGCAATGACGTGAAGCTGCCGCCCTACGGCTTTGCGGCGGTCAAGGTCGAGCTGTAACGATAATGAAAGAAAATTGGAGTAAGTATGCTGATTTCATGTACCGGAATCAACAAGTTCTATCAGGATAACCATGTGCTGCGGTCGGTTGCGCTGACTGTGGAGAATCAGGACCGGATCGGGCTGGTCGGCGACAACGGCTGCGGCAAGAGTACCTTTCTGCGCATTCTGACCGAAAAGGAGCTGCCGGATGCCTTTGAGCATGATGAACCTGCAATCGCAAAAGCGCCGAATCTCCGGATCGGCTATCTGGCGCAGAATGCAGGACTCGACGGCAGCAAGACCGTGCAGGAGGAGATGAACAGCGCCTTTGCCCCGCTGCGGGAAGCAAAGCAGATCATGCAGGCGCTGGAAGCGAAAATGGAATCCGGCCTGACGGATGAGGAAACCGATGAATATGCGCGGCTTTCCGCGTATTTTGAAACGAATGACGGATATACGACAGATGTGCGTATCCGCACGGTGCTGTACGGCATGGGCTTTTCGGAGGCGGATCTTTCCCGCACCGTTTCGGGATTTTCCGGCGGTGAAAAAACACGCCTGGCACTCTGCAAGCTGCTGCTGGAGGCGCCGGATCTGCTGATCCTCGACGAACCGACGAACCACCTCGATTTCCAGACGGTCGGCTGGCTGGAGGATTACCTGAAGGGCTGGCGCGGCGCGCTGCTGATCGTCAGCCATGACCGCTTCTTCCTCGACCGCCTCTGTACGAGCATCTGCGAGCTGGAGCGCGGCGAGCTGACGCGCTACAAGGGCAACTACACCGCCTTTACAAAGCTGCGCACGGAATCGCGGGAACGGCAGCAGAAGGAATACGAGGCGCAGCAGCGGGAAATTGCCAAGCTGGAGGATTACGTCGCGCGGAACAAGGTGCGCGCATCCACGGCGAAATCCGCGAAGTCCCGCGAAAAGCAGCTGGAAAAAATGGAGCGCATCGACAGGCCGTATACGGCAGCCAAGCAGGCCAAGCTGCAATTTACATACAGCGTGGTTCCGCCGCTTGATTTGCTGGAGGTCAAAAATATTGACCTGACCGTCGGCAGCGGCCTGTCGCAGAAAACGCTGATGGACGGCATCTCGTTCACGGTGCGCCGCGGCGAGAAAATCGGCATCATCGGGGAAAACGGCGCAGGCAAATCGACCTTGCTCAAGGTGCTGCGGAATATTCTGCCGCACAAGGGGCTGGTACGCTGGGCGGCAGGCACGCGGCTCGGCTGCTTTGAGCAGGAAAGCGAAAGTCTGAATCCCTATGCAACTGTGTTTGATGAGCTGCATGACCGCTATCCGGCGCTCAGTGATTTTGAGGTGCGCAGTCTGCTGGGGCAGGTGCGACTGACCGGCGAGAATGTGTTTAAGGAAACCGGCGTGATCTCCGGCGGTGAGCGCGCCAAGCTCTGCTTTGCGATTCTGATGATGGAGCACGGCAATGTGCTGCTGCTCGACGAGCCGACGAACCACCTTGACCTTGCAACCAAGGAGGTGCTGGAACAGGCGCTCTGCGAGTTTGACGGCACGATCCTCTTTGTCAGCCACGACCGCTATCTGCTGGACCGCATCGCGGACAATCTGTTTGTGATGGAGAACGGTGCGCTGGAACGCTTCAAGGGCAGATTTTCTGCGTATCAGGAGCAGATTCGCAGAAAGACCGAAGCGGAACAGACCGCTGCTGCCGAGGAGAAGCGCAGAAAGGCCGAGGAGGACAAAAAATCCGGCTACCGTTCCAGGGAGCAGCGCAGTCTGGAGGCAAAGCGCCGCGCTGAGCAGAAGCGCATCGAGCAGGAAATGGATGCGCTGCAAGCGGAGCAGAATACATTGCAGGATTCCCTTTCGGATCCTGCTGTTTCGGGCGATTACGGGAAAATGCAGCAGGTCTGCATGCGGCTGGAGGAAATCCGGCAGCAGCAGGACGATCTGCTGGAGGAGCTGATTCTGCTGGAGGATGCATAATCCGGCAGAGGAAAAGGAGAATGGATATGAAACGCAAATTCATTGCACTAGCCGGGGCGCTGCTGATGATGCTCTGTCCGCTGACAGCCTGCGGCGATAACGGCGGGGATGTGTCCGAGGCGGATCTTCCCTACGGTGCCACGCTGATTTCCAGCTCGGATCTGCCCGTGCAGGTGCGGTATGACCACAGATTTGTGGAGGAGCCGCTCGCAAAGCAGATCTCGGCATTTTATCATGCTGTGCAGGAGCAGGATACGGCGGCGTACTCGAAGCTGCTGTTTCCGCTGTATCACAACTATGAGATGGACGTGGTGTATAAGGATCGGTATACCGAAGCGGATATGCTGAAAATGATCCACGATTCCTACGAGGAGGATTTCGGCAAGGAATTTGATTTTTCCCTGATCGACGTCGTCAGTCTGACGGTGCGGGACGGGCAGTCCACTGTCCGCGATGCGCTGAACCTGATGCTTCAGCAGCTTGCAGCGGATGAGGGCGACAAGAATTTTGTGAACGATCTTCAGGCGCTGTACGAGCTGAGCAATGACTGCTATCTCTGCGACCGCGGCTCCGGCAAAACGGGCGACACGGTTTCCGTGACAAAGGGCAGTCAGCTGTTTGCGGCAAAATATAAGAATCAGTGGTATCTGATCTATACCTGACGGAGGAGAAGCATGAAACGGTTTATGACGGTCTGCTGCGCGGCGGTGCTCGCGCTTTGCGGCACGGGATGCAGCAGCTGGGGCGGCTCCGGCAGCTCCGGTGCTGCGGAGAGCAGTCAGCAGACGCAGGAAAAGAAGGACGGGCTGAACGTCGTCAGCAGCGAGAGCATGGATCCGGCGTATACGGAGCTGCTGACAAGCTATTTTGAGGCGATAAACAACAAGGATTATGCGGCGTATGAGAAGGCGCTGTATCCGCCGTTCCGGGAGAGCTATGACAAGTATCTGCAATCCAAGGGCTCAAGCCTGGAGCAGTCGTTCCGGGAGGATCTCTGCAAGCGCTTTGACGAGGACGGCTATGAGAGCTGGGAACTGACAGTGCTCCAGATCGAGTATTATCCGGAGGAACGGCGGGATCCGGACGGCTTTTTCAAGGCATATGCCAATGCAGGCATTCTGGACGAGGACTTCGGGGAGCGTTGCAAAAAGGAAACGACAGAGATCAACGACATTCTGTTCACGCTGTATGCGCTGTATGCGGGAGATGACGAACCGGTCGCAGTCGTGACGAACAAGGAGCTTTACGTGGTGAAAACTACGGACGGCGTGTATATGTTCGGATAATCGGATATAAAAACACAGGGCGCTGAAATCAATCAGCGCCCTTCAGCATTCCGTTGTGATGAAAACAATGTATCTCCTTCGTTTCCATGCTTTTCAAAGGTCAGAGCCTTTGGCGGACAGCGAAGCGTGCGAATCTCCATTTCAGATTCCCGTGCAGTGATCCCTTTATCATATACTTTTGCGGTGTTATTGAAATAATGTGCATATCCAGGCCGCAAGTGCGGAGGCCGCAGGAAAAATGACAAGCAGCTTCAACAGCTGGCTTTTGATGTTGTATCCGTATTTTCTTCCCGCATATACGCTTTTGATCTCCGGGTAATAAAACTGAAAGAACTGAAATTTCATCAGAAGAAAATAATCAAAGCAGATCATGTCGTATAGTTTGTAAACGGTGAAGATGAAAACAAATCGCAGAAAGAACTGAAAAAACGTAAAGCCGCTTCTGAAACCGTCCCAAATTGAGATGACGCCTACGCCTGCAATCATGAGTATGCTGAATATCATCAGCGTCCAGCCGATTGCTCTTGCACCGCAGAATAACTCATGTTCTCTCGGCAGAATCACTTCCTGTGCTTCCTTCGGTGCGGACGAGAAGAATTCTTTCTTCTGTACAAATGCAACCGCCGATAAAAGCATGATCGTAATAGCAGCACAGAATACGATTGCAAGGAAAAATGTCAGTATCATTGTATCTCACCCCTTATGCTTCTGGATATGATACAGGATCAGCCCCATGACCTCGTCAAATGCAGGCTTGCAGCCGGGAATGAAGTATTGGATTGCATAGCAGTGATGCATTCCCTTTCCTACATGAATGACGCACTTTGCGCCTGCTTTTCTGAAACTTTCCGCATAGCTCGGTGCAAAGGCATACAGCGTTTCCGCAGAACCGTAATAGAAATGCGCCATGGGAGCATTGCGGAAGTCGCCGTGCGCAGTTGCAAGATATTTTTCGGGAATATCCCTGCCGTGACACATGATTTCACGGGCAGTGTACATATATTCAGCAGGTATCATGATATCCCTTTCATCAAGTTTATTGATTGCGGCTTTTTCCGCATCGGTAACGGGAACACTTCCCGGCGATACGGGAATCAGCAATCCGGGCATGGGAATATCTTTGCCGCTGCCGTTCAGCTCGTTGATGTATGTGATAAGGTCGAGTATCAGCGCACCGCCTGATGAAAAACCAAGAAATACGATGCTTTCAGGCTTATAGAATGTCAGCATTTTCTCACAGCATTCCAATATCATCTGCACATTTTCAAGCATATCGTGTTCGTGGCATAGGGGATAATACGGGAACCACACATCCGAGCCTGTTCTCTCTGCAATCTTTCTTGAAAGTCCGATATCGCCCTTGTCAGAGCCGAGGATCATTCCGCCGCCGAACACAAAGAGTATCGCATGTTTGCGCCGTGTCTTTTCAATATCAATTTCAATGCAGTGATACTGTCCCTGTATCAGATGATCGGTATAGTGCGCTTTGTTATCGGTCGGCATGATGAAATGGCGGCTTTTTGCGTTCATTTTCGCTGCTTTCGCAAGGACTTCTTCTTTTGAACCGACCAGGCTGTTTTTGATTTTTGCTGCCTTTACGACAGCCTTTGTCAGTTTGTAAAGCGGATGATTCAGCCCGTCGGGCGCTTTTACCACTTTATCACTTTTATCAAATTTCATAAACCGCTTCTTTTCCTCTCTTTTCATACTTTACGGAAATAGAAATTGCAGCGATCTCCGCCCTTTCCAAGTGTTGTCTTGCGTTCAAACTTTAATCCGGGCAGATTTCCGTAGCCGCGCTCATCATTCTCGCAGAATATTTTTGTCAGTTCCGGACAACCAAGCTCCGTGAAGTATTTGCAATACGGACAGGCCAGGATATCCATGCGGTATTCTCCTTTTTTCTTCGGATAAAACCGATTCTGAAAACCGCATTCTTTCCCGAACTTCTTTTTTGTCATCCGATCCATCATATTGATAAAGATGTCACGCACAAAGGGCAGTTTCATGGTTTTAGCAAGCATGCTTCCGAGTTTTTCCGTTCTTTCAGCGGCGGCGTTTTCAATGAAAGAATACGCCTGTTCTTTGCGCACATATTTTTGTGCCATAAGGTAAACTGCGGCTGACGGAAATATGAACACATCCGTATGTGCATGAACGCCATCCGGAATATCTGCATATTTCCGAAGAATCCGGGCCAATAAAGCAGTAGACTGTTTCCAGATTTTCTCGCTCAATTCCGCTGAAATCTGCCTGTCCATTTCTGCTTTTATAAACTGTTTCTTTTTCATGATTGTTTCTGCGGTCTGTTTTTCTTTGCCCCGTTCATAATCTTTCATTCGATCACTTCCTTTATATTGCTTTTGCAGACAGAACCGCAAGTCCTGCGGCGATTGCTGCCCCGATCACCCATATCACTGCGAGAAATGAACGCTTTTTCAGCACCTGCGTCCATGTCTGCACAAACGGAATATCCTCCGTGCCTTTCAGAATCCAGAATTTGCTGTGCCCAACCCACAGCTTGTCGATCACAACGCCGTCATAGAGATTCATGACCTCCAGAAAGAGAAGTGCATGCAAATAGGCAGTTTTGAAGCTGCTGACACGATTCCACACGGCGATGATAAGTACAAGGGCAGTCAGCATTACGATATAGAACAGCGTCATAAAGCGGCTGCGCTGCTTTTTCACCGTTTCCCTGTCGGTCAGACCGATCTCATACGCCCGTTCCTGCACGGCTTTCGGATAGAAATACAGTCCGTTGATCGCGCCGCCGCGGACGGCGTATTTGACCATTGCCGTGAACAGCAGGCAGTATAAGCATAATTGCAGATATATCATAATACACGCTCCCAACTGTCTGCTGCATTCCTGAAAATACAAAAGCCAATAGCAAAAAGCATATCAGCATAAAAAACGCTTTGTACGCGGTGCTGCTTTCTGTTATATCCGAGCTGTTATTTCGGATTTTTCACTTTATCTCCCACATACCAGTAATCGCATATTTTTCCGCCGCCTGCAAGCGTATTCTCACGGTGCAGCTTTGCGTGCATCAGACCGGCGGTCAGAAAGTCCATATCGCACATCACCGGCAGTACATCAAGCATTCCCTCCCGCCTTGCAAAGCTGTTCAGCGGGCACTGCGTAAAATGATAGTAATATCCGTCACGATGCTTGCTTTCGTCAAAATTGAAGTCCCACGATACTTTCTTGTACTCCGGGTGCTTTTCGAGCCATTCAGCATTTTTCAGCATCATTTTGCGAATCGCCCGGATACCGCTTGATTTATTGGCGTTTACGAATATTCCCATCAATCTCAGCGGTTTCCATTCCATCGCTTCATGTGCGGTCATTCTCAGAGCCTTGATCGTAATTTTTCCGTTTGCAGCCTTATACACTGCGAAAAACACAAAGCTCATATAGATATTTGAAGCCATCGGATTATCTGCGCCGATATCATCCACACGATCCAGCATTGCCCGATATTCCGATTTCGCCTTTCGCATCGTCTTATCTGCAAACGCCTTTCCGTAATGCTTTTTCAGCGTTTTTCTGACAAGCGGCGCAAGGAAAATCCAGTATTTACAAGTGTATTTCAGCATACAGCATCACCTCACGAATCAAGCAAAAGTTAGCATCCGCAAACTCATAATTATATTATAGCATATGCTAACTCGAATTTCAAGAGATTTTCATCAGAAAAGCCGTCCAAGAATGAACGGCTTTCTCAAATGATTTCTGTACTGTTTTTTCCTCTTTGCGTGTCCCGACACCGGACACGAAATATATGATATGGCATCCCCGCATCACGCCGCTTTATTTTCCGGCAGCATATGTTTGCAGCGTCCGGCCGTCCGCGGCAAACAGCACTGTACCGTCCAGGTCGGTGCGGTAAATCTCACAGCCGGCTGCTGCAAGACGTTCCAGCGTCCGCCGTGCCGGATGCCCGTAGTCATTCCCGCTGCCGACGGAAATCACTGCATAATCAGGCTGAGCCGTCTGCAAAAACGCCTCCGTCGTTGCACCGCTGCTCCCGTGGTGCGAAACCTTCAGCACATTGACCGGCGGAATCAGTCCCGCGCTGAGCATGGCGGCCTCGCCGTCCTTTTCCAGATCGCCTGCAAGGAAAAAGCGGATATCCCCGCAGCTGACAAGGCAGCCGAGCGAGCAGTTATTGAGATCCTCAAATGCAGCGTTGTCCGTGCATAAAAATGTCAGGGATGCGCCGCCCAGTTCGGCCGTGTCATGACATGCCGGAATCCGGATCGCAGTGTGATTCTGTTCCGCCGCCCGGAGCAGCCCGGCATAATACGGCGCCGCGGGAATCATCGCATCCGGAATATCCGGCATATACAGTGTATCCGTCGGAATGCAGGAGAGCACCGTTTCCATGCCGCCGATGTGGTCGGCGTGAGGATGTGAACAGACAGCGGCATCCAGCCGCGTGACGCCGAGCGATTTCAGCTTCTGCACAAGGGGGTATCCCTGATCGCAGTCGCCTGCGTCAATGAGCACGGCACGCCCCGGGGTACGGATCAGCGCGGCGTCGCCCTGTCCGACGTCAAAAAACCAGACGCGCAGCGCGTCGGGGAGTGCGGCTTCCGGCTTTGGCTGCCGGAGTGTCCAAACCGCGTACAGGCCGAGGACGGCGGCCAGAATCGCAGCGAAGCCGAGCAGCCGGAGCGCATACCGCTTTCGTCTTTCCCTGCGTTTGATTTTGCCGTATTTGCGTTCCACCGCGCGGTACTGTTCTTCTTTTGTCACAGCGCATCCTCCTCCCAGTCAATTTCTGCGTTTATTATAGCAGTTTCACCCGGAAAAATCAAGTGCGGGCGGCGCGCGCAAGTTTCCAACATGTGCTGCATAGACTGCATTATGATGCAGATACCGAAAGGAGCATTCATATGAACCGTCAGGAATTTGAGGACACCGCCCGGCGCTACCGCGAGGAGCTGTTCCGCATGTACGCCAGCCAGAATCTTTCTCCGCCGGCGAATCAAAAGCCGAAGCCTGCCCCACCGCCCGGCGTACCGAAACCGGTCTTGCCTCCTCCGCCCCCGCCGCCCGGCGCACCGAAACCGGTCTTGCCTCCTCCTCCCCCGCCGCCCAGCGTACCGAAACCGGTCTTGCCTCCTCCGCCTCCGCCGCCTAACTCAGCGAAGCCAGTTCTGCCTCCTCCTCCTCCGTTTTCCGTTCCGGCGATGGCATCCTCAGAGCGTTCCGCTGACGGGGAACCTAAGCGCGTGACAGAACAGGAAGAACCGGAACGCTTTGACGCGCCGGAGGAGCCTGCACTGCCGAAGCGCGCATACACCGGCTGTATCCGCGTACACACCGTCACGGCGGAGGGTGCGCGTCCGGTTGCGGGTGCGGCCGTGACCGTTGTGCGGTTTATCGACGGCGAGCCGGAGCTGACTGCGCTCCGTATCACCGATGACAGCGGCGAAACGGATACCATCACGGTGCCGGCGCCGCCGCCCTCCGCAGACCAGCGGCATCCGGTCTCCTTCCTCTACGATATTTCCGTGCAGGCAGAGGGCTATTACCGCGAGCACAGCACGGATGTGCCGGTTTTTCCGGGCGTCACCTCCGTGCAGACCTTCGTTCTGATTCCGCTGCCCGCGGGCGATGATCCCGTAAACGGCGGCGATTTCACATACTACAACAACATGCCGCAGCTTTGAAAGGGGAATGCCAATGCTCAGCGGAGAGGTCTTTATCCCCGAAACAATCACGGTTCATCTCGGGCCGCCGGACGCCGACGCCGCCAATGTGACAATTCCCTACATCCGCTATGTTCAGAATACCGCCTCAAGCGAGATCTTTCCGACATGGCCGGAAAACGCTCTGCGTGCCAATATCTACGTGATCAACAGCTTTGCGCTCAACCGCATTTATACTGAATGGTACCGTTCCCGCGGGTATCCGTTTGACATTACCAATTCCACGCAGTACGATCAGGCCTTTGTTTACGGGCGCGAAATCTTTGAGAACATCAGCCGCCTGACCGATGAGCTGATCCGCTCTTACATCCGCAGGCAGGGCAGCTTTGAGCCGCTGTTCGCCGCGTTCTGCGACGGCTCCCGCACCCGCTGTGAGGGGCTTTCCCAGTGGGGAACGGTCGGACTGGCCAATCAGGGCATGACGCCGTATGAGATTTTGCAGTATTACTACGGCGAGGACATTGACCTGATCCGCGCACAGGAAATCCGCGCTGTCACGCCGAGCTGGCCGGGCGCCGATCAGCAGACCGGCATGGTCGGCAATGACGTCCAGACAATCCAGATTCAGCTTAACCGCGTTGCACAGAATTTCCCCGCAATCCCCAAAATCGCGGATGCCGACGGCATCTTCGACGAAAACACTGCAAACGCGGTGCGCGTCTTTCAGTCGGTGTTTGAGCTGGAGCCGACCGGCATTGTCAATGAGGCCACATGGTACCGCTTATCGTATATCTATGTCAGCGTCAAGCAGCTGGCGGAGCTCCGGTCGGAGGGCTTGCAGTACGACGAGCTGACGCGAAGCTATCCGGAGATTCTCCGGCAGGGCGATTACGGCAATGCCGTCCGTGCATTTCAGTATTATCTTGCGGTTGTCGGGGCATACTACCAGAGTGTGATTCCGCTTCAGATCACCGGAAGCTACGACGCGGCCACCGCGGATTCCGTGCGCTCCTTTCAGCAGACCTACGGGCTGCCGCAGACCGGAATTGCCGATAAGCGCACCTGGAACGAGCTCTACCGCGCCTATGCCGGAATCCTTGCGTCCGAGCCGGAGGCAGAATGCGTCCGGATCTTTCCGAACGAGGTGCTGCGCGAGGGCGTATCCAGCGAAAATGTCCGCCTGTTGCAGCAATATCTGACGTACATTGCGCAATTTGATCCGAACATTCAGCCGGTGACGGATACCGGATATTTCGGGCCGATCACCAAAGCGGCGGTGCAGGCCTTCCAGCGGGAATACGGCCTGACGCCGAACGGACAGGTCGGCGCGGTGACGTGGGATATCATCACCGGCGTGTATTCCGAGATGAAATGCGGCGCGGGCAAACGTCCCTATCAGGCGCCGGGCTATACGATCCGATAAGGAGGCAGCGATGCTGTATACAGAAGCTCAGAAGCAGGAGCATATCGAGGAGATTCTCGGTATGCTCTATCAGGTCGCACTGCGGGACAGCCGCATCCCGATTGTCCTGCCGCAGAAGGAATATTCCGAGGAAGCGGCGCTGGCCGTCCGCGCGTTTCAGGAGGCTTACGGTCTGCCCGTGACCGGCGAGATCGACGGGCAGACCTGGAATCAGATTACGGAGGCATACCGCAGACTGACCGCAGAAGCAATCCCGCTACGCGTATTCCCGTCCGGCAGCTTTCTGCTGCGGCGCGGCGACAGCGGAGAGCAGGTGCTGCTTGTGCAGAGCCTGCTGAATCTGGCGGCAAAGCGATATGCCAATATTGCGCCTGCCGGGATGTCCGGCGTATTTGACGGGGAAACGGAGGCTGCCGTCAGGAGCTTGCAGCAGCTGGCCGGTCTGCCGGAAACGGGAGAGCTCAATCTCGCGGCATGGAACCGGCTGGCGATGATGTTCAACAGCCTGACCGTCTGAGAAAGGAGAAACCCCATGCAGCAGAAGCAAACACTGTTCCGGGAGCCGCTGTTCCGGATCATCACCGGCAGCGGCGCGGTACTGCTCGGGCTGGCAGCCTTGCTGCTGCACGGCCAGAGCGTGCTTGCCATGCTGCGTCGTCTGCTGCATGTGCTGCGTCCGCTGCTGCTCGGGGTGCTGTTCGCAACGATGCTGGAGCCGTCCTATGAGCGGCTGCGCGCAGATCTGACCGCATTTGCGGAAAGCCGCCGGCATCCGGTGCGAACAGGCTGGATCCGGCCGGCGGCGCTGACCGGTGCGATCCTGCCGCCGCTGCTGGTGCTGATCAGTCTGCTGTGTATCCTGGTGCCGCAGGTGACGGCCTCGATGCGTATGATCTCGGAAAATATCAGCATTTACAGCGATAATCTGATCCGGTGGGCGAGGCGTTTCACGGATACGAAGCTGGCGGCGCTGTTCCCGCAGGCAAGGCTCGAAAACCTGCTTGCGGAGCTCCGGACGCGCATTCCGTCGCTGCTGCACCGAACCTGCGACGGAACGGCAGCGCTGCTCGGCGTGCTGCTGGATATCGGCATCGGGACGGTGTTTTCGCTGTATCTGCTCGCGGACAAGCCGCGGCTGAGGCGGGAGCTGCTGGCACTCTCCGGCAGGAGGGGCGGCTGCGTACAAATGCTGCGGCTTCTGCGGCGGCTTCGGATGATCTGCGGCACGTTTGCACGGTTTCTCGGTTCACAGTGCAGAGAGTCGCTGATTCTCGGGGTGCTGTGCTGGGGCGGGATGCGGCTGTTCCATTTTCCGTTTCCGGTGCTGATCGGCACGGTCATCGGCATCACGAATATCGTGCCGTATTTCGGACCGATTGCCGGAACCGTACCGTGCGCACTGCTTCTGCTGCTGGTAAAGCCGGATGCCGCACTCTGGTTTTTGGTGTATATTGTCGTCCTCCAGCAAATCGAGAGCAATCTGATTTATCCGCGGGTGGTCGGGCATTCAATCGGCCTTCCGCCCGCGTGGGTCATGGCCGCGATTGTGGTCGGCGGCGGACTCTGCGGCGCAGCCGGAATGCTGCTCGGCGTCCCGGCTGCCGCCGTTTTGTATGCGCTGATTATTGAGGTGCCTCCGGCTGATTCATAAGGGGGCGTTCGCCCGCTTCGCTCTGAGTTTGCACCGCAAATTCACCCAAACCCCGCTTAAGGGCTGCTGGCCTTTAAGAATCCCATTTTGATAAAATGCTTGCAGCTGCGTTGTTTTATGCAGAAATGTTGTCTGGGAATTCATCCCCGGCGGGAGGTTGAGATCAAAGCCCTCATAACAGATCATCGCACAGCGCCCCCTTGCTGTCTGAGGCGCTGACCGAAGAATCAGCGCCTGCATCTCAGTGCAGGAACCCCTAGAACCTTGCAGCAAAATTCTCTGTTCACCGTTTTCTGCGCCTGAATGCACGCCTGCTTCCGCGGTGTGCCGTATGCCCAAAAAATCGCCTGTACGGGCGGTTTTTTTCGCTTATAAAAAAGCGGCGTTTCTCTTGACATTTCATACAAATTGGAGTATAATGAACCTGTATTTTTGAAGCTCGCGTTTGTGCAGTTTTCCGAAAGATTTGTCCCATAAGGCCGGATTCGCACCGCGGGAATGCCGCATTCCGACATGCATCCGTATATTTCTGCGGATTTGTCCTGTCAGATTGCACAAAAATCCTACTGATACAGAAAGGGGCGGCGTCAATGGATCAGACGATCCGGAAAATTCTGGAGCTGGATGCACAGACCGAGGAACGCCTTACGGCCTCCCGGAATACATGTGCGCAGATTCTTGAAAACGCCAGAGCGCAGGCGGATGCCATTGCACAGGCACAGAAGCACCAGACGCGCGATACCGTCACGGAGCTGGAGGAGCAGGCACGCACCGAATGCGACCGCAAAATCGCGGAGCTGCGCGCCGGCTTTGAGAGCCGTTCCGAGGCGATGGAGCGGCAGTTTGAAACGCAGCACAATACACTGCTGAATACGCTGTTTGAAGAAACCCTGCGTGCAGCGGAGGCATAAAGCCGATGGCAAAGAGTTATCATGCGACCGCCGCTGCAATCCGCGCAGCCTACGGCCAGCGCCTTCAAGCAGCCGATTACCGCGACCTGATGAACATGCATTCCGTCGCGGAGATTGTCGCGTTCCTGAAGGAAACCGAGGGCTACGGCGAACTGCTTCAGGGTCTGGAGCCGTCCTATACACACCGCGGATACCTGGAAATGCTGCTCAGCCGCAATCTGTTTACGCAGTGTCTGCGTTTTTGCAGCCTGGAGCACTTGCAGCATACGCCGTTTTTCCGCTTTTTTATCTACGATTACGAGATCCGCGAGCTGATCAAAAAGATTCAGCTGATTCCGAGCGGACCGGAGGCCTATATCTCCGCCATGGATGCGTGGCTTGATCCGTATCTCAGCTTTTCGCAGGAAAAGCTCGCGCGTGCGGAAACAACCGACGAAATCATTGCGGCGGTTGCCCAGACGCCCTATGCTGCGGTGCTGAAAAAGTTTTGCAGCAAGGGGAATATCGTCCGGGATTATTCCGCCTGTGAGATCGGCCTGCGCGCCTGCTGTCTGGAACGCATTCTGAAAGAGGCGGAGGAAACCGTCAAGGGCGACGATCTGAACGCGCTCAAGGAGCTGATCGGGGAGCAGATCGACCTGATCAATCTGATCAACGCCTATCGCTTAAAGCGCGTCTTTTCGGCGGATGAGGAAGTTCTCAGAGAGATGATGCTCCCGATTCAGGGACGTCTGCCGAAGAAAACCTGTGAGCAGCTCTATTCGGCGCCTGACCTTAACACGTTCATTGAGGTGCTGCATACCACGCGCTACGGGCGGATGCTCGATGAGCTCTCTCATTCGGATACGCCGGAATCCGTCCGGCTGGAGCATGCATTCCAGTGCCTGCGCTGGAAGAGCGCGCGCAAGGCGCTTCATTTTTCCGGCCATGCAGCCGTCAGTCTGTACGCGGTGCATGTGCTCTTTCAGATTGAGGTGCGCAACCTCATAACCATCATTGAAGGTATCCGGTACGAAAAATCCGTACCGTATATACAGTCGCTCCTGATTATGGAGGACTGACCGTCCGGGAGGTGTTATTTTGTCCATTGAAAAGCTGGAGCTGGTCAGCATCGCCGGCGCTCTCCCGCAGCTCAATGCAGCGATTACAGCCTGTCTGCGCAGCAAGGTGTTCCATATTGAGAATGCCGCCAAGCTGCTCGGCAGCACGGAGGATTCCGGCGGCGGCGCAGGGCTGATCAATCCCTATGCCGATCCGCTGCATGCGCTGCTGGAGCTGGATCTGCGGAAGATTCAGCTGGATCCCGATGCAGAGCCGCTGCCGGAGGAGTTTACGCCGGAGCAGATCCTTGATGAAGCAAAGCGGATCTCAGACCGGCTGAAAACCGTCCGCGATGAGCTGGAGAACGCACGCAGACAGATTGCGGATTATGAAAGCGCGGCGATCCACCTGAAACATCTTCAGCCCTCAGAGCTGGATCTCGGAGAGCTGACCAAATGCAAACATATTCTCTACCGCTTCGGCAGAATGCCGGAGGAGAATTTGCAGAAGCTGGATTTTTATACCGATGCAGGCTTCATTTTCCAGGCGTATCACACCGCGCATGAATATGTGTGGGGCTTTTACTTCGCCGCGCAGGAGCGGATCATGTCCGCCGATGCGATCATGAAGGGGCTGCTCTTTGAACGCTATGAGCTCCCGCCGGATCTGACCGGCACGCCGGAGCAGGCGCTCAAGGACATTCAGATCCGGCTGACCGAACGGAAAGCGGATCTGGAGCGGCTGGAAAAGGCAGAGGACGGCATCATCGAGGCCGAAGCGGATCAGCTCGGCCGGATGTACCGCTTTGCCAAGTACGAGAGCGAGATCTGGAAGCTGCGTTCGCAGTGCATCCGGACACAGGATAAATTCAGCCTGATGGGCTATGTTCCGGTTTCGGAAAAGGAGAACTTCAAAAAGTTCATCGACAAGGTGCCGGACATCAGTGTGACCTATGAGGCGCCGTGGGCGGATTCCAGGGTACAGCCGCCTGTCCGGCTGAAAAACGGCTGGTTCTCCAAACCGTTTTCCATGTTCGTGGAAATGTATGGCCTGCCGAATTACAACGGCTACAACCCGACGTCCTTTGTGGCAATCACCTACACGCTGCTGTTCGGCATCATGTTCGGCGACCTCGGGCAGGGTCTTGTACTTGCACTGATCGGCTGGTTCCTCGACAAGAAAAAGAATTTCTCGCTCGGCGGCATCATGACGCGCATCGGCGTTTCCAGTGCGGTGTTCGGTACGCTGTACGGATCGGTGTTCGGCTTTGAGGAGGCACTCGATCCGCTGTGGGAGAAAACCGGCATTCCGTTCCTGCCGCTGAAGGCGATGGAAAACACGAATGTCTTTATCTACGGTGCAATCGGCATCGGTGCGGCAATCATCCTCATCTCCATTCTCATCAACATCGTCATGCGGCTGAAGCACCGCGAATATGATGAAGCGGTATTCGGCAACAACGGCATTGCAGGTCTGGCATTCTTCTCATCCGCCCTGCTGCTGATTGTCGGGCTTGTGACCGGAAAGCAGATCATTCCGCAGGGCGCTGCATTCGCAGTTCTCGGCGGCACGCTGCTGCTGATGTTCTTCCGTGAGCCGCTCGGCCACTGGATGGCACGCAAGCATTATGAGATGCCCCCGATCGGCGAGTTTATCGCATGTAATCTGTGCGAATGCATTGAATTCCTGATTGGCTACACGTCCAACACGATTTCGTTTGTCCGTGTCGGCGGCTTTGTGTTCTCCCATGCCGGACTGATGGGCGTGGTCATGACACTGGCCGAGAATATCGGCAAGGATCACAAATCCGTCATCACAGTCATCATCGGCAACCTGTTTGTCATGTGTCTGGAGGGCCTGATCGTCGGCATTCAGGTGCTGCGTCTGGAATTCTACGAAATCTTCTCCCGCTGCTACGACGGCGACGGCAAGCCCTTTACACCGGTCACGGTGACGTTCGACGATTATTCCGAAACAAGGCAGTCCGAGCAGACTGCACACGCTTGAATTTTTAGGAGGTAAAAACTATGTCTGTTTATGAAATTCTGGAGATCATCCTGCTGCCGCTGCTGATCGTGGCAATGCTGTTCCTGCCGGTTTATGCGGCAATCACCAAGAAGAAGGACGGAAAAACACTGCGCCGTGCAATGATCACGAATATCTGTGCATTCGGTGCTGTCATGCTGGCGGCGGTCGCACTGCCGATCGGCGGCTTTGTTTCTGCGGATACGGCACAGGCAGCAGCAAGCGGCTCTGCACAGGGACTCGGCTTCCTGTCGGCTGCACTCTCCGTCGGCGTTGCATGTATCGGCTGCGGCATGGCCGTCGGCAATGCGGCAACGGCTGCAATCGGTGCGCTGGCTGAGGATGCAAAGTCCTTCTCCAAGGCGCTGATTTTCGTTGCACTGGGCGAAGGCGTTGGCATCTACGGCGTTCTGATCGCCATCATGATCATCAATAAGCTGTAATGCGTGGGTTTGTCATCAGCGACAACACCGATACCCTCATGGGCATGCGCCTCGCCGGCTTTGCGGGTCAGATTGCGCATACACGCGAGGAAGCGCTCGCCGTACTCAGCAAAGCGATGCATGAGGATCAGGTCGCGGTTGTGCTCATTACGGAAAAGCTCGCGGCACTCTGTGAGGCGGAGGTGCTGGAGCTGAAAACACATGTTTCCGTGCCGTTGCTTGTTGTGATCCCGGACCGGCACGGAAGCGCGGATATGACCGCTGCGATTTCCCGCTATCTGGCGGAAACGGTCGGTATCCACATATAAGATTGTGCGCGGGGCGAGGGCTGCTCCTTGCTCCGTGTACCTGTTTATAAGGATTGGTTTGAAATGGACGCAAATCAGAAGCTAACGCAGTTTATGGAATCGGTCACCCGCAGCACGGATGCGGAGATCGCACAGGCAGAGCGCGAGGCGCAGCAGGAGGCGGAACAGATCCTGCAGGAGGCGGAAACGCGTTGCAGAGCGGATGCAGAGCATACCGTTGCAAAGGCGCGCGCCCGCATCACTGCCAAGTATCAGAAACGGATGTCACAAATCGGCTATAACGGCAAGACTGCGCTGCTCAGCCGCCGGCAGACGCTCCTGATGGGGCTGTTCGATGCACTGCGGGAAAAGCTGACGGCCTTTACGGCCTCGGAGGATTATCTGCCGTGGATGAAGAAGCTGCTTTCGGAGAATGCCCCGGAGGAGAACGCGACGGTTCTGCTGCGCGAGGCGGATCTGCCGATGCAGCAGGCGCTCAGTCAGGCGATTTCTGTTCCTGTCAGCTTCCGCGCGGACAAGAGCATTCTGCTCGGCGGGCTTTCCGTGCTGTCCGCAGACGGCAGACGCTGCAAAAACCATACGCTTGATGAGGCGTATGCGGAGCAGCTGCGCAACTTTTACCGCAATCATAAAATCGACGGGGGGAACGAATGATGCAGCAGCCGGTTATTTACAGCGTCAACGGCCCTGTTGTGAAAATCCGCAATACCAATGTGTTCTCCATGATGGAAATGGTCTATGTCGGCAACCGCAGACTGATCGGTGAGGTCATCGGCCTGACGGATACCGAAACGACCATTCAGGTTTACGAGAGCACCTCCGGCCTGCAAACGGGTGAGCCTGTTGAGCCGACCGGCGCGCCGATGTCCGTGACACTCGGCCCGGGCATCCTGACGAATATCTTTGACGGCATTGAGCGTCCGCTCCGTGCGCTGGAGCAGGCCTCCGGCGCGTTCATCGGGGACGGACTGGACGTGCCGATCCTGAATACCGAAAAAGAATACGACGTTGACATCAAGGTCAGGGTCGGAACGATGATGCAGCCGGGCGAGGCCTATGCTTCCTGCCCGGAAACCTCCGCGATCCTGCACCTGTGCATGGTTCCGCCGAATCTCTCCGGCAAGGTTGTGTATGCCGCGCCGGACGGCAAATACAAGATCAATGACGAAATCGTGCGCCTTGAGGATGCGGCCGGCAGAGTCCATTCGCTGACGCTCTGCCAGAAGTGGCCGATCCGCCGCGCAAGACCTGCCGCAAAGCGTCTTGCGCCGTCCCGCCCGATGATCACCGGTCAGCGTGTGCTGGATACGCTGTTCCCGATTGCAAGAGGCGGCACAGCGGCGATTCCGGGCGGCTTCGGCACCGGCAAGACCATGACGCAGCACCAGATCGCAAAGTGGTGCGACGCGGATATTATTGTGTATATCGGCTGCGGCGAGCGCGGCAACGAGATGACGCAGGTGCTCGAAGAATTTACCGCACTGAAGGATCCGCGCACGGGCAAGTCCCTGATGGAGCGCACCGTGCTGATCGCCAACACCTCGAACATGCCGGTTGCGGCGCGTGAGGCGTCCATCTACACCGGCATCACGCTGGCGGAATATTACCGCGACATGGGTTATCATATCGCCATCATGGCGGATTCCACCTCCCGCTGGGCGGAGGCGCTCCGCGAAATCTCCGGCCGTCTGGAGGAGATGCCCGCTGAGGAAGGCTATCCGGCCTATCTGCCGTCCAGACTGTCCGAGTTCTACGAGCGCACCGGCGCTTACGAAACGCTCAACGGCAGAGAGGGCAGCGTGACGGTCATCGGCGCTGTTTCGCCGCAGGGCTCTGATTTTTCCGAGCCGGTCACACAGAATACGCGCCGCTTTGTGCGCTGCTTCTGGGGTCTGGACAAGGCGTTGGCCTATGCCCGCCACTACCCGGCAATCAACTGGAATATGAGTTACAGCGAGTATCTGGACGATCTCGCACCGTATTACGAAAAACAGGTTGACATGAAGTTCAATGAGTACCGCACCGAGATCAGCGCATTGCTGAAAGAGGAACAGTCGCTCATGGACATCGTCCGCCTGATCGGTTCCGATGTGCTGCCGGACGACCAGAAGCTCGTCATTGAGATTGCGCGTCTGATCCGCGTCGGATTCCTGCAGCAGAATGCGTATCACGCGGAGGATACCTATGTCCCGCTGGATAAGCAGTTCCGCATGATGGAGCTGATTCTGCATGTCTATCACCGCACCAAGGCGCTGCTCGCAGAGCATGTCGATCTGGAAGCAATCAAGTCCAGCGGCGTCATGGAGCTGGTGATCAAGGTCAAGTATGACATCCCGAACCGCGAGCTTCAGCGTTTTGATACGCTGACCCGCCGGATCGACGGGATGCTCGATGCGCTGCGCGCACAGAAAAAGGAGGTGCTGTAACCCATGAGTCTGCAATATTTCGGGCTTCACAGCATCAGCGGCTCTCTGGTCGTGCTCGATCATGTGGAGGGCGCACAGTTTGACGAAATGGCGCGCATTGTGCTCGATGACGGCACCGAACGCACCGGCAGAGTTGCCATGCTGGAGGGCGACAAGGCGATCCTCCAGGTGTTTGAGGGCACGCACGGGCTTTCCCTGACGAATACGCGGACGCAGTTCACCGGCCGCCCGATGGAAATGCCGCTGTCCGGCGACCTGCTCGGCAGAGTGTTCACCGGCGCAGGCAGACCCGCCGACGGCCTCGGCGAGGTCATGCCGGAAAAATTCGGAGATATCAACGGCGCGCCGCTGAACCCGGTTTCCCGGCAGTATCCGAGAAACTATATTCAGACCGGTATTTCCTCGATTGACTGTCTGATGACGCTGATCCGCGGCCAGAAGCTGCCGATCTTTTCCGGCACCGGTCTTTCGCACAACAAGCTCGCCGTGCAGATCGTGCAGCAGGCACAGATTGCAAAGGATTCCGGCGCGGAGTTCGCAGTCGTGTTTGCGGCCATGGGCATTCAGAATGACGTTGCGGATTATTTCCGCCGCAGCTTCGCGGAAAGCGGCGTTCTGCAAAACGTCGTCATGTTCCTGAACCTCGCAAACGATCCGATTGTGGAGCGCATCATCACCCCGCGCTGCGCACTGACCGCCGCGGAGTATCTTGCATACGAAAAACATATGCATATCCTCGTCGTCATGACCGACATGACGGCTTATGCGGAAGCACTGCGCGAGTTCTCGTCCTCCAAGGGCGAAATCCCCGGCAGAAAGGGCTTCCCGGGCTACCTCTACTCCGACCTTGCATCGCTCTATGAGCGTGCGGGCATCATTGAGGGCATTGAGGGCAGTGTGACGCAGCTCCCGATCCTGACCATGCCGAACGACGACATCACGCACCCTGTCCCCGACCTGACCGGCTATATCACAGAGGGTCAGATCGTGCTGGACAGAGGCCTTGAACAGGGCGGCGTGTATCCGCCGATCTCCGTGCTGCCGTCGCTGTCCCGTCTGATGAAGGACGGCATCGGTGAGGGCTATACCAGAGCCGACCATGCCGCCGTTGCCAACCAGCTGTTCGCGTCCTATGCACAGGTGCAGGATGCGCGTTCGCTGGCATCCGTCATCGGTGAGGAGGAGCTCTCCGCACTCGATAAGAATTATCTGGAATTCGGCAAATACTTTGAAAAATGCTTCCTCTCGCAGGGCTTTACCGAAAACCGCTCGATGGAGGAAACGCTGGAGCTTGGCTGGACGCTGCTCTCGCTGCTGCCGAAATCGGCGCTCGACCGCGTGGATGACGCCGTGCTGAGCGAGCATTACGATCCGGAGGCGGCAAAGACGCTCGTCAGAAAGGTAAGTGAGCGCAATGGCTGATCAGGTATTCCCGACAAAAGGAAATCTGATGGCGGCAAAGCGGTCGCTGGCGCTGGCAAAGCTCGGCTACGATCTGATGGACCGCAAGCGGAATGTGCTGATCCGTGAGCTGATGCAGCTTGTTGACCGCGCCAAGGAGCTGCGCGGCTCCATTGAAAAGACCTATGAAACCGCCTATGCGGAGCTCCAGGAGGCCAATATTACGCTCGGCGTCATCGGGCGCTTCGTCAATGCCGTCCCGCTTGACAACAGCATTCAGCTGGAAACACGGAGCGTCATGGGCGTGGAAATCCCGATCATCACGCATGAGGAGGCCATCGGGCAGAAGATTCCCTACGGCTTTCTTGATACGAACGTACAGCTGGACGAGGCCTATGCGGCGTTTGTCAAGGTGCGGAATATGACGCTGATGCTGGCGGAGGTCGATAACGGCGTGTTCCGTCTGGCCACTGCGATTTCCGCGACGCAGCGCCGTGCAAATGCACTGAAAAACGTGCTGATTCCGCGCTATTCCGCCATCATCCGCATGATCTCCGACGCGCTGGAGGACAAGGAGCGCGAGGAGTTCACCCGCATGAAGATTATCAAGGCAACCAAGAAAACATGAGTTTGAAAACATTTGACGGGCTGATCCCGTCCGCACAGCGCGCAGCCTTCTGTCAGCAGTTCACCGGCGGCGCGCTCTCTTTATTTGCATACGCACCGGAACGGGAATTCGTCTTTGAAACCGGTTATGAAATCGAAGGCGAGCTTGGATATTCGATCACGTTTTACCAGAAAAGGGGAGAATTGGTATGAGCAGACTTGTCACAGTCGCTGCCGTGCAGATGCAGTGCAGCACCGATCCGGCGGAGAGCCTTGCAACGGCGGAGCGTCTGATCCGTCAGGCCGCTGCGGACGGCGCACAGATCATTTTGCTGCCGGAGCTGTTCGAGCGGCAGTATTTCTGCCAGGAACGCCGGTATGAATACTACGCATTTGCACAGAAAACAGAAGAGAATCCTGCTGTCTGCCGCTGCATGGAGCTTGCGAAAGAGCTTGGCGTCGTGCTGCCGGTCAGCTTCTACGAGCGCGACGGAAACCGGCTGTTCAACTCCGCTGCGGTGATTGATGCGGACGGCACGCTGCTCGGCGTGTACCGCAAGACGCATATTCCGGATGATCATTATTATCAGGAGAAGTTTTATTTTTCACCGGGCAACACCGGGTTCCTGATATGGAAAACGCGGTATGCGACAATCGGCGTCGGCATCTGCTGGGATCAGTGGTTCCCGGAAACGGCGCGTTCTCTGGTGCTGAACGGCGCGGAGCTGCTGTTTTATCCGACGGCAATCGGTGCAGAGCCGATTCTGGAAACGGACAGCGAGCCGCACTGGCAGACCTGTATGCAGGGACATGCCGCGTGTAATATGACGCCGGTCATCGCGGCGAACCGGATCGGACTGGAGAAGGTCACGCCCTGTCCGGAAAACGGGATGCAGGCATCCGCACTGCGGTTCTACGGTTCCTCGTTCCTGACGACGGAAACCGGTTCGATTGCGGTGCAGGCTGACCGGGAAACTGAGGCTGTGCTGATGCAGACCTATGATCTGGATGCGATTGCGCAGGGCAGGCTTGACTGGGGATTGTTCCGCGACCGCCGACCGCACTGCTATGGCACGATCACGGCGGAATGATTAACTCAGATCGTTTTCCTCCGCGTCCATTTTCCGCATCTGCTTCCGGTATATATCGACTGTGATCTCATAGTACAGGGTGATGAGCAGATAAAACAGGACAAAATACAGAATGCCGGTACGGGAGATGAGCCACGGGTGCGCGATCCAGTCCCTGAGCGCATCTCCGGCAACCTGGAAAAACATGATGAGCAGATGCTCGCTGTACGGTTTTTCCCCGGAAAATCTGCCGACTGCGTCGTATGCACCCGGAAAGAAATTCAAAGCAAAGAGAAATGGCAGAACGACCAGCAGATAGACCGGCAGACGCAGCAGAACATGCTTCGTGTTCAGCCGGATATGCGCGGCACGCGGCGGCGTCATGATCCGCTCACTGCGTTTGACAAAGCCGACCGGCAGCGGTGCTGCACACATCAGCAGAAAATTGGAAGTATAATACTTGCATTTCATGCAGAGCAAAAAGCTGATGCTGAAATACAGGAAACCGAGCAGCGCACAGACCGCAAAGCCGCGCTCAAATGCCCGCACAGTCCGTTCATCCTCCGGGCTTTTGCCGGAGAGCAGCGCAGCAGCAGCACGGGGGAGTTCCGCCGGCCGCAGCCTGATGCGCTGCTTTTTCTGTATCGTTCCTTCCTTTCGGCGCTGCTTCACGGTGATGCCCAGCATGATGAACACCATGATAGCGAGCAGTGCATGATCCCACCAGGTATTCCAGTAGTCGGAATACCTGTACGCGTAGGGTTCCCCGAAGATCAGAACAACCAGAATCCGCACGGCCAGCGCGAGCATATAAAACAGGCCGCAGAGTGCAAATCCCTTTTCGTTGATGCGTGAGGTGCGTTCGTCGTTCGGATACGTGCCGGACAGCCGGTCGAGCCGCCGTGCAAACCGTTCCTCAAGTGTTGTCATTGCTGTCACTCCTCTCCTCCGGCGGAAGCCAGAACAGGTCATTCAGTGTCTTGCCGAGTGCGTCACAGATTGCGATGCAGAGATTCAGCGTCGGGTTATAGTTTCCGGATTCGATCATGCCGATCGTCTGCCGCGTCACACCGACGGCCTTTGCCAACGCCTCCTGATTCATGTCCTTTTCCATGCGGGCGATCTTCATTTTCTTGTTCTTCAAGAGCAATCCCCCCTCTCTGCCTGCATTATACATCATAGCTTGCATAATGTCAAGTATATATTGCATAATGCCGTGAATATATTTCATTTTTTGTGGCGATCAGCGGAAATGCGCACAGAATCCGCAGCCGGTTCCGGCGGTATGCATAAAAAGTTTGCAGACAAAATGCCCTTCCCGGCGCGATGAACCGGGAAGGGCATCGTTTTATTCGGAAATCAGCCTGTCCGCAGAATCGGTTATCCGATCTTCGTGAAAATCCACTGATCACTGCCGATGTTGCGGAACACGTCCATTGTCATCGGCGCGCAGCTTGCAAGGCTGTCGTCCTGTACCTTCAGGCACCATTTGCTGCCGACACGCTGAATGCGGTAAGAGCCGTCCGGCTCACCGGTCATATCGTCAACATTCTGGTAGAGGTAGAATTTGATAGAGGAATTCGGGCTGATCAGCGGGGTAGCGCCGCTGTTCGCCAGCTGTCCCTTGAACAGCTCCGACTCGGTTTTCAGGATATACTGTCCGATTCCTTTGGATTCCAGCTTCCATTTCTGGTTGGCGAAGCCGTTGGCATTATACTGCATCAGGCTGCCGCTGGACTGCTCCATGTTCAGCATCTGGCCGCTCCGGACATTCTGAATCGTGTAAATGCCGTCTGGGAGAGAAACGGGCGCGGCATCCTCCGCATACCAGATCTGATTCTCCGAATCCGGATCATACGGTTTCCAGATGACGTCCTCGCAGGAGGAATAGGCGTTCTTTGCTTCCAACGCGTACAGCTCCACGGCTTCTCCGCCGCCGTCCTGCGGGACTCTGACCGGCCGGATGATGCGGTAGCCAGAGCCGGACAGATCTTTTGCAACCGCAATATCAGTCTTTACGCCCATGACCGCCGTCCGCATGCCGCCCTTATAGGCATAACCGGATGAGATATATCCATTGACGGCGCGCGAGGTCAGGGTACCCTGACCGAAGTAGAACTGCTGCGTGACATCCGCATTGAAATCACTGGTGTACAGCATTGAGCTTTTCATATCCAGATTGAGGTATTTGCCGTTGGATTTGCTGCGGAAGAAATACTGTCCGTTTTTGCAGCTAGCGGCCAGCAGTGCCTTGTATGCATTGACGCGGCGACCGCCCTGAATGATGCCGTCGAGCTTGGGGACATAATCTGCCGAATCCAGCAGAATCTGCTTGACCTCCTGTGCGGACAGCGTCGGATTGGCCGACCAGATCAGCGCAATGACGCCCGACACAACCGGCGCCGCAGCAGAGGTATAGCACGATACGCCGTAATTGGATTCGATGAATCCGTCCTCATCATAAATACCGGTGCCGACAACCTCGCAGGGCGCCGCGATCTGCACCGTTTCGGGGCCGTAGTTCCACAGGTTGTTGTCGTAGTTATCCACGGCGCCGACCGCGATGACATTATCGGTCATCACGGAATAGCTGGCCGGATAAAGCGGCTGCTCATCCAGATTGACGCCCTGATTATGCGCACAGACGACAACCAGACCTTTGTACTGCCGGATCAGGCTCAGCACAGGCTCCTGCACCGTTTTGCTCCATGAAGCAGAGATGTTGTAGACCTTGATCTCATGCTCGTTCATGAAATTGATTGCCTTCTGGAACTTCACCGCGCTGCCCACATTGCTGCCCATTGAAGCCATCAGCTTTGCGCCGTATGCCACACCGGCAGAGCCCTTCCGGTTGTTTCCGGCAGCACACATGATGCCTGCCGTGAATGTTCCGTGATCGTTGTCCTCGCTGTAAACGCTGCCGCTGTTGTTCGTGAAATTGTATCCGTGCCGCTCCGTTGCAGAGGGATCGGGATTGTTCCACATCTGACCGAGGAGATCCTCGTGATTATAATATAGTGTTTCGTAATTGCCGAGCACGAAGTTCGGGGAGCCCGGTGTGATTCCCCATGCCTCATACAGGTCAATCAGATCGAACGCGCCTGCACTGGACAGATGCGTTGCGCCGTTGTAATTGGTCAGTCCCTCAGCTGAGGCGCATGCACCGGGATCGTTCACCGGCTCCGGCCTGCTGCTGCCGTTCGCGTCATATACGATACGGGGCGCGTTGACTGCGCCGCCTGTCTGAATCTCAAAATACTGATCCGGCCCCGCGTAATAGATTTCCTCAAACGCTTCCAGATAGTCCAGCGCCGCACGGATTGCATCCGCGCCCTCGCTGTTCAGCTCCGCCGTGACGAACAGGCGGAATGCATCGGGGTTGGCCGTCGCAGGATCCGACAGCACCTCGTATTCTTTGAACATCGGATCGGAGAAGATTTCTTGCAGCAGGCAGTCATAATCCCAGCTGTATGCCTGCTTCAGAAGCAGGTTAATCCGGTTCGGGGAATATGTACCTTCCGCGAGGTCATCCGCGCAGCCGAACGGGACGGCTTCTTCATCCGGGCCGACTGCCGATGATCTGAACGGGTTCTGCACAGACAATGCACTGCATGTTATGACCGCTGCCGAAAGCAGCACTGCGGCAATTTTTCTGCACACGAGCTTTCTCTTCATAGCATACTCCTTTATGATTCAGAAACATTGAATGCTTAACTGAAAACTACCCAACGCCCTTATTATATATCATATACTGCGAAATGTCAATATTGTTTCGGCTGTTTTCTACATAAGAATACGCAGGCGGTGCAGTGAAAATGGTGTATCAGGTGAAAATCAGGCAAGATAAAACAAAACGCCCCCTGCCGGTACATATGCGCGGCAGGGGGATTCTGTCAGAGAAAAGGAAAACAGCTTCCACACATCACTGCATGGAAGCTGTTCTGGAGCTGTTTACTGGAGTCGAACCAGCGACCTCATCCTTACCAAGGATGTGCTCTACCTACTGAGCTAAAACAGCATCGGTCTTTCGTGACCGCCTTTATATTATACTACATCAGAGGACAAAAGTCAAGCCGATTCTAAAAAAACGAGAAAATCAGCATAATGCATAATTTTTCTTCAGATTCCCTGTTTGTTATCGCCTATCATTTGGAAAATCCGTAGAAAAAGCACGGACACTCTTGAATTCACTGCCGTGTTATGGTAAAATAGTAAGGAAATATCACCCTAGAGATAGATAAATTATAAGTTTTAACCATCTAAGTGCCAAAACTGGTGATATTCCGGATGTATGATAAGGGAGGAGTTCAATATGCACAAGCGCCTGAGGCGGCTGCTCTCCACGGGAATGGCTGCCGTTTTCAGTATCCTGAGCCTTGCCGCGCCTGTCGCTGCACAGGAATCAAGCCTGTCTGACCTGAACGGGGACGGTGTCGTCGATGTCTTTGACTTCGTGATGACCAAGCGCGTTTCCGTTGCAGAGAACGCACCGCCGGATCTTTCCCTTTCGTCGGCGGAATGCTATCCCGGCGAAACCGTCACAATCCGTGCGGATATCGACAACAATCCCGGATTCTCGTTCTCAAAATTCGCTGTCAATTACGGCGATGTGCTGACGCCCGTGAAGCCGGAGCATGCAACCAGCTTTACCCCCGTCAACAAGGAAATATTCCCCGATCTGAGCTTTTCCACATACCTGATCGAGGATTTCAACCTGATTATCTGCAATTCCAAATCCACGTTTTACACAGAGGAAAACGGCACCGTATTCAGCATTGCGCTCAAGGTTCCGGACGATGCGGAGCCGGGTACGGTCTATCAGCTTTCGTTCCAGGATATTGAGCTGTCGCACAAGGGCACAAAGCTGCCGATGCTGACGCAGCGCGGCAAAATCACGGTGCTTGCACCGGGGACGCCGAAAACGGAAGAGCCGGTCACCGAGCCGCTGCCCGTCACAACCGTTCTGTCGAATCCGGTTACGACGGCGCCCGCTTCGCAGACGGCCGTTTCTGCCTCCACAGTGACTGTTCCGGCTGTGACCACCGCAGCCGTCACCGCAACCATGGCCGCAGGCACCACCACCTGTGTCCCGACGACCGCCGCACCGGCTGCAACCACGACGGTGCAGGCAAAGCCGACATCCACGCGCCCGACCACCAAGCCGCTGGTCATCACGGCAACCGTGAGCACCACGTTCATCACCACGACGGTGCGCCCGTATCTGTGCCACGGCATTGATATTTCCTCGTGGCAGGGCGACAAGGTCGATTTCCAGAAAGCAAAGAACGATCCGAAGGCACAGTTCGTGATCCTGCGGGCGGGCTTCGGCAAATACCTCAAGCAGGTCGATACGACCTTCTATTCCAACTATGACCGCGCAAAGGCTGCGGGCATTCCGGTCGGCGCATACTGGTATTCCTACGCCAAAACGCCGGAGGAGGCACGCATCGAGGCAAATGTCTGCGCACAGGTGCTCGGAGACCGCACATTTGAATATCCGATCGCGTTTGACATTGAGGAGAAGGACGTGCTTGCAATGGATATCTCCAAGATTTCCGCGATCATCGACGCGTTCTGCTCCGAGATGGAGAAAAAGGGATTCTTCTCCCAGATCTACTGCTCGTCGTACTATCTGAACAACAAGATCAACCAGGACGTCAAATCGCGTTATGATGTCTGGGTCGCGAATTACAATGTCGCGGTGCCGTCCTTTACAGGCAACTACGGCATGTGGCAGTACGGCGTCAGTACCTGCGAGGGCTTCACCGGTGATGTGGACATGGATTATTGCTACCGCGATTATCCTTCCGCAATCAAGCGCGCAAAGCTGAACAATTACAAATAACCGCAAACGGAGCAGGCTTGCTGTCTGCTCCGTATTTTTGTGCGCGGACGGTTTGCCGCATCCCATTCGGGGCAATTTTGTCCATTATACATATAAACTACTAATTATTAAGATTGCTTCATATTATTGACATGAATGTACAAAAATGCTATAATAAAAATACGGGGACATCAGTATGGAAGATCTTTGATCTTCATCGGTTTGACATGATAACGGAGGATACGACTATGAAAAGACACAGCAGACTGGCGTGTCTGCTCAGTGCGGCGGTGATGATACTCACATCCGCGCCGGGCACGACGGCAACCGCCGGCACCGAACGCGAAGTCGGTGTCAAGGACGGCTACCACTGGGAGCTCTGGAACGAGGGCGGACAGGGCAATCCGCAAATGACTGTCGGGGATAAGGGGACATATTCCTGCTCATGGAGCGGTATCAAGAATGTGCTGTTCCGTTCCGGCCAGAAGTTCGAGAACTATCCGCAATGGAAAACGCTGAACGGCATCACGGTTGATTTTGAAGCATCAGAATACCGGCCGAACGGCAACTCCTATCTCTGCGTCTACGGCTGGACAAAGCAGCCGCTTGCGGAGTATTACATTGTGGAGAATTACGGCAACTGGCGGCCGCCCGGGGAAAGCAACACCATGAGAAAGGTCGGTGAGATCACCGCCAACGGGGGCACCTACGAGGTCTATAAGGGGACGCACGACGGCCCTTCGATCGAGGAAGGCGTCACGCATTTCAACCAGTACTGGAGCGTCCGCAAGGACGGCCAGCTCCGGAACAGCGGCCAGATCGACGTATCTGCGCATTTCCAGCAATGGGAACAGTACGGCATGGAGATGGGCGGTCTGTATGAGGTCGCGCTCAATGTCGAGGGCTGGATGAGCTCCGGCACCGCAAAAATCACGAAAAATGACCTGACGCTCGGTGAAAATCCGAATCCGGATCCCGGCACAACGCCGGGCACAGAGCCTGAGCCGGAGGTCAGCTATACCGCACCGTCGGGCAAGGGCACCGGCATTACAGACGGCTTTGAGGGGACAGGAACCAGCTGGGCAGTCCGCGGCGACGGCGTCAAATACGGCTTCAACAAGGATTTCGTCCACGGCGGCAGCCAGTCGCTGTACGTCACGGAGCGCAGCCAGTCCTGGCACGGCGTCAGCGCCGCGTCCGATGAGCTGGAGGCAGGCGGATCCTATACCTTCTCAACCTATGTCGGCTACAACAGCCAGACCTACACTTCGGCTACCTTCGTGCTTGGCCTGCAGTATACGCTGGACGGCGATACGAAGTACGACAACCTTGCAGAGGTGAAGGCTGAGAGCGGCAAATGGGCGCAGCTCAGCAAGTCCTTCACAATTCCGGAGGGCGCACAGAAGATTTCTCTGTATGTGCAGACGGAATACAACGAAACACCGGAAGCCAAGGATAAAATCAGCTTCTATCTGGATGATGCAGAGCTGACCGGCGGCCGCACCCCGCTGACGACCACACTTCCGGTTACAACACCGGCACCTGTCACCACGACTGCACAGGCAACGACCGGCGGCGTCACGCAGTATTCGCTGGAGATCAGAGCGCTTCCGGCAAAAACCAGCTATGTAATCGGTGAGGCGCTTGATCTGACCGGCGGCAAGGCGGAAGGCTGGATCACAGAGGGCGATAAGCACGGCGATACGTTCACACAGCCGTTCACCTATGAGGCCTTCACGGTTGACGCTTCGGAATTTGACAATACCAAAGCCGGAACCTATCAGATCTACGTGAAGTACGGAACTGCGACATGCTCTTTCGAGGTGACTGTCAGCAGTGAGCCGCAGATCGGCACGACCACCGGTTTCTCGATTACGCCGACGAATGATCCTCGCTACGGCGACGCGAACCTTGATTCTTATGTGGATGTTTCTGATGCGGTTCTGGTTGCCCGGTTCATCAATTCCGATGCATCGGCTCAGATCACGGATCAGGGACTGAAGAATGCAGACTGCGACGGTGTATCCGGCGTAGACAGCGGAGATATTACGCGCATCCTTCTTTATATTGCAAAAATCGTTACAGGGGAGCAGATGGGAAAAGCACTCTGACGGTTTCAAACACACAAAACAAGCGCCTGGCGGGAAACCGTCAGGCGCTTAGACTGTCGATAAACTCGCGGAAAACCCAAAATAAGAGTTTTTGGTCGAGCTTTTTTCAAAAAGCTCGCGGGACGAGGGCAGAGCCCTCGTCGCCCGTCGCAACGGGCGAAACTCCCCTGCATTCAAGAGCTCGGCGGGCTTGGGGACCTGCGATAGAGGTCCCCATTCTTTAATAGCATCCGCGAAGCGGATACCTTTTTTCGACAAACAGAAGCGCCTGGCGGAAAGTCGTCAGGCGCTTCTGTCTGCGGGATTCGTAAGGGCGGCGCCGTAAGCCACTCATCGCAGAAAACGGGATGCCTCAGCGAAAGTCCGGGAACGGTCTGTCCCCGATTTCCGTGACCGTCAGCGAAGCGGCAAAGGCGGCCGGAGCCGTTCCCGCAACCGGAATGTCAACGGGATCGCCGGTGACATTGACGAGCACCCATGCCGTACCCGCCGGGAGCGCTGCCGCAGCCGTGCCGCTCACGGAGACGCCGCTTGCAGCAGTGCCTGCCGGAACACCGGAATAGCCGAGAACCGTCTGGCCGTCCAGCGATTGCAGCGCAATCACCGGGGCAGCGGCATCCGACTGCACAAGCACATGCCACTGGAACAGGTAAACACCCGATTCCGTGACCTGTACGGCGCGGTTTGCAGGATCAAAGTGCAGACCGTTTCCGCTCTGCCGGACGGTTCCGGTCAGCGGAACCGCCGCACCGTTTGCGAGGGCGGTTTGCGCGGTCGTCAGGCGAATCTGAATCATATCCGGCTCTGACTGCGGCAGCGGCACCGGCGGATTCGGCCGCGGCGGAAACGGCTGGGGAATTCCCTGCGGAAACCCGCAGCAGCTCGCCCTGCCGAGGCTTGCATCAATCATCATGTTCCTCACTCATTTCAATCTGGATTCCAGACGGTACGTCTGTACTGTATTGTATGCGGCAGACGGAAAAGCGGTGCGGCTGCCGTTGACAATCCCGCCGGGCTGTGTTATAATGATGCTTGATCAAACGAAAGGGGAACGGAGCTGTGATCTTACTCTCTGCACAGAATATTTCCAAAACCTATATGGAGCGCCGTGTTCTGGACGATGTTTCCTTTTTCCTCAATTCCGGCGACAAGGTCGGAATCATCGGCATCAACGGCACGGGAAAATCCACGCTTCTGCGGATTCTCGCCGGGACAGAGCATCCCGATTCCGGCGCAGTCATCCGGACAAACGGCATCCGCATTTCATATCTCCCGCAGATTCCGGAATTTGACGCACACGGCAGCGTTCTGGAGCAGGTGCTCGCGCATCTGCCTGCGGATCTGAAAACCGCAAAGGAATACGAGGCGCGCTCTGTGCTGCGGCAGTTCGGGCTTGCGGACTGTGACCGCGATATTTCCGTACTCTCCGGCGGCGAGAAGCGCCGCGCAGGCATTGCCGCCGCACTTGTGCAGCCGAGCGATGTGCTCCTGCTGGATGAGCCGACCAACCACATCGACAACGAAACCGCGCAGCTGCTGGAGGATCAGCTGCTGAAATACCGCGGCGCGATTGTCATGGTGACGCATGACCGCTATTTTCTGAACAAAATCTGCAAGCGGATTGCGGAGGTTGACCGCGGAAAGCTGTATCTCTGCGAGGGCAATTACAGCGATTATCTTGCGTATAAAGCGCAGCGTGAGGCGGACGCAGAAGCCGCGGAGCGGAAAAACAAAGCGCTATATCGGCGGGAGCTGGAATGGATCAGCCGGGGCGCACGCGCGCGGGGCACCAAGTCCAAAGACCGCATTGAGCGCTTTGAGCAGCTCAAAAATCGCGAGATTCCCGCAGAGGCCGCGTCCTTGCAGATGCAGTCCGTTTCCAGCCGGCTCGGCAGAAAAACCGTCGAGCTGGAGCATATCAGCAAGGCGATTGACGGCAAACCGCTGATCACCGATTTTTCGTATATAATTGCGCGGGATGCGCGCATCGGCATCGTCGGGCAGAACGGCGCCGGAAAGAGCACCTTCCTCCGGCTGCTGACCGGGGAGCTGCTGCCGGACGCCGGGACAGTCATCACCGGCGATACCGTGAAAATCGGATATTTTTCGCAGGAATGCGAGGAAATGAATCCCGCACAGCGCGTCATTGAATACATCCGGGATACGGCCAATATTGTACAGACACCGGACGGCCCCGTCACGGCCGCGCAGATGCTGGAGCAGTTTCTGTTTACGCCGGAGCTCCAGTGGAGCACAATCGGAAAGCTCTCCGGCGGCGAGCGGAAACGGCTGTATCTTCTGAAAATTCTGATGTCTGCGCCGAACATTCTGCTGCTGGACGAGCCGACGAATGATCTGGATATTGCGACGCTGACGATTCTGGAGGACTATCTGCTGCATTTTCAGGGCGCTGTGATTGCGGTGTCGCATGACCGCTATTTTCTGGACAAAATTGCCTCTGAGATTTTTGCATTCCGGGACGGCGTCTGCACGCGCTATACCGGAAATTATTCAGACTATGCAGAAAAATGCGCACCTGCTGCCGCAGTCGAAAAGCCGAAGGCGGCTTCGGAGAAAAAAGAGCGCGTTTTTCACGGAACGGCCAGGCTGCGGTTTTCGTATAAGGAGCAGCGGGAATACGACACGATTGAGGAAGATATTGCGGCGCTGGAGCAGCAGCTCGCGGAAACCGAAGCGCAGATCGCACAGAGCAGCTCGGATTACGTGCTGTTGCAGGAGCTGACCGCAAAACAGGAGGCGCTGACGCAGACGCTCGCAGAGAAAATGGATCGCTGGGTCTATCTGAGCGACCTGGCCGAGCGCATCGCAAACGGGGCGCAATAAATATCGCTGCGCGATGAATCGGAATGGGGATTCTGTCCCCGTTCGCAATCATCGCGCAGCGATATCTTTTTTATTTAGTCATATACCGCAGAATCGGCCTGCGGATTCTGCGATTCGCGTCGGCGCTGACGTTTTCCGGCAAGCAGCGCCGCACGGTCCTTCATGTAGATCATTGTGCCGTCATCGCTTAAACAGGTTCTGCCGGATTTTGTCAGCTCCAGCACGGCCAGAAACAGCGCGACGCGGTCGGTCTTGCGCGTCAGCCCCTCAAACAGATCCTCCATGCGGACATTCTCCTTTGTCAGGAACTGCCGCAGCAGGAAAACGACCTTTGAGGCGACGCTCGTCACCTGATGATGCATCTGCACGACGGCGTGGATCTTCTCCCCGACATTGCCCTCGCTGCCGCCCGGCAGCTTTTTGACGCCCATGCTCTGATAGACCTGCACAAGCAGCGACGCTTCATGCGTCCGGCGATAGGTCATATCGACCGGCAGACTCACCGGCTTGCGGACGAACAGCACATCGCCCAGATACCGCTCCCGCAGATTGCCCGCGGCAATTTTGCAGAGCGAATATTCAATCAGCGCGCCCTCCAGTTCTTTTTTGACTGCCTCTGCCTCCTCCGGGCGCGGCAGGAGCGCAGCGGTCTTCATCCAGATCAGCCTGGCCGCCATTGCAAGGAATTCGCCTGCAAGCTCATAATCCTGCTCCGCGCACTGCTGCATATAGAGCAGATACTGCTCCAGCAGGACGGATATTTCAATGTCATGGATATTGAGCTTGTGCTTGGCAATCAGATGCAGCAGCAGATCCATTGGCCCGTCAAAGACCGGCAGATGAAACGAAAGCTCCGGCATGGTATCAGCCGAACAGCGCCGGGATCCAGTTTGTCAGCAGATCGAACCCGCGGTCAACCAGTAAGCTCAGGATGCCGAGCGGCAGGGAAAGAACCGGCGACACGATCAGGAACAGGAACACGATACGGATGATCATTTCGTTCTGCTGGAACCAGCGGTCAACCTTGGCGCTTGTAAAATAGCTGAGAATCTTGGAGCCGTCCAGCGGCGGAATCGGAATCAGGTTGAACAGTGCCAGACCGATATTGATGGATACAAAGGCGGAAAGCATATATGCCAGCATCATGGGGCCGTTTTTGACGCCCTCTCCGGCAGCGAGATCCGTCAGATAATTCCGGTATATCGGCGACAGCTCATAGAAGCGGTAAATGATTTTTCCGATAAACGCGGCAATCAGGTTGCTGACGGGGCCTGCCAGCGCGGTGATCGCAACGCCGAAGCGCATCGAGTGCTTGCGGTTGAAGCGTGACGGGTCAATCGGCACCGGCTTTGCCCAGCCGAAGCCGCCGACCAGCAGACACAGCGCACCGATCGGGTCGATATGCGCAAGCGGATTGATCGTCATGCGCCCCTGATACTTGGCGGTGTCGTCACCGAGCTTGTTGGCTGTCCATGCGTGTGCAAATTCATGCAGCGGCAGGATCATGAAAATGATAAACAGGCGGACGAGGATTTCAATCAGCCGCTCCTGTGTGAGACCATACAGCATAATCAAATACTCCTTATTCTGAAAACGGAAAGCATTTTCCTTATTATACCATATTATTTCGTAAATTTCAATGGGAGAAGTGCTTTTTCATTCTGAATTTGCAAACATGGGAGCTGAAACGGAGCCGGGCACTGCCCGGTTATACCATATTATTTCGTAAATTTCAATGGGAGAAGTGTAAAAAAGCGACCGCAGTGTAAAATGGGAGCGAAAACGGATTGACAATTCGGGATACGGGCTGTATAATGATATGGAACCTAACACGCTCAAACGGAGGAGATGCATATGCAGGAACAGTTTTCCCGCACGGAGCAGATGCTCGGCGCGGATGCCATGGCGCGGCTCCGCAGCAGCAGAGTCGCGGTGTTCGGAATCGGCGGGGTCGGCGGCTATGCCGTCGAGGCGCTTGCGCGCACGGGAATCGGGACGCTCGATCTGATCGACAGCGATACCGTCTGCGAATCCAACTTAAACCGTCAGATCATCGCGCTGCACAGCACGCTCGGGCAGAACAAGGTGGATGCGGCCGCCGCGCGCATCCGGGACATCTGCCCGGAAACCGCTGTCAACCGGCACTGCTGCTTCTTTCTGCCGGAAACCGCGGAGCAGTTTGATTTTTCGCAGTATGACTATGTGATTGACGCAATCGACACGGTCAAGGGCAAGCTGGAGATTATCCTGCGCGCGAAGGCAGCGGGTGTCCCGGTGATTTCCTGTATGGGCGCGGGCAACAAGCTCGACCCGACCGCGCTGCGCGTTGCAGATATCTATAAGACAAAGGTCTGCCCGCTGGCGCGTGTCATGCGGTACGAGCTCCGCAGGCGCGGCGTGGACGCACTGAAAGTGGTTTACTCCGAGGAACCGCCTGCTGTCGGTGCGCCGCCGGAGGGGAACACAGGCCGCAGAAGTACGCCGGGCTCTGTCATGTTTGTTCCGGCGGCGGCAGGACTGATTCTCGCCGGAGAGGTCATCCGCGATCTTGCGGGAATCCCGCGCGGGTAAGAGGAATCTCCGATGGATTAGAATTGAGGGCTCCGCCCTCAAACTCCCGCTTAAGGGACATTGTCCCTTAAGAATCCCATTATGATGAAAGTAATGCATTTACTACTTTATTCATATCGCGAGATTCCAAAGGGACTTGTCCCTTTGGCGGGGTATGGGGCAGCGCCCCATTCTGAATCCATCGGAGATACCACAAACGAAAGGCTGCACAGCGGTTGCCGTGCAGCCTTTTTTTATTCTTTTAGCGCTTCAGCAGCTTCATCTTGAGGAGCGTCAGGTCAACCGCGTTGATCTTCTGATCCTTGTTGAGGTCTGCGTTGCCGGCTTTCAGCTTGTCCGGCTCCGTATCCGTACCGAGCAGGAACTTTGTCAGCTTGACCGCATCCGCAACCGAAACCAGACCGTTTCCGTCCACATCGCCGGGCGTGTTGCGCTTTGCGCGCTCTTCCGCATTATAATCCTTGATGTCGCAGAACGGAACCTTATAGGTATCTGCATAGGTCTTGACGGTCGAATCGCTTGCACCGGCACAGAGGAAGTCCTCCGTGACCTTGCTGTTGGTGAAGCCGAATGCATGGTACTCAATCTTGGACGGAGAGCCCGGAATCACAAGATCCGTCAGCGAGGCGCAGTTGGTAAACGCATCCGTGCCGATGTAATCCAGCACACGGGAATCCGAATTCTGGAGCGTGACCTTGCTCAGAGCCGAGCAGTCCTTGAATGCAAACGAATTGATCTTGGCCGTGCAGATGGTTGCTTCCTTCAGGGCTTTGTCGCCGGTGAAGGCATAGGTGTCGATCAGCTCAGCCGAAACGTCCGCTTTCGTCAGGGAATCGCATCCGCTGAATGCATTCATGCCGATCTTCTGCGCATTCTCGATCTTGACCTCCTTGATGCCGGAGCCTGCAAATGCCTTGCTGCCGATGCTCAGCATGTCGTTGAGGTTCATGGCAGTCAGCGCCTTGCAGTTTTCAAATGCGCTTTCCGGGATTGCAGTGATATCGCTTGCGAGCGAAACAGAGGCGAGCTTGGTGCATCCGCTGAACATGCCTGCGGTCAGCATACTGGTTTCCGCCTTGGTCAGTGCCTCACAGCCGAAATACTGCTGCGTGCCGGTATAGGTCGTATTCTTGTCAGAGGGCGCTGTTTTCAGTGCAGAGCAGTTCTTGAATGCGGCGCCGCCCATTTCCTTGGCAATGATGCTCTTGGTCGGATCGTCCAGAGATTTGACCATTGTCAGGCTGCTGCAATTCTCAAATGCGCTGGCATTGATTGTCGGTGCGCTGATCTGCACATCGTTCAGCGCGGTGCAGTTCTTGAACATGCCGGTCGTAATGATCGGGCCTGCGTACACAGCGGTTGTCAGCTTCGGGCAGTTTGTAAAGACACCGTCCTTGACGGAGAACACGGCGCCCTCCGGCGAAAGGATCGTAGCGGATGCGAGGGACGGGCAGTCCGCGAATGCAGACTGGCCGACAACGACCGTACCGCCGACCATGCCGTTGACATCGACCTTGGTGATGCCGCTCTTCTGGAACGCGCTCATGCCGATTGTCGAGATGCTGCCGCTGACCTCTGCGCTCAGGGCGGAGCAGTTGTAGAAGCACTTTGTGCCGTAGTCCTCAGCGGTAATCGCGCCCTTGCAGATGCTCTTGAGCGAGGTGCAGTTGGAGAATGCGTTCTGCTCGATGATCCGGACAGAGGAGAAGTCCACGTTCTGGAGCGAGGTGCAGTCCGCAAAGGTGGAATCCGAGATGATCGGCACCTTGGAAAGATCGCCCTTGAGCGTTGTCAGTGCGGAACAGCCGGAGCACATGCCCTTCGGGGTCTGCGCCATTTTGTCGCACTTGATTTCAATGGTAGCAGCTGCGGTGCAGTCCTTGAAGACGTATGCGCCGTAGGAATCAGAGAGCAGCTTGATGCTCTTCAGAGAGGAGCAGCTCTCCAGTGCGTTCATGCCGACAGTCTTGCAGCTGCCGACGCTGAACTTGGTTGCGGACGAACACTTGCGGAACGCATAGTCACCGATGGAAGTGCAGTTTTCAAAGACAATCTCCTTCAGATCGGAGCAGCCGTCAAACGCGTAATTCTCAATCGCGGTGACCTTCGGATATTTTGCCTCCAGCAGATGCTGGCAGCCCTGGAAGGCCTCCTTGGCGATGCTGGTGATGTTCTCGGAGTTGTAGACATAGTTCAGCGCCGTGCAGCCCTTGAACACGCCCTCCGGAATCTTGGTGATGCTCTTGGGGAGCGCCACGGAGGTCAGGGATTTGCAGTTTGCGAACATATTGTTGCCGAAGCCGTAGCCGGTGGTCTGCGTCACAGCGACCCAGTCCTCCAGCGTATCAGGCATATTCTCAACCTTTTTCAGCGAGGTGCAGCCGGAGAAAACGCCGCCGCCCAGGGAGTACAGCACATCGTTGAAGGTGATCGAATCCAGTGCGGTGCAGTTTGCGCAGCATTCCGCATCGAGCGACAGGGTGTTCTTGCCGATCACGAGCTCACTGAGGCTGGTGCAGCCCTTAAAGACGCTCTTTTCCAGGAAGATCAGGTTATCAGGCATCTTGACGGACTTGATCGAAACGCAGTTTTCGTATGCGCTGTCGTCAACGGTCAGGCTCTCGTACTTGGAAACGTCCTTGCCGACCCAGCCCGCAAAGAGCGTGGAGGTCAGAGGCGTATTCTTGAACGCAGACTTGCCGATCCGGCGAACCTGCTCGGGATGTGCCAGGGTGATTTTGGTCAGCTGGGTGCTCTCGCAGAGCGATACCGGAATCACCGGCAGATCGCACTTGATATCCAGCGTTTTCAGACCGCTGGAGAGGAACGCGCCGTCACCGATGCTCCGGACGGAAGCCGGAATCGTGATCTCGGTGATGTATTTGCAGGAAGAAAAGGCATTCTTTCCGATGTAGGTGATGCCGGTCAGGTCAATGTTTTTCAGATATGCGTTGGTATAGGCGTTCGGGCCGATCACAGTGGCCTTGCCGTTGTCCGCAATCTCCACGCCGCCGCCGTTTTTCTCCATGTACGACTTGACGAATTCCGGAACCTCGACGGTCTGGCAGGGCGTGTCCTCCAGTGCCGTGGTGACGCCCTTGGAAAGACCGATACGGTACTCGGACAGATCCTTCACGACCTGGTTGTTGCCCTCGGTGTGCGTGATGTCGATCTTATAGTAGCTGTAAAGCGGCGCGTCGGTGACGGGCTTGCTCGTATCCGGATCCAGCGGCCACTGGGTCCAGTTGCGCATAGAGTTATCCTCGAGTCTTTCATAGATGGAAACAGGTGTGACCGAGATCTTATAGCAGGTGGAATCGGCATACTTGAATTTGTAGCTTGCCGCGTTTTTGCCCGGGATGAGCTCCGACGCATCGGCTGCGAATGCAGTCAGCACGGTGCTGCTGCTGTCCGGCTGCACCGTCCTGTCCGATGCAGGCATAATCGCTGCCGCGCAGGAAAGCAGGCAGGCGATTGACAGTAAGGCAGAAAACAGTTTTTTCATGGAAAGTCCCTCCTGAAAAGCAAAGCAATTCGGCGGATGGTATGGAAATGGATTACATATAGTATAACACAACCGGCCGGAAATTGCAAGATTTCCGCCCGGTTTTTGGCGCTATGCACAGCATTTTCCCGCCTTGCTTATGCAATTTGTTATAATAAAATCCATTGATAGTTAATGATTGGCCGGTTCCGGTACGGATTATGGCCGGAAAGCAAAAAAACGGCACGGAGCGTGCAGACTCCGTGCCGTTTGTGTTATTTTGCAGTAAGCTCCAGGATCATATCAAGAATGCGGTGTGCGGCCTCCTCCTTGGACATTTTCTCCAGCTCGACCTGCCGGTCTGCGGTAATCAGCGTCAGGATGTTGGTGTCCGTGCCGAATCCCGCACCCTCTCTGCGCAGGCTGTTTGCGCAGATCATGTCGCAGTTCTTGGCGGTGAGCTTTTTCCGCGAATTTTCCAGAACATGCTCGGTTTCCATGGAAAAGCCGCAGAGGAACTGTCCCTCCGGCTTGTGTGCGCCGAGATATTTCAGAATATCCTGCGTGCGCTTCATCTCGATGCTGAATGCGCCGTCAGATTTTTTAATCTTCTGATCCGCAGTCGTGACCGGCGTGTAATCCGAAACGGCGGCCGCCTTGATGATGATGTCCATATCCGCTGCGCGGGCGGTGACTGCCTCAAACATATCCGCAGCGGAAACGACCGGCACGAGCTCCGTGAACAGCGGCGGCGCTATATCCGTATGCGCAGCGACCAGCGTGACCTCTGCGCCGCGGCGCATTGCGGCCTGCGCGACCGCAAAGCCCATTTTGCCGGAGGAGTGGTTTGTGATAAACCGCACCGGATCCATTGCTTCGCGCGTGGCGCCCGCTGTGACGAGCACCTTCTTTCCGAGAAGATCCTTTTCGCTGGCAATCTCCCGCATGAGGTACTGGAACAGCACGCTTTCCTCGGGCATTCTGCCGTCCCCGATGTCACCGTTCGCAAGCCGTCCGGTGTCGGGCACGGCAATCTCATAGCCGAAGCGCGCGAGCTTTTGCAGGTTGTCCTGCACAATCGGATTGTGATACATATTATGATTCATCGCAGGCACGATGATTTTTTTGCAGGGGCAGGCCATGACGGTTGTCGTGAGCATGTCATCCGCAATGCCGTTTGCAATCTTGCCGATCACATTGGCCGAGGCCGGTGCGACCATGACGATATCTGCCTGCTTGGCCAGCGCGACATGCTCCACGCTGTACTGGAAATTGCGGTCGAATGTGTCGATCAGGCATTTGTGGCCGGTCAGCGTTTCAAAGGTGATCGGGTTGATAAACTGCGTCGCGTTCTGCGTCATCAGCACCTGCACGTCGCAGTGCAGCTTTGTCAGCATCCGGACAAGGTTCGGAATCTTATATGCGGCAATGCTGCCGGTTACGGCAAGCACAGCGGTTTTTCCTTTCAGCATAAGGGATACCTCCTGTGAAGTGATCATCGGTATGCTTCAATTATACCAGATTTTGACGGAAAAGGGAAGTCCCATTTTATATCTGTGCAAAAAAGAATTACAAAACAGAATCATTCCTTTACTTTTCTGACTTTATGCGGTATAATAAGGATACTGTATTGTATCCCCGCAAGGGGAATGATAACAAGGAGGATACGCAAATGAACAAGAACAAAACCAAGACCATCGTGATTCTCGGCATGATGACAGCGCTGCTGCTGCTGTTTTCATTCACCCCGATCGGCACCATTCCGGTCGGCCCGCTGTCCATCACACTCAACATCATCCCGATTGCAATCGCTGCGATTGCCTTAGGACCGGTAGGCGGCCTCGTCATCGGATCCGTATTCGGCATTCTGAGCTTTTTGCAGTGCTTCGGCATCGGCATTCCGAGCGGAATGGGCGCTACGCTCGTTTCGATCAATCCGGTGCTGGCATTTATTCAGCGGTTCGTCCCGCGTGCGCTGGACGGTCTGCTCATCGGACTGATCCACAAGGAACTTTCCAAAAAAATCGGCGGCAAGGCCAGCTTTATCACCGGCTTCTGCTCCGCGTTCTTCAATACCGCGTTCTTTATGAGCACGCTCGTGCTGCTGTTCGGCAAGACCGATTATGTGCAGGGTCTGTTTGAAAAATTCGGCCAGCAGTATACCTTCACCGGAACGATTCTGTTTATCTGCGCATTTGTCGGAATCAATGCCGTTGTGGAGATGGTTACCTCGACGATTATCAGCGGCGGCGTCGGCGCGGCGCTCTACGGCGCGCACATTCTCCCGATTGAGAAAGACTGAACGGAGTACAGGCAATGGTATTAGCGGTTGATATCGGCAACACCAACGTGGTTGTGGGCTGCTTTGACGACAGCGGCATTCTGTTCACGGAGCGCCTTGCGACAGAGCCGCTTTCCACGGAACTGGAATACACCGTGCTGATCCGGACGGTGCTGGAGCTGAACGGCATGTCGGCATCCGCCTGTTCGGGCTGCATCATTTCCTCGGTGGTTCCGCCTGTGACGCAGACCGTCCGTGCGGCGGTGCTGCGCATGACCGGAAAGGAGCCGGTTGTCGTCGGTGCCGGTGTCAAAACCGGGCTGAAAATTCTGATTGACAATCCTGCCGCGCTCGGCAGCGACCGCGTGGCGGATGCCGTTGCGGCAGCTGCGGAGTATCAAAAGCCGGTCATCATTGTGGATATGGGCACGGCCACAACGGTTTCTGTCGTGGATGCGGATAACCGTTTCCTCGGCGGGCTGATCATCCCCGGCGTGCGGGTATCGCTCGATTCGCTTTCCAGCCGTGCGGCGCAGCTTCCGGCCATCAGTCTGGAGCCTGCAAAGCATGTCATCGGAACGAATACCGTTGACTGTATGAAGAGCGGCATTATTTACAGCACGGCTTCGGCTGTGGACGGCGTGATTGCACGCGTGGAGGAGGAGCTCGGCGTGCCGTGTACTGCGGTTGCGACCGGCGGAAACGCGGGCAAAATCGTGCCGTTCTGCAAACGGCAGATCATTCTGGACGATCTGCTGCTGCTGAAAGGCCTGATGCTGATTTACCGGAAAAATCAAAAGTAACGAAATACAATACAGATAAAACAGAGAGGGCGCTGATTGATTCCAGCGCCCTCAGTTTTTATCAGCGATTGTTCTTAGATCTGCGCAGAGTAGTTCGGCGCTTCCTTGGTGATGTAAATATCATGCGGGTGGCTTTCCTTCAGGCCTGCGCCCGTAATGCGGACAAACTTTGCCTTCTCGTGCAGTGTCGGAATATCCACGCAGCCGCAGTAACCCATACCGGAACGGATGCCGCCGCAGAGCTGGAAGACCGTGTCAGCAACAAGCCCCTTGTACGGCACTCTGCCCTCGACGCCTTCCGGAACGAGCTTCTTCGCGCCCTCCTGGAAGTAGCGGTCCTTGGAGCCGCATTCCATGGCGCCCAGAGAGCCCATGCCGCGATAGACCTTGAACTGTCTGCCCTGATAGATTTCCGTTGCGCCTGGCGCTTCATCGCAGCCCGCGAACAGGCTGCCCAGCATGACAACGCTTGCACCGGCTGCCAGTGCCTTGACAATATCGCCGGAATACTTGATGCCGCCGTCCGCGATCACCGGAATGTTGTACTTCTCCGCGACACATGCTGCATCATACACAGCTGTGACCTGCGGCACGCCGATACCGGCGACAACACGGGTCGTGCAGATCGAGCCAGGGCCGATACCGACCTTGATTGCATCTGCGCCCGCCTTGATCAGTGCCTCAGCGCCCTCAGCCGTCGCAATATTGCCCGCGATGACCGGCGTGTTCGGATACGCTTCCTTGACGCGCTTCAAGCTGTTGATGATATTGGCGCTGTGGCCGTGCGCACTGTCGAGCACGAGGACGTCTGCCTTTGCGTCGATCAGCGCACCTGCACGCTCCAGCACGTCCGCCGTCACGCCGATTGCGGCGCCGCAGAGCAGTCTGCCGCCGGAATCACGCGCAGAATTCGGATACTTGACGGATTTCTCAATATCCTTTATGGTAATCAGACCGCGGAGAATGTTGTTGTCATCCACGATCGGGAGCTTTTCGATTTTATTGGAACGCAGGATCTTCTGTGCATCCTGCAATGTGGTGCCGACCGGTGCGGTGATCAGGTGATCCTTGGTCATGACCTCGCTGATGCGGATGTTGTAATCCGTCAGGAAGCGCATGTCGCGGTTCGTGATGATGCCGACCAGGTGCCCTTCCTTGTCCACAATCGGGACGCCGGAGATCTTGTATTTGCCCATGAGCTCGTTCGCATCATAGACAAAGCGATCCTCCGTCAGGGAGAACGGGTTGACGATGACGCCGTTTTCGGAACGCTTGACCTTATCGACCTCGTCGCACTGCTGCTCGATGGTCATATTCTTGTGGATGATGCCGATGCCGCCCTCACGCGCGATTGCGATTGCCATTTTGGACTCGGTAACGGTATCCATGGCAGAGGTCATGATCGGCGTATTCAGCATGATGTCACCGGCAAGTCTGGTCGCTAGACGGATCTGGTTCGGGGTGACGTCAGATTCACCCGGGATCAGCAGGACGTCATCAAAGGTCAGTCCTTCTTTTGCAAATTTGTTCGCTTTTTCAATCATATTCACTTCTCCTTTTCCGCCTTATGCATCCTTTGTCAGCAGCTGACAAAGCGCCTGCAAATCTTCCTTGTTATAAAATTCCAAGGTGAGCGTGCCCTTCTTTTTGCTGCCGGACACATGCACCTTCCTTCCGAGATGACTGCCGAGGCTGATCTCCATTTCCTCATAGAAGATCTGCTCGGGCGTTTTCTGCTTTTCAGCAGGCTTTGCGGGATCGTTCTGTTTCTGGACGAGCGCTTCGATCTCGCGCACGGTGATTTTGTCCTCCGCGGCGCGTGCGGCGCATTCCAGCAGGAGCTTCTCATTTTTGATGCCGGCGAGTGCCTTGGCATGTCCGGCCGAGAGCTTGCCCTTTTCCAGATAGTCCTGCACGAGCACCGGCAGATTCAGCAGCCGGAGGCTGTTTGCGACGGCCGGACGCGAACGCCCGACGGTCTTTGCGACCTCCTCCTGCGTCATGCCGAACTGCTGCATGAGCGCCTGATACCCCTGCGCCTCCTCAATCGGATTGAGGTTTTCGCGCTGGAGGTTTTCGATCATCGCAATCTGGCTTGCCTCGCTGTCGGTGAGCTCCCGGATAATGACAGGAACCTCGGACAGCCCGATGCGCTTGGCCGCTCTCCAGCGGCGTTCGCCCGCAACGATCTGATAGCGCCGTTCTCCGACCGGTCTGACCACGATCGGCTGGAGCATGCCGTGCGCCTGTATGGATTCTGCAAGCTCCGTCAGCGATTCGTCATCGAAGCGCTTGCGGGGCTGTGCGCGGTTCTGTTCGATTTCGGTGATCCGAACGGTCTGCACGCCGCTTGCAGGATCAGCTGCATTCTGTTCAAACAGCGAGCCGAGCCCGCTGCCGAGTCCGCCCTTTGCCATGTTCTCGCCTGCCTTCTGTTCCAAATGATTCCGCGCTGCGGATTATTTCTTGCTGAAGATAAAACGCTTGGGTTTGATATCCGGGACGAGCGGCTCGCCGAGCAGCTCATGCCCGAGCATCTCGTAGCTTTCGGAGCCTCTGGACGAGCGGTCGTAGTAAAAGACCGGTTTGCCGTGGCTCGGTGCTTCCGAAAGGCGGACATTCCGCGGGATTTTCGTCTGAAAGACCTGTCCCGGGAAATATTTTTCGACCTCCGCGACGACCTGCTCCGACAGATTCAGTCTGCCGTCGTACATGGTAAAGAGGATGCCCTCAATGCGGAGTCCCGCGTTATATTTGCTCTTGACGAGCTTGATGGTTTCGTAAAGCTGGGAGAGTCCCTCCAGCGAAAGATACTCCGCGGTCATCGGAATGAGCACGGAATCAGCCGCGACGAGGCTGTTCAGTGTGATGAGGCTCAGCGACGGCGGGCAGTCGATCAGAATATAGTCATATGTCAGGCGGCAGCTCATCAGTGCCATTTTCAGGCGCTGCACACGGTTTTCCAGCTCGATCAGCTCGATCTCTGCGCCTGCGAGTGCCGAAACGGCGGGCAGCAGGCTGACATTTTCAAATTCGGTTTCCAGAATCGCATCCTGAATGCGGCTCCGTCCGATCAGGACATCGTAGCTGGAGCAGGAGAGGCCTTTCTTGGAAACGCCGAAGCCGGTTGTGGTGTTGCCCTGCGAGTCGGTATCAACGCAGAGCACCTTTTTGCCGCGCATACCGAGATAGGCGCCGAGGCTGACGACGGTCGTCGATTTTCCAACACCGCCCTTTTGGTTCGCAAATGCGATGATTTTGCCCATGCCGGACAGGCACCTCCTTTTCGATCCGGCGACGGATCGCCGGGGTGGCTGCTTTCTGTTTCTTACCATTATACCATATTCATATTAAAAAGTAAAGAGGGGCAGCGGGGGAAAAAGGCGGCGGAGCCCACAGTTTTGCCGGAGAAAAAACAGCGCTTTTTCTGTTGAAATCCGTGCACTTTGCTGTTTTGCATTCTGCGGCCTGCGAACTGTGCCGGAAATGCGGATTTGTCTGCATGAATTCTCTGATCCGCATGACATTCTCTATGATTGTGTGATATAATTGAATAGAACGGGGAACAGTGAATTATTCTTTTTTGTATTTTTTTCCGAAGATGCTGTAACCTTTTGTATGGAAAACGGTCTAAATAGACAGCAGGCAATGATGCGGCAGGGCAGCCGTTCGGAGGCACGCTGCTTTGCCGCATCAGCGTGTGATGAAACGAAACATATAAAATACGATGACCTGAAGGAGTGATCACGATGAAGAAACAGAAGACAGCAGCATTTCTCTCAGCGGTGATGTTCTGCGCGGCCGTGCCGGCATTTCCGGCGGTGTATGCGGCGGACGCGGCCCTGCCCGCATGGGTGCCGCAGGATTTTGAAAAGGCACTGGAATTTCAGAACACTTACGGCGCAACACATGCAGCTGACGGCGTCTACTGTATTGTAAAACGCATGAAGAATGACCTGAAACCGCAATGCGACGAGCATCTCTCGAATGGTGCTGCGGAGCGCATCTTTCAGACAGAGATCCGCTATGAGGCGCAGGACGGCATGCCGGATCTCGAATCCATGAGCGCAAAGGAACGCGCGGACTGGGAAGCCAATGCGGAGCAGCGGCGTATGGAGGAGCAGTACAACGCAGACGTGCATTACTTCGTCAGCGTGTGGAAGCCGACGCAGGCCGGTGACAATGAGATCATACGGCAGTATTCGTTTGCTGACGCAACGGTTTCCGCTTCTCCTTCCGCGCAGGAGGTGTATACCTTCACTGCCGCAGACGATACGCTGGCGGTCGCGGAAACCGGCTGGCGGGCAGTCATGCCGGACTGCAAGACGGAATACGATGCATTCATCGAAGAACACGGCAATTTTTATACAGAGAACGGCGCACTGATTCTGGCGGGTAGGGTCAATTACAGCACCGGCGCCGACATGAGCATGGAGGTCGAGTGGAACGGCGAAAAGATGGCGGCCGAGCATACCGCAAACTGCCGGGCACAGGGCATGACAGAGGCGCCGCCCGGAAGTGCCGAGGACTATGTGAAGTATTATGAAATCGCACGAACCGGCGTTATTTCGGCAAAGATCACATGGACAGAGGCGGATCCGGATCATACGCAGACAACGGTCAGCAAAAAGTATCAGTCTGACATCACGGCAAACAACCGGTTCTTCCTGACCGAGCTGACAAACACGGAGGTGCCGGACTGGGCGCCGCAGACTGTCGGTGCAGCCTGTGATTTCCATAATAATCACGGTGACACGTATGTTGCGGATGACACGATCTGCATTGTGACGCGTCACTGGTCGAAGGACATGGAGCGCCTGCCGCTGACCGGATCCGGAAATTGCAGAACGCTGCTGGATGCGTGGTATGAAACGGACGGACCGATCTCGTATAACCTGCCGCAGGCATATTATCATGTTACGGTTTACAAGCCGGAGGAAGCAAAGACCGTTGTGTTCTATGATTACGACACGAATAAGAACAAAAAAACGGAAGAATATGAGTTCGCGGTTGATGAAAACCTGCATGTGACGGAAACAGACTGGCGCGGATTTGTACCGGACTGCAACAGAGAGGCCAGACTGTTCCAAATTGCGGCCGGTCGGTACGGACTGGGTAACAGCTATGTGATGGCCTGCAACGCGGACGCTGTCGGAAGCTATGTGGTGTTTGAGGATAACGTCGGTATTTCGACTGAGCATGTGGATTGCAGGCTGGAAAAGGACGGCGAGGAAATCGAGCTGACCTGGGTGAACTGCGAGCTGCATATCATCAATACCGGGATAGTTGACGGCGCAGAAGAAATCGCATATGCAAAGATCACAGAGCCCGGCACGTATACGGCAATCCTGAGCGTCAAGCGTCAGAATTTTGAAAAGCAGATCACGCTGAACGCTGTGAAGAATACAGACGGCACGATCACTGTCCTGCGCGAAAACGAGGAGGCTGTTCCGGCATGGGTTCCGGTCGGTGCTGAGGCCTGTGCGGACTTCCGCGAGGCATACGGCGATTTCCGCGCGGAAAAGGGACTTCTCTGCCTGTGCCTGCCCTACGAGGAAAAGGGCGATGACTATCATGTTCTGGACGATCCTTCTCCGATCGGCGATTTTGCAGAGCATAAGGTGATCTGGTCGCGGCAGTATGTGGAAGGTGAACCCAACGGTGTGCGGAAGGGCTACCGTGTTGTCGTGATCAAGGTCACGACAGAGGGCAATGTCGGCATGAAGTGGGTGAAGGTCACGCAGAGCGGCGACGTCCGGAATCTGGAATGCGAGAAGGTGCTGTTCTTTACGGCGGACAAGGATCTGAACATCAGAAACGGCCATGTGACAGAGGATGACTTCTCCTTCCTGCCTGAGAGCTTTGCCGATGCAAAGGCGTTCTATGAAAAGAACGGTGCGATTTCCATCCAGAACGGCTATATCGTCTGCTGCGGCCAGACCAATCTCTCGACCGGCTACGAGATTCTGACGGAAACAGCGGGCGATGCAGGCGCAGAGATCGTGAAGAAGGTTTCATTCAGCTATGAGCCGGACAACGGCGCGACGGGCGGCAACAGAACCTATCGGTTCTTTGTGCTCAAGCCGCAGCAGAAAGGTCAGCTGAAGGTGAAGGTCATGCACGCACGCGAGTGGGATCTCAGCGACGGCAGCACGGTTCTCGATACGAAGTATTATACAGTCGGTGAGGATCTTTCCCTCAAGGAATTCCAGGTCACCGCGGGCGATGCCACCGGTGACGGCAGCCTGACTGTTTCGGATGCCGTGGCACTGACCAAGTACCTCAGCGGTCAGGGTGCGCTGGACGGCAATCTGTTCTTTGCAGCGGATCTGAACAATGACAACCGCATCAATGCAGCGGATCTGTCCCTGATGAAGCAGCGGCTCATTTACGCAGAGAGAACATAAGCGGTGCTGAGCCGCACGCTGCGGCAGAGGGCGTTCTATGAGAACCAACATTTAATGCATTACATCTTTGATACACACTCCTATAAAACAGTCAGAGCGTCCCGCACAAAAACGGGGCGCTCCGGCTGTTTCCGGCGGTGTGCATCTGCGCCTGCAATGAATTGAAAAAATTTTTCCGGAAAAGCTGTAACCTTTTTCTCCGGAATTTGTCTTAATAAACAGCAGGGACTGACACGGCAGGCGGCTGACCGGAAGCGGCTGCTCCGCAGACAGTCATGTGAACGGCTGAACTTAATCAGGAAACAGAAGGAGTGAGTATGATGAAATATAAGAAAACAGCATCGGCGATTCTTTCCGCAGTGATGTTCTGCACGGCACTGCCGACTATCCCGGCGATTCGTGTGGCCGGATTCGGAGTGCCGGACTGGGTGCCGCAGAACTACGGCGATGCATGCAAGTTCATCAACACCTACGGCAGTACGTATGTGGATGATGATCTGATCTGCATTGTCACCTTCCACAGGTACAAAGACGGCTGGGAGCGTCTGCCGCTGCTCGGCTCCGGCAACACCGAAACGCTGCTGGACGAATGGTACTGCGTACCGGAGGAAATGAATTGCGCTGACAAGTTCTTCCATGTCACGGCCTACAAGCCGGAGGAAGCAAAAACTGTCGTGCTCTATGACTGCAACCTCAATGCGGTCGAGGAAAAGGTGAAAGACGAGGATCAGTATATCTTCGCGGTCGATGAGAGTCTGCATGTGACCGAGACTGACTGGCGCGTATTTGTGCCGGACTGCAAAACGGAATACACTGCATTTATGAATTCAGTCAACTCAGAGTGGGGGTTTGGCCGGGACTCCTGGACGCAGTGCGTCATTGACAGCCGGAGCAATTATCTGCTCATGGCAGCGATCAACGACGGCTTCTGCGGCAGCTACATGAGAAGCAAGGCTGAGCTGGACGGCGCGGCGCTGACGCTGAAGCATGTAAGCTGCAATTATATTTTTGAAGGCCCCGAGCCGACCGATCAGCCTACCTATTTTGTGGCGTTCTGCCCGGTCACGAAGCCCGGAACGGTCAAAGCGACCTTTACGCACGAATTCCGCGAGCCCGAGGATGAACCGTTCAGCGTCACCAGAACGCTGTATGCCGAGAAGGATACCGACGGCAGCATCACGGTGCGCTCGTATGTTGAGGAAGCGGAGGAATGGCGCGAATATGTCCCGGATACCTCCGGCGAGGCGTATGCATTCCTGCGCAGCGAGGGACTCGTATCAAGCACAGAGATGTACAATGAATTCAACATTGACAACAGAGGACATTATCTGATCGTGGCAACGGCATCTTACGGCGGACTTTCTCCGGCGATGGCGATGGTCGCATTTGAGAAGGACGGCAAATCGCTGAGAACGGTCAGCGTGGACTGCAAGCCTGTTGTGGAGCCGGGCATGGCGGTTGACGGCGAATGCTATATTCAGTATATTGATGTGCAGGAGCCGTGCCTTATCACTGCTTACATCCGAAACGGATCTAAGAAATTCGATAAAACAGTGAATATTTCGGTAACGCGGGATGCAGACGGTGTGCTCTGCTTTGCCGCGGAGGAGGAAGGGGCAGTTCCGGGCTGGGTTCCGTCCAATGAGAAAAAAGCGACGGAATTCCGCCTGAACTGCGGTGACTGGCATGCACAGGACGGCATTCTCTGCCTGTGCCTGCCCTACGAACTGTCGGATAAGGTGCATTATGTGCTGGACGATCCGGATACCGTCGGTGATTTTGCAAAGCATGAGCTGCTCACCACGCGGCAGATCCTGCTGTCCAATGACAGAAACGTCGAGCAAGGCTATCAGGTCATGGTGTTCAAGGTGACGTCCGCGGGCAATCTCGGCATGAAGTGGGTCAGAATGAAGGGGGACACACCGGAAAAGGTTGAGGGACTGTTCTCCTTTGCCGTGGACGAGGATCTGAAAATTACGGACAGCAATGCATCGCAGGAATATGACTTTTTGCCTGAGAACTTCACGGAGGCAAAGGCATTCTATGAAAACAACCGGGCGGTTTCCGTGCATGACGGCTATATCGTCTGCTGCGGTGAAACCAATGTATCGACCGGCTACGAGATTCTGACGGAAACAGCCGGAACAACGGACGCCGAGCTTGTGAAAAAAGCATCGTTCAGCTATGAACCGAACAACGGCGCGACGGGCGGCAACAGAACCTATCGTTTCTTCGTATATAAGCCGAAGCAGAAGGGACAGCTGAAGATTACGGCGCGGCATGCGCGGGAATGGGAATATCACGACGGCACGGTTCTGGACACCAAGTATTATGATGTTGCTGAGGATCTTTCGCTGACGGAATTCAAGGTCACCATGGGCGATGTTACCGGCGACGGCAAAATGACCGTTGAGGATGCCGTGGCGCTGAGCAAGTATCTCGGCGGCACCGGCAGACTGGAAGGCAGACAGTTCTTTGCAGCGGATCTGCTGAATGATAACCGCATCAATGCCGCGGATCTGACGCTGATGAAGCGGCAGATCATGGGGAACAAGACCCCGCCGCCTTCCGGCGCAGAAGCATAATCACAAATCCTCTTTAAAAAATACACTCCTTTTAAGCAGCCGCAGCGCCCCGCACAGCCGGGGCGCTGCGGCTGTCTGCCTGCAGAAAAAGCGGTATCTCCGATGGATTCATAATGGGGCTTCGCCCCAAACCCCGCCAAAGGGATGAAATCCCTTTGGAATCCCGTGATATAGAAAAATGAAGAAAATACATTGCTTTCATTGCAATGAGGTTCTTGAGAACCGGCAGCCTTTAAGCGGGGGAATATGGGCAGCGTTCGCGGGCTCGGTGTGTCCCCTGACATCACGCCACTTGACAAATAAGCCGTTTTGCGGTATACTATATCCTGTATCGTTATGCGGCGGCGAAGCTGCCGGAATCTGTAAAATGAAAGGAATCTGTACCTATGGAATGGACAGGCTTGAATGAACTGCGTGAGCGCTATCTCTCCTTCTTTGAGAGCAAGGGGCATACCCGCATGGACAGCGCATCTCTGATCCCGAAGGGGGATAATTCCCTGCTGCTGATCAACTCCGGCATGGCGCCGCTGAAAAAATATTTTCTCGGACAGGCCGTTCCGCCCAATGTCCGTGTCACCACCTGCCAGAAGTGCATCCGCACGCCGGATATCGAGCGCGTCGGCAAGACCGCCCGTCACGGCACCTTCTTTGAGATGCTCGGCAACTTCTCGTTCGGTGAGTATTTCAAGCGCGAGGCCATCAGCTGGGCATGGGAGTTCCTGACCGGCACCCTGGCCATCCCCGCAGACAGACTGTGGATCACCATTTTTGAGAGCGATGACGAGGCGGAGCAGATCTGGGAAAAGGAAATCGGCATTCCGCATGAGCGCATCATCCGGCTCGGCAAGGCGGATAATTTCTGGGAGCACGGCTCCGGCCCCTGCGGTCCCTGCTCCGAGATTCATTTTGACCGCGGCGAGTCATACGGCCCGTTCGAGAGCTTTGAGCAGGCCAGCGACTGCGACCGCGTCATCGAGATCTGGAATCTCGTGTTCTCGCAGTTCGACAGCGACGGCAAGGGCAACTATGCCGAGATGAAGCATAAGAACATCGACACCGGCATGGGCCTGGAGCGTCTGGCCTGCGTGATGCAGGGCGTCGATAACCTCTTTGAGGTCGATACCGTCCAGAACATCATGAAGCATATCTGTGAAATCGCGGATATCAAGTATCACACCGATGAAAAGTCTGACGTATCCCTGCGCGTCATCACCGACCACATCCGTTCCACGGTGTTCATGGTCGGCGACGGCATCACCCCGGCCAACGACGGCCGCGGCTATGTGCTCAAGCGTCTGCTCAGAAGAGCGGCGCGTCACGGCAGACTGCTCGGCATCAAGGAGCCGTTCCTTTATAAGGTTGCGGAAACGGTCATCCGTGAGAATGCGTCCGCTTATCCGGAACTGAAAGAGAAGCAGGAGCTCATCACCCGCATCATCCGTCATGAGGAGGAGAGCTTCGCCCGCACGATTGACAACGGCACAGACCGCCTCAATGATATGATCGCAAAGCTCAGAGAGGCCGGTCAGACCGTGCTTTCCGGTCAGGACGCGTTCAACCTGAGCGATACCTACGGCTTCCCGATTGACCTGACGATGGAAATGGCAGGCGAACAGGGCGTGACCGTTGACGAGGAGGGCTTCCGCAGCTGCATGGAGGAGCAGAAGCAGCGCGCGAGAGCAGACCGTGCTTCCAAGGTCAAGACCTCGTGGGGCGGCGATGCTGCTGTGCCGAAGGGGCTTGCGAAGACTGATTTTACCGGCTATACGGAGAACGCCTGCGAGGCAAAGGTGCTTGCAATTCTCGCAGACGGTCAGGCTGTGGATACGCTGGAATCCGGCACGGACGGCGTGCTGATCCTCGACCGCACCCCGTTCTATGCAGAGAGCGGCGGTCAGGTCGGCGATACCGGCGAGATTGAGATTCTTGCGGAAAATGAGGCAGAGGTCGTGTTTGCGGTCGCGGATACCCAGAAGGGCGGCGACGGCCAGTTCCTGCACATGGGCAATCTGGAAACCGGTACGCTGCATGTCGGCGATACCGTGCTTGCAAAGATCGACCTGAACCGCCGCCGTGCGGTCATGCGCAATCACACCGCGGCGCATCTGCTTCAGGCAGCACTGCGCAAGGTGCTCGGCGACCATGTCCACCAGGCAGGTCAGCTTGTCAATGCAGAGCGCTGCCGCTTTGACTTCTCGCACTTCTCTGCGGTGTCCGCGGAGGAGCTGGCAAAGATTGAGGCGCTCCTCAATGCTGAGATTCTGAACGCGCTGCCGGTATCCACGGAGGAAATGCCGATTGACGAGGCGAAGAAAATCGGCGCAATGGCGCTGTTCGGTGAAAAATACGGCGATGTCGTCCGCGTTGTCAGCGCCGGCGACGAGTCGATTGAATTCTGCGGCGGTACGCATGTGTCGAACACCGCACAGATCGGTCTGTGCCGGATCGTTTCGGAGAGCTCTGTTGCGGCAGGTGTCCGCAGAATCGAGCTTGCGACCGGCGAGAATGTGCTGAAGCTGATGCAGGAGGCAGAAAACACGCTGGCAGAGGCTGCAAAGGCGCTGAAGCTCGCAAATCCTGCCGAGCTGCCGGAAAAGTGCGCGGCCGTTGCAAATGAGCTGCGCAATCTCACGCGTGAGAACGAACAGCTCAACCAGAAGCTCGCAAACAGCCAGCTGAGCGGTCTGTTCAGCGGCAGCGCAGAAATCAACGGCATCAAGATCGTGTCCGCGATGCTGTCCGACGTCAAGCCGGATACGCTGCGCACGCTCGGTGACCAGATCCGCGACCGTGAGCCGAATGTCGTTGCCCTTCTTGCAGGCGTCAACGGCGAGAGCGGCAACTTCTACTGCATCTGCTCCAAGAGTGCCGTTGCAAAGGGCGCACATGCCGGAAAGATCATCCAGCGCATCGCTGCAATCACCGGCGGCAAGGGCGGCGGACGTCCGGACAGCGCAATGGGCGGCATCGGCAAGACCTATATGGTCGATGAAGCGCTCGGCATGCTCCAGAGCATCGCGGGCGAATTCCTGAAAGGATAAGTTTTTCCGCACTGCGGATGAATAAAGGAGGATCATCATGGATTGTCTGTTCTGTAAGATCGCTGCGGGTGAAATCCCGAGCACAAAGGTGTATGAGGACGAATTCGTCTACGCATTCAAGGACATTAACCCGATTGCGCCGCTGCACTATCTGTTTATCCCGAAGCAGCACATTTCGGGTGCCTCTGCAATCACCGCGGAGAATGCAGAGGTCGTCGGAAAGATCTTCACTGCAATCGCAAAGGTTGCGGCACAGGAAAAGCTGGACTCCGGCTTCCGTGTGATTACGAACTGCGGTGACGACGCCGGTCAGACGGTGCCGCATCTGCACTTCCACCTGATTGCCGGTCAGAAAATGGGCTGGTCTGCCGATCAGGGTGTGTGAAGAACACTGAAACGGTACGGGCGAAGGCTTCGCCGGCTGTTTCGGGGCAAATGAAGCGGAAGGCCGGCGGCATCGCCTGCACCTGCGGCGCGGAATTGTTCACGCTGGGATGGGTCGCGGGACTGCTGTCGGCTTTTTTCGGTGTAGCGGTACCGGCGGCTGTGACGGCTGCGGTTCTGTTTGCCGGGCTCTGCCTGCTGCGGAGAAAACGTATTGTTTTTGCGTATCTGCGCGTTTTTGCCGGAATTCTGCTCGGCCTTGCCGTCTGGACGCGGTTTGATGTCTTTGTCCGGCAGCCGCTGCTGATGCTGGACGGCACAAAGCAGATCTGCACCGGAACGGTCACGGAAGCGGAACCACTTTCCCGCGGCCGGACAAAATATACGCTGCGGACAACACTGGCTGACTGCCGCGTCAGCATCGACTGGTATGCGGACGAGAAGATTCCGCAGCAGCGGATCGGCGATACCGTGGAGCTCCGTGCGGAATTCTCGCGCATTCAGCCGGATTACCGCTATCACACCGCGGAAAGTCAGGCGGGAAAGGGCAGATATCTGCGCATCTACGATGCAGAGCTGCTCAGTGCAGTGCCGGATATGGGCTTTTCGCTGCGGCGGACGGTTTCTGCTTACCGGCAGCGCATGACGGGGCTGATCCGCATGACGCTCCCGCCGGAGGATGCCGGACTGCTCTGTGCGATGCTCCTGGGGGACAAAACGCTGCTTTCCGATGAAACGCGGCAGAGCCTGAACCGCACCGGTGTTGGGCATATCGCGGTCGTATCCGGCCTGCATCTGGTGCTGTTCAGCACGGTGCTCGGCTGGATTCTGAAGCGCCTGCGCTGTCCGCGGCGGCTTGCGTTTCTGATTCAGATTCCCGCGGTGCTGCTGTTTATTCTTCTGGTGGATGCATCGGCTGCGGTCTGGCGCGCGGCCGTCATGCTGCTGATTGCGCAGTCGGCGCCGCTGTTCGGCCGCCGCGGCAATACGCTGCGGGCACTTTGCCTTGCAGTGCTGCTCTGCACAGCGTTTACGCCGTATGTGATCGGCTCGGTGTCATTCTGGCTGTCAGTTTCCGGCGTGCTCGGCATCGGCGTCATTGCGCCGTATATGACCAAAGACATGAAGCGCGGTCTGCTCCGCGATCTGATGCAGCTGTGCTGCGTCGCCGTGACGGTCTTTCCGGCCTCGGTGCTGCTCTGCGGGGAGTCCTCGCTGCTGGCGCCGGTCTGCAATCTGCTGATTCTGCCGCTCTGTACGGCAGTGATGTATGCAGGCTTTGCGTTCCTGATGACCGGCGGCGTGCTGCGCTTTCTGCTGCCCGTGACCGGTTTTGCCTGCCGGGTGATCCGGTTTCTGGCGAAAAGCGCTGCGGCACTGCCGTTTTCGCATGTGACGGTCACGGCGCCCGCAATGCGCGTGATCCTGATTCTCTGTACGGCGGTGCTGGCGCTCCTTCTGATCCGCAGAGCAAAGCCGCAGACGGTTCTCGCAGCGGCGGTCTGTGCCGCACTGATGCTCAGTCTGGAAAATCTGCTGCTGACATGGATGTCCCGCGACGAGCTGCGGATTGCCGTGCTTGGCGGAAAGCAGAATGCCGTGCTGGTGATCGGCGCGGAGAACCGGACGGTCATTGCAGATCTGACCGATACGCCGCGGAATGCGCAGTATGTGCAGCGGTATTTGCAGGACAGCGGAATCACGCGCGTGGACGCGATGCTCCTGCAAAGCAGCAGAACCGCTGCGAATTATCAGGCGGAGCTGACCGGGATCCGCTGCGGCACGCTGCTGCTGCGGGACGGGAACCTGCTCCGCAGCCATACGACCGTATTCGGCGCAGAACCCGTTGCGGATGACAACAGCACGGTGACTGTCCGCTGCGGGGATGCGCAGATCACTGCGGAGGCCGATGCCCTGCGCATCACATGGAACGGCATGACGGTGTGCGCATCGGATACGCTGAATCTGAACGGAAATGCGGCTGCAATCCGGTACGGCAGGGACGGCTGCGCTGTGCAGCTATCGACCGTGCCGCCGGAAACTGCCGCGGGGAATAATACTTTGCTCTGCCTGACGCGCAGCGGCGGGGGACGGCTCACTTCCCTGATGAACCCTGCATAAACGGAGAGGAGGATCACATGAAAACAGCATTGCTCGTCATTGACATGCAGAATGATTATCTGTGGGAAAAGCGCAAAAAGATGTTTGCCTATCAGACTAAGAAGCTGACCGGCGCCGTCAACCGGCTGATCCGGCAGTACGATGCAGATGGCTGCGATGTGATCTACATCCGGCATATCATCCAGAATCTGCCGACCAACCGGCTGCTGTTCGGCTATTCCATCGCCGGAACGGAGGGCGCGGAGCTGTACAGCGGACTGGAGATCGTTTCCGAATACTGCTTCGACAAGCTGTTCGGGGATGCGCTGACAAATAAAAAGCTGCTTGCCATGATTCATGAACAGGATTACGATATGCTGCATCTCTGCGGGCTGGACGAATACGGCTGCGTGACCGCGACGGCGCTCGGCGCATCAAAGCGCGGGATTCCCGTGCGGATCGTCCGCAGCGGAACGGCAACGGTTCTGCCGGAGAAAAAGGCTGCAAAGCAGCGCAAAAAGCTGGAACAGGCAGGGATCATGTATATCTGATCCCGCAGGAGGTGCGTTATTATGCCAAAGCTGGCAGCAGCCGATCTGCTGCGGGAGATCGGTTCGGAACATCCGCCGCAGCTGTGCTTTCTCTGCGGCGAGGATACGCTTGCCGTCGCGCAGCTGGAAAAGCGCATACGCAAAAAGCTGACGGACGGTGATGCGCTTTCGGATACCGTGTTTGACGGGCAGGAGGTCGATCTCGACCGGCTGGCGGATGCCTGTTCATTCAGCCCGATGTTCCAGCCCTATAATCTGATTCTGATTCCGGACTTTGATCCGGATGCACACCCGGCGTCTGCGGTAGATACGATGCTCGGCATGTTTGCGGAGCCCGCCCCGCGGACGGTCATTTTGATTGTGATGCGTGCGCTGCCCTGTTATGAGGTCAAGCGCGGCGCCCCGGTCTTTCTGCCGAAATACAAAAAGCTGACCGCGTTCTTTGAGAAGCAGGGCGTGCTCTGCATCTGTGAGAAGAAAACGGCGATTCAGCTCGGAAAACAGATTCAGGAGCGCGCGGCGAAATACGGCTCGGAGATCAGCCGCCATGATGCGGAGCAGCTGGCAAACCGCTGCCTCTGCGATTCCGCGCTGATTCAGGCCGAGCTGGAAAAGCTCCTCGCCTGTGCCGACGGCGGGCCGATTACGCCGGATATGCTGGATGCGCTGACCGCCGCACTCCCGGATGCCGATGCATTCCGGCTGGCGAAGGCCGTCACCGGCGGAAACGGCGCTGCGGCCTTCCGTCTGCTGGAGGCGCTGACCGCCAAAGCGGAGGATTCCAAGACGATTCTTGGTCTGCTGTCGATTCTCAGCACGACGTTCATCGACCTCTACCGCGCCAAGCTCGGGCAGGGCGCCGCAAAGCAGACAGAGGTCATCGCAGCGGATTTCGGATACCCGAAGAACCGCGAATTTGCGGTCAGAAACGCATTGCGCGACTGCGGCTCCATGAGCGTGCCGCAGCTGAGAACCTGTATCCGGATCCTGCGGGAAACAGACAAGAGCTGCAAATCCTCGCGCACGGCGCCGCGTCTGCTGATGGAGCAGGCGATTGTCAGGATGCTCCGCGTGCGGCGGGACGGCACGGAGGCTGCCGGATGACGCCGCGCCCGAAGATCGCGCCGGCGATCGTCGTGGAGGGCAAATACGACAAGATCCGGCTGGAATCGGTCGTGGACGCGGTCATTATCGTAACAGGCGGCTTTCAGATTTACCGCAACGATGCGCAGCTTCGGCTGATCCGGCATTATGCGGAAACGACGGGCATCGTCATCCTGACAGATGCGGACGCGGCGGGCTTTCAGATCCGCGGCTACCTGAAAGGGGCAATCCGCACCGGCAGAATCTATCATGTGTATATCCCCGGCATCCACGGCAAGGAGCCGCGCAAAACCGCGCCTTCTGCGGAGGGGCTGCTCGGTGTGGAGGGCATCAGCAATGAAACGCTGCTGTTCGCGCTGGAGCGTGCAGGCGTCTTTGACGAAGCGCCCCCGGAGCGCCCGGATGACATCACGCCCGCGCTGCTCTATGAGCTGGGGCTGACCGGCACGCCGGACTGCACGGCAAGACGGCAGGCGCTTCTGCGGGCGATGCAGCTGCCGCCGCATCTGTCGGTGAAGGGACTCTGTGAGGTGCTCTGCACGATGACCTGCGCCGATGAGCTGCCCGCATTTCTCGGAACCTATCTGCCGGAATATGCAGAGGAGGTGCCGCATTGAATGTTGCCTCACTGCCTGTGATCCTCTATGTGCTGCCGGTGTTTATGCTGCTGGCGGCGTTCTCGCATCCGCACTGGAAGCGGGATGCACTGGCGCTCGGTGGGCTCTGTCTGGTGTATGTGACCGGCGGATACGCAGCGCTGATTCTGCTGGCGCTGTCCGTCAGCCTGACCTGGCTGACGCTGCGGCTCAGTCCGCGCAGATCGGAACGGCATCCGCACCGCACGGAAATCTGGCTGTATGCCGGAATTGGACTCCAGGTGCTGCTGCTTCTGCTGGCGAGGCTGCTCCTCGGCAGTCAGGCGGTGCTGCCCATGCTGCTCTGTACGCTGCAAGGAACGGAATGCCTCTCCTCCCATGCCGCGCATAAGCTGAAAACCCCGCCGCTGCATTCGTTTTTCTGTTATCAGTGCGATATGACGCGTTTGCCGGGCGGCCCTGTGCTGAGCTTTCCGCAGTATGAGCAGGCGCTTGCGGCGCGTGCTGTTTCCCGGCAGAAAATCGGATCGGGCGCTTCGCTCTGCATCCGCGGTCTGTTTCAGCTGATCTGTCTGTCACTGCCGCTCCGGACGGTGCATGCACAGATTGCGTCCGGCGGCTATGTGCAGACCGCGCTGGATGCGGCTGCGATGATGCTGACATTTTATCTGATGCTGCTGTATCAGCTCAAGGGGCTGGCACAGATCGGGCAGGGGCTCGGGCGGATGCTCGGCTACGACCTGCCGGACAGCTTTGATACGCCGGTTATGGCGGACTCCATGCAGGACTTCTGGGCGCGTTTTCTGATCCCGATGCAGCAGTGGACAAAGCGCGTGCTGCTGCTGGAGGACAGAACATTTGATGCAGCAGGCTATTTTGCGCGGACGGCGCTGCTGTTCGGCGGCATCGGTCTGCTGTTCGGCCGCGGCGGCTGCGGCATGATCTGGGGCGTGTGTACGGCGGTCTTTCTGACAGCCGAGCGCTACCGCAGACAAAAGCGCCGCTTCGGGCAGCTCCCGGTGACAGCCAGACGGATTCTGACCGCCGCTGCCGTCCTGCTCGGCATGGGCACACTGGGGAGCGATTCGCTGATCGACGCGTTCAGCTGCTACCGCGCGCTGCTCTGTATCAACGGCATTCCGCTGAGCGACCGCATCGGCTATACGCTCGGAACGAACTGGGTGCCGCTCTGCATTGCGATTGCCGGACTGTTCCCGCTCAGAAAGCTGCTGCCGGAGGAGAACGCATGGGGCAGACGGCTGTGCGCGGTCTGTCAGCCGGCAGCGGAGCTCGTTATGCTGCTGTTTTCCTATGCGGAGCTGCTCAGCCGCTACCTCCGCCCGTAAGTTTATTTGCAGAGAATCTGCATCAAGGAAAGGAATCTTTTACCCATGGAACATTTTACCCCGCAGGATTTTGAAATCTACGATATGCACGCGCATATCTTCCCGCACAAGATCAGTGAGAAGGCAACCGAGTCAATCGGCAAATTCTATGACATCAGCATGGCTTATTCAATCGGTGAAACGGAACGTCTGCTCGAAGCCGAAAAGCAGATCGGGACAAAGCGGATGCTGGTCTGCTCTGTTGCGACCACGCCGAAGCAGGTCGTTTCGATCAACGACTTTATCAAGGGCGAGGCGGATCAGCACCCGGAAATGATCCCGTTTGCAGCGCTGCACGGTGACTTTGCGGATCTCGCCGGAGAGGTGGACCGTGTAATCGGCATGGGCTTCAAGGGCATCAAGCTGCACGCGGACTTCCAGCGCACGCCGATTGACAGCCCCGGCTCCTACCGGATCTACGAGGCGATTGAGGGACGGCTGCCCGTGCTGATGCATATGGGCGATTACCGGCATGATTTCTCGCACCCGACCATGCTTGCCAAGGTCCTGCGTGATTTTCCGAAGCTGAAAGTGATGGCGTCGCATCTCGGCGGATTTGCCGCATGGGATGAGGCGGAATCGGTGCTGAAAAGCTATGAGAATGTCCGCTATGACACGAGCAGCGCAGTCTGCCTGATGTCGCCGGAGCGTGCCGTGCGGCTGATCCGGCATTACGGCGTCGAGAACTGCATGTTCGGGACGGACTTCCCGATGTGGGATCCGAAGGCGGAGGCGGAGCGTCTGCTGTCGCTTGGCTTTACCTTTGAGGACTACAAAAAAATGTTCTCTGAAAATGCGAAGGCATTTTTGGAAATATAATGCAGTGAAAGGAAAACGAATCATGAAAAGCAGCAGAAAAATTTTTGCAGTTGCCGCCGCTCTGATGCTGCTCTGCGGGATGACCGCCTGCGGAAATCAGACTGCGCCGCAGACTTCCGCCCCGGAGCCTGCACAGACATCCGCGCCGGAAACAGATGAACCGGAATCCGCGGCAGAGGAAGCTGCACCGGAAGAAGCTGCACCGGAGGAAGCATCCGATGCCGCAGAAGCGCCCGCAGAGCCGTTTGATCCGGCGAAGCTGCCGCAGATCACGATAACCTCTGAGGATCTGCATGACGGCGTCTGGGATCCGGATATCACAAAGACGGACAAGGGCTCAAACCGCTCGCCGCAGCTTTCGTGGGAGCCGGTCGAGGGTGCTGGCTGCTATGCGGTTTACATGGTCGATACCACGGCGAGTTTCTGGCTGCACTGGAAATCCGCCGACGTCACGGAAACGACACTTCCGGCCGGCTGGGCGCCCGCGAATGAATATGTCGGGCCGTATCCGCCGTCCGGTACGCATGATTACGAGATCCGTATCTATGCGCTGAAAGAGCCGGTCACCGAGGATAAGAGTAAATTTGACAGCGGTAACAATGGCTTTGACGACATGGTAACGGCACTGGACGGAAACGGCGGCAATGTGCTGGCTTACGGGACGCTGACCGGTACATACACACGCTGAGCCGCAGCTGTTTCATATCAGAAACCGCGTGCAGCAACGCGCATTTTGGGAGCACTTCCAAAAATCTCTCCGAAGGAAATCGGCTGTCGGCACTGCCGACCTTGACAGAACAGGGATTTTGTGGTATGATATATGAGGGAAATTTCGGCACGGTTTCCGTGCATCCCCATAAATTCATCCGATTTTTTCAAAGTGAAAGGAACGAGCAGAGCTATGATTACTGCAATAGTAGGCGGAAACTGGGGCGATGAAGGCAAAGGCAAGCTGACCGATGTCTTCGCTGCCGATGCGGATTACGTCATTCGTTTTCAGGGCGGTGCAAACGCAGGACACACCATCATCAATCAGTACGGAAAATATGCGCTGCATATTCTCCCGTCCGGCGTGTTCCAGGAGGGCACCGTCAATATCATCGGCGCAGGTGCCGCATTCAATGCGGACGCCTTCCGCAAAGAGCTCGATATGCTGAAGGAGAACAATGTCCCGGCACCGAACGTCCGGATCTCCGACCGCGCACAGCTCGTTATGCCGTATCATATTCTCTTTGACAAGCTCGAGGAAAAGCGTCTCGGCAAGCACAGCTTCGGCTCCACACAGTCCGGCATCGCGCCGCACTATGCGGACAAGGCCATGAAGATCGGCTTCCAGCTTGCAGAGCTCTACAACAAGAACCTGGAGGAGAAGGTCGAGCGCGTCTGCATTATCAAGAATGCGACGATTGCAGGCCTGTATCCGGATGCAGAGCCGCTGGATCCGAAGGAGATTCTGGCATATCTGAAGGATGTTGCGGAATTCATCAAGCCGTATCTCTGCAACCTCGCAGAACTGATGCATGAGGCTGTCAAGGCGGGCAAGAACATCCTGCTCGAAGGTCAGCTCGGCGCACTGCGCGACATCACCAACGGCATTTATCCGATGACCACCTCGTCCTCTACGCTTGCAGGCTATGGCGCAGTCGGCGCATGCCTGCCGCCGCACGAGATCAAGCGCGTCATCACCGTTGTCAAGGCATATTCCTCTTGCGTCGGCGCAGGTCCGTTCACGACCGAAATCTTCGGCGATGAAGCGGATGTGCTCCGCAGAAAGGGCGGCAGCGATGGCGAGTTCGGTGCAACGACCGGCCGTCCGCGCAGAATGGGCTGGTTCGATGCCGTTGCAACCAAGTACGGCGTGGCTGTGCAGGGTACAACCGACGTGGCACTCTCTCTGATCGACGTGCTCGGCTATCTGGATGAAATCCCGGTCTGCGTTGCCTACGATGTGGACGGCGTCCGCACCACCGAGTTCCCGAGCGGCGACCGTCTGGACATCGCAAAGCCGATCTACGAGAAGGTTCCGGGCTGGAAGTGTGACATCCGGGGCATCACCGAATGGGATGCACTTCCGCAGGCAGCAAAGGACTATGTCACCTACATCGAAAAGCTGATTGACTGCCCGATCACGATGATCTCCACCGGCCCCGACCGCAAGGATATGATCTATCGCAAGTAAGAATTGCATATACCGAAATGCCCTTTTCAGATCACTGGAAAGGGCATTTTTTCTGAACGCTGTCCTTTTCTGCGCGGATTGCACTGCGAAAAAGGATACTCTAATTGTTAAATCAATACGGTTTCTTTAATAAAATTTATCCGGCGAGATATTAAGATCGGGAAATACCCATTGCTTTTTTCGCTGAAATATGGTATAATATAGAGGACTTTGCAAAAGGAGCTGCTTCTCATGCCGAAGTTTTTTGACGATGCTTTCTCACCGGCGCATCCGGTGCTGACCGGCGAACATCTGCGCCACATCGGATACGCGCTCAGAATGCGTCCGCAGGAGCGCCTGACGATCTGCGCCTGCGGCATCGACTACGAATGCGAAATCGCTGAAATCTCACAGGATGCCGTCACGCTTAGCATCCTCTCGTCCGCCCCCTGCTGCGCTGAGCCGACCATTAAAGTCACGCTCTTTCAGGCGCTGCCGAAGTCGGACAAGCTGGAGCAGATCATTCAGAAATCTGTCGAGCTCGGAGTTTCGGAGATTGTTCCGGTGCTGACAAGGCGCTGCATCTCGCGGCCGAATTCCGGCGAATTCCAGAAGAAGCTCCCGCGTCTGCAAAAGATTGCGCAGGCAGCCGCACAGCAGTCCGGCAGAGGCATCATCCCCGTGATTGCGCCGCTGCATTCCCTGGAAATGGCTGCTGACCGGATGGCTGAGCTGGAGGTACCCGTCGTGCTCTACGAGGGCGAGGGCGGAATCTCATTTTCTGCTGTCCGGCGCGACGCCGAAAGCTATGGCATCTGCATCGGCAGTGAGGGCGGGTTCGATCCCGCAGAAATTGAACTGTTACAGGCAAGAGGCGTACAGCCGGTCTGGCTCGGCAAGCGGATTCTCCGTTGCGAAACCGCACCGCTCACTGCGCTCTCTGTGCTGATGTTCCATACAGGAAACCTGAACTGAGTTTCCGCATATTCTACCGTACAGGGAGGTGAAGCCTGCTTGATCTATGTCATGAGTGATATTCACGGCTGCCATGCGCTGTTCCGCAAGATGTGCCAGAAAATCGACTTTACAGAAGAAGATGACCTGTATATCCTCGGTGATTTCATTGACCGCGGCGATACGCCCATCCCGCTGCTGCTGGACTGTATGGAGCGCATTAATGTGTATCCGCTGCTCGGCAATCATGAAGCGATTATGCTGCAATGCATCAACGGTCTGCCCGCAGAAGCGAATATCGACAATGTCACGGATTTTTATACGGATGCAGGCTATGCGGTCTATTCCGCATGGATGCAGAACGGCGGTTCCATCACCCTGAACCAGTATCTCGGGCTGCCGCCGGAAACGCGCGCGGAGCTGCTCGCTTATTTGCAGGAATTCCGCCTCTATGAGGAGCTGACGATGCCGGACGGCAGAAAATTTGTCTTTACGCACAGCGGCATCGAGAATTTTGATCCGGAGCTGCCGCTTTCGGAATATCAGATTGACGAGCTGATCAATGCGCGTCCGCAGCAGACGGACCGCTTCTACGACGACCGCACGCTGATCTTCGGGCATACCCCGACGCTGACCTATCCGCAGATGCACGGCCGCGCGGAGGTGCTGTTCACAGAAACCTATATCAACATTGACTGCGGCGCCGTGTTCCATGAAGCAGGCGGAAAGCTCGCATGTCTGCGGCTTGACGATATGAAGGTGTTTTACGTATGAACCGGAATGACAAACCCGCCGGCAGACAACTCGGTGTGCTGGATCTGGCACATCACTGGCTGCGGGAGCATGTTTCCCCCGGCGACCTCTGCATCGACGCGACCTGCGGCAGAGGCAATGATACCAAGCTGCTCTGTGAACTGGTCGGCGCGGAAGGCCGCGTCATCGGCTTTGACATTCAGCAGGAGGCAATCGACTCCGCGGCGGCACTGCTGACGGAGCATCACCTGAATGCGGAGCTGCATTTGCAGAGCCATGCGGAGATGGAACAGTATGCCGAGCACGGCACTGTTTCGTGTATTGTATTCAATTTCGGCTGGCTGCCGCGCGGCAGTCATGAGATTTTTACGCACGCAGATTCGAGCATTGCGGCGCTGGAGGCCGGGCTGCGGCTGCTCAGACGCGGCGGCTCGCTGGTGCTGTGCATTTACTACGGCGGCGCGAACGGCTTTACCGAGCGTGACGCGCTGCTGGATTTTCTCGGGAAGCTCGACAGCCGGAATTATACCGTGTTGCAGTGTACGTTCCCGAACCGGACCGGCTGCCCGCCGTTTGCGGTGTTTGTGACGAAGGAGTGTGACCTGTGAGTGTGATGATGCTCCTTTCGGAGAACAATGCGGACATGGTGAACGTCACGCCGGTGCTGATGAAATTCATCGGAAAGTTTTTTGTGATTTTCGCGGTGGTTGCGGTGATTGCCGTGCTGACGCCGTGGCTTGCCAAGCGGATTGACGGATTCCGGGAAAAGCATGAGAAGCCTGCTCCGCCGGAGGATCCCCGCTGCAAGCAGGTGCGCGGGCCTTACGATATGCCGGAGCCGAAAGAGGACTCTGCCGCAGACGGGCAGAATCCGCATTCATAAACTCTGAAAGCAGACTATAAAAAAGAGGCACCGGCCGTCAGGCCGGTGCCTCAGTCTGTCGATAATCTTACAGAAAACTTATATTTTTTGCTCACCGCAAGTTTATCGACAGACTGCAGCACCGTACTCCTTTCAATATAATTCCCCGCTGTTGACAATTTGGCTGCGGCGTGCTATAATATGACAGATACAAACCGGCTTCCCCGGCGTATCATGCTAAACTTTCATCTGATACAGGAAAATACCGTATGGCAAAGAGAAAACGAAAAAAAATTGAGGCGCGAAGAGCTGCGCAGAAACCCGTAACCGCAACAACACGCAAGGGCGTCATCATCGCCGTGACCGCTTGTGCGATCTTTTCATTGCTCGGCTTTGCGTTCATAGGCGCCGGCATCCGGGAGATCGCATTCACATACCGCTGCTCAGCAGAAGCCCCCGGTCTCATCACCGATGTCACCATAAAAAACGAATACAAGCCCGGCAAACGCAGCAAAAAGCCCCAGTATTGGGCAACATATTCCTACGAGTATGATGACACAGCGTCCACCGATGTCTTCGTCACAGCCAAAATCGTTCGTTCCGGCAAGCGCATCACGATCCGCTATAACCCGGATGATCCCGATCAGAAATATGTCAAGGGCTATGACGATGCGGGAAACGTGCTATGCGTGATCGTGGGCATCGTCTGGGTCGGGTTCTTCGCTCTGATCGCTTATTGTGCCATCGTTTTGCATCTGCGCGAACAAGCGGCAGCGAAACAGCAATCATCCGGCCGCTGAATCAAATCAAAACCACCCGTTGAACGGGTGGCTTCAGCCTGTAGAAAAATGCCTCCTGTGGATTAGGATTTGGGAGTTCTCACCGGCTTCGCTATGCGTTTGCAGGCAAATGTACCCCAAGCCCCTGCTTAAGGGATTGTCCCTTAAGAACCCCATCATAATGAAAGTAAAGCATTTGATGCATTTTACTATATTGTGGGGTTCCAAAGGGATTTTATCCCTTTGGCGGGGTATGGGGCAGAGCCACATGATCAATCCATCGGAGATACCGCTTTATCGACAAAAAAAGAGGCACCGGCCGTCAGGCCTGTGCCTCTTTTGCGATGCGGTTCAGATTGCAGGATTCAGGTCTGCATCCGGAGCAATCTCATCTTCAAGCTCCGGTTCATCGTCCGCGGTATCATCCGCCCAGTTTCCGTTTGATACATTGACGGAGCCGGACTTCGGGAACTGTCCGTTCTGGTACTGCTGATCCATGATATCCATGATCTGCTCAATGGAGATGTCATACTTATCCAGCAACTCCTTGTACGGGGATTCCTTGTACTTTGCGATATAAGGCGGAAGTGTGCCGTCCTTTTCGTAAGCCGGGAAGACATCGTCCTGATCATTGATGAGCTGTGCGTAATCCTGTACGATCTCCTCGGAATACGGCAGGAAATCCTTGACGGAATAGATCATCACGCCGATCATCAGAATACTCAGCACAGCCATGACCACACCGGCGATTGCCATTCCGGTGCCGCTGCGCTTCTTCGCCAGCGAGATGATACCGAAAATCAGTGCGAGCGGCGCGGTGATGACCGTGATGCCGCAGCAGCAGAAGCCGATCAGGCTCAGAATACCGAACACGAGCGATGCGATTGCAAGGCCGCTCTTTTTCTGCGGTACCGGATTCTGAATCTCAGGGCTGCCGGTGTTATAATTGCCTGTCATGACAGGGCCGTTGTATTGTTCGTCCATAATGCACCTCCTGCGGAAAGCTCCGCGTTTTTTGTACCGTTAAACGTCCATTTCCGTATCCCAGTCCCGCGCCGGGAGCGTTTTCAGGTCATAGGGCGTCCGCTGGTACACACAATAATTCAGCCAGTTGGAAAACATCAGATTTGCGTGACAGCGCCACGAGAACCGCGGCGGCTCTGCGGGATCGTTGTGCGGGAAGTAATGGAACGGCATTTCGATTTCCAGCCCCTTTGCGACATCGCGGAAATACTCTGCCGCAAGGGTGTTGCGGTCATATTCCGAATGACCGGTGATGAAATACTGTCTGCCGTTTCTGTTTGCGATGATATGCACGCCGGACAGTTCGGAGCTGGTCAGAATCATCAGCTCGCGGTGCTTTTCAATGTCCTCCCGCCGAACCTCGGTATGGCGGGAATGCGGCACATCAAACACATCGTCAAATCCGCGCAGCAGCAGAGATTTCCTGAACTCTGCGCGGTGCGGGAACACGCCGAACATCTTCTTCGGCAGCGGATATTTCGGAATGCCGAAGTGATAGTACAGTGCAGCCTGTGCGCCCCAGCAGATGTGCAGCGTGCTGAACACATGGGTTTTCGACCACTCCATCAGCTCGCAGATTTCCTGCCAGTAATCGACCTGCTCAAAGGGAAGCTGCTCGACCGGCGCACCGGTGATGATCATGCCGTCATAGAACTGGTCGCGGATTTCCGTCAGCGTTGTATAAAACGCATCCAGATGACTCTGCGCGGTGTTCTTCGACACATGCGACTCCATGCGCAGCAGGGAAATATCCACCTGGAGCGGCGTATTGCTGAGGAGCCGGAGCAGCTGAAGCTCTGTTTCCAGCTTTTTCGGCATGATGTTCAGGATCAGGATGCGCAGCGCCCGGATATCCTGATGCGCGGCGCGGTCGCTGTCCATTACAAAAATATGCTCATTCAGGAGCGCCTGATAGGCAGGCAGCTCCGGAGATATACAAATCGGCAACGGATCTTGCTCCTTTCCGCATCCCGTGCTGAAATGCGGGGAAAGACCGCTGCGAATCCGTCAGCGGTCTCCCGGAACATTTCTATCGCGGGAAAATTATACCGGGTGGATCTGCTTTGCAGCATCCCCGTGGACGCCGTCCAACCCGAACTGCCGGTCGCGCCGCTTCTCAAAGAACTTGACGGCAACCTGACCGAACTGTGCATAGGACAGCACATCTTCCTCCTGGGTGACCCATTCGGCACATTCCTCTCTGAGCTTGTCGAGCTCCGGTTCAAGCAGATCTGCGGGACGGCAGGTAATCGGCTTGTCGCCCTTCAGAATCATCTTCTGGAATTCCGGATCAATCGGCAGCGGCGTCTTGCCGTATTCGCCCTTGACCATAGCGCGGAACTCCTTGGTAACCATCTTGTAGCGCTCGCCGCCGATGACGTTGAACACGGCCTGCGTACCGACGATCTGGGAGGTCGGCGTGACGAGCGGCGGGAAGCCTGCATCCTTGCGGACGCGCGGCACTTCTTCCAGAACGGTTGTCAGCTGATCCTCCTTGCCTGCCTGCTTCAGCTGGCTGAGCAGGTTGGAGAGCATACCGCCCGGCACCTGATAAATCAGGGTCTTTGCGTCAGCCGCGAGCATCTTCGGGTCGAGCAGACCTTCCTTGATGTACTTTTCGCGGAGCTCCATGAAGAACGGACGCAGCTCGCTCAGCTTGACGAGGTCAAGGCCGGTGTCGTACTCCGTGCCCTGGAGCGCAGCGACCATGGATTCGGTCGGCGCGTGGGAGGTGCCGAGTGCGAGCGGGCTCATTGCGGTATCAATGACGTCCGCGCCTGCTTCGATGGCCTTCATCAGGCACATGGAAGCCAGACCGGAGGTATAATGCGTATGCACGGAGATCGGCAGTTTCGTTGCCTTTTTCAGTGCCTTGACGAGCGTTTCCGCACGGTAGGGCGTCAGCAGCGCTGCCATATCCTTGATGCAGATGGAATCCGCGCCTGCGTCCTCAATCTGCTTTGCATACTTGACATAGTATTCATCGGTGAAGATTTCGCCGGTCGTGAAGCTCATTGCCACCTGCGTATGCGCATGGCCTTCCTTTTTGGCGGCCTTGATTGCGGTTTCCAGGTTGCGGATGTCGTTCAGCGCATCGAAAATACGGATCACGTCGATGCCGTTTGCGATGGACTTCTGCACGAAATATTCGACGACATCATCTGCATAGTGCCGGTAGCCGAGCATGTTCTGTCCTCGGAACAGCATTTGCAGCGGGGTCTTCGGCATATTCTTTTTCAGCAGACGCAGACGCTCCCACGGATCCTCATTGAGGAAGCGCAGGCAGGAATCAAAGGTTGCGCCGCCCCAGCACTCGATCGAGCGGAAGCCGATCTCATCCAGTGCAGGCAGGATCGGCAGCATGTCCGCAGTCGTCATGCGCGTGGCGAGCAAGGACTGATGCGCGTCACGCAGTACGGTTTCTGTAATACCAATTTTTGCCATATTCGTTCAACTCCTCCGATCAGCCGAGGACTGCAAGCGCATCGCCCGGGTTGACAGAGCTGCCCTTCGTCGTGTTGACTGCGAGAACGGTGCCGTCCTCCGGCGCGACGATGTCATTTTCCATCTTCATGGCCTCAAGGACGAACAGCACCTGACCCTTGGTCACGCTGTCGCCGGCCTTGCACTTGACATCGAGAATGGTGCCGGGCATCGGTGCGGAAACCGGGGTGCCGTCCGCTGCGGATGCAGCCGGAGCTGCTGCTGCCGGTGCAGGCGCTGCTGCTGCCGGTGCGGGTGCCGCTGCTGCCGGTGCGGGTGCTGCCGCCGTCGGTGCTGCACCTGCGCCGAGCTCCTCCACAACAACATCATACTGCTTATTATTTACGGTAACACGAAACTGCTTACCCATGAGAGTATCCTCCTAAATGATATGTAATGCATCGCGCACGGGGGCTTTCCCTGCGCTGATCTTTCACTTAAAACGGGATGTTGCTGTGCTTCTTCGGCATGTTGGAAACGCGCTTGCCCTCCAGCATATCGAGTGCGGCGGAAACGGCCTGACGGGTTTCTGCCGGTGCGATCACGGCATCAATGACGCCGAGCTGTGCAGCCTTTTCCGCAGAAGCAAGGGTATCGGTGTATTCCTTTGCGAGCTCTTTGCGCTTTGCGTTTGCATCCGCTGCGCCCTTGAGCTTATCATGCCACAGGAACTCAACCGCTGCCTCCGGTCTGAGCGGTGCAATCGCAGCGCTGTTCCATGCGATGACATAGTCGCTGCCAGCACCGCGTCCCGCAATGGCGGAGAACGCTGCGCCGCAGGCCTCGCCAGCGATCAGTGCGATCTTGACAGTTGTCGCCTCGGCATACGCGCCGCAGAGCTGCGTCATGGCACGGAGCGAGCCGTTTCTTGCAGCATCGGTATCCGCAGCAAATCCGACCGTATCCACAACGGTCAGCACCGGAATGGAGAATGCATCGCAGGTGCGGACAAAGCGTGCCATCTTGGCGGAATCGTCCGCAGTGAGTGCCTCCGTGCTCCGGCAGGTGGAGATGATGCCGACAGCCTGTCCGCGCACCGTTGCAAGTGCCGTACCGACCGAAGCGCCGTATGTTTCATACAGCGGGAGCAAAGAGCCTGCATCGGCAATGCCGCTGAACAGCGAATCCTTGCTGCAAACAGCCTCCGGCTCTGCAAATTCCGTAATCGGTGCGCCGACCAGATTGTTTGCCGGGAGATAGCGGAGCAGCATTTTGGTCTGTTCCATGACAGCCGCATCATCCTTGCAGACGGCTGCGGCAAGACCGGCCTTTGCAGCCGTTTCCGGCTTTGCGGCATCGGTGCCGAACGGCGGCGTCAGATACAGCTCTGCGCTTTCGGTTGCGAGGACGAAATCCGCCTCTGCTGCGAGCAGCGCCGCACTGCCTGCGCAGACGCCCGCGATCACGGAGATCTGCGGGACAACGCCGGACAGCTTTGCGGAAGCCGCGATCAGCTTGCCGTAGGCGGTCAGGGAATCGGCGGTGCCGTCCACATAAACGCCGTTGGAATCATAGATGCCGACGACCGGCGTACCGGTTTTTGCAGCGAGGGAATACAGCCGCTTGATCTTTCCGGCTGTTGCTTTGCCCATGACGCCGCTGTTGACATCGGGCGCCTGTGCGAATGCACAGACAGCCTGCCCCTCAACATAGCCGTGGGCACAGACAACCGCTGCCTGTTCCTCGTTTTCCAGCCGAAGCCCGTCCAGCTCCGTGAACGTGCCGCCGTCAAACAGAAGTGCAAGACGCTCTCTTGCAATAGTTCCGAGTTTTTCCATATACTCTGTACGCATCCTTTCGTGGTTCCGTAGTCAGTCCATACTGGAATCCATACGAATTTATTATACCATATCCATACAAAAAAAGCAAGCCCGAAAATCCCGCGCAGTGCAGCAGGATTTTCGGTGATGATGCACGGAACCACACGTACGGCAGGCGGGATTTTCCGCAATATGTTGAAAAAGCGGCGCGGTTTCGCAATAAATGCGGACGGGGGAGGCGGTCTGCGGAGAACACGCCGGAAAAAACGGGCGCTGATTCTGATATCAGCGCCCGGTGAATATCAAAACAGTGTCCGCAGATCCTCTGCGAGCGCCGGGGTACAGCCGTCCGTGCAGACGGTGTTCAGCGACGTGCTCAGCGGGCGGAGTCCCTCGTATGTGAACGGCATGACCGCGGAGAGCATCGCCGTGCCCTGCCCGTCCGACGCCGTCACGTAGAGCGTATAGTACAGGAACTGCGAGTCATTGTCAAACCGCACCTCGGAGAGGTCGCATTTTGTAATCAGATAGCCCTTCTGATAAAAGGCTTTCAGACGCTCCCCGACCTGTTGCGCGCAGTCCGGTACAAACCGGTTTTTGATCATGCTGCACCGGTTATCCAGCCGGCTCTGATCCTCCTTGGAATCCGTGAACGGCGTCTGATTGACCATGACTCTTTGCATGGTCCATGCGGATTGCAGCTGATGATCGCAGATATAATTAAACGCATTTAATATCCGTTCATTCGTTTCCGAATCCTCAAAACCGCCGGTGTACGCAAAAGCACAGTTGTACAGACCGTCAACCTCACGGTAAAACTCCAGACACAGCTCACAGCCGTTCCGGTACCTGATCAAAACTTCCGACATGATAAAGGGGGCTGCACTTGCAGTAGCCACGGTGTAATTTGATTCGATCCGGATCCGCCTGACCTCTGTTCCGCCGAATGCAGCTTCATACGTATTTTTCAGGAGCTCCGTGTCTTTTTCCCGGAATGACTGCAAATAATGATACACATCCGGCGGAACCATGACGCCGGCGCTCAGGCTGCTGACAAAGCCTTCATAGTCGCCGTCCGTGAGTTTGCGGACAAGCGGGCGGACATCCGCGCTCTGCGCAAGTGTTTCAAAGCTCTGAATGTCCGGTTCCTTCAAAATCTGCCCGGCTGTCAGATACCCCAGTGCGCCCAGCAGCAGGATCAGCAGAATCAGCAGGGTCACAGCGGCACGCTTGTTCCGCCGGATGCGCTGCCCGACCTTCCGGAATGTGCTGGCCTCATCCGGAACGGGCACCGGCTCTGCAAAGGGATCCTGCGGCAGCGCGCCGCAGAGCTTTCTGCATGATTCGCATTGTCTGATATGCGCCTCCACGGCAGTGCGGGATTCCGGGCTGCAAAGCGATTCCTCGCACAGCGGGATCAGATCCCGGATGACGGCGCAGGTATATTCATTCTGTTTCATAAGCATCCTCCTGTTCCAGCATACCGATCAGCATTTGTTTGGCGCGGTAAAAGGTCGTGCGTGCCCAGTTTTCTGTTTTCCCGAACACCCTTCCGATCTCCCGGAAGCTCAGCTCCGCAAAGACCCGCAGCGAAAAGACCTCCTTATAGGGATCCTTCATGCGGTGCAGCAGCGTGTGAATTTGCAGTGCGCGGGACTGATCCGCGAGCTGCTGCTCGAAGCTGACGGCATCGGGAACCTCCCCGGCAGATTCCAGCGGGAGATTGCGGTTTTCCGCCTTTTTGCAGTGATCGCACCAGAGGTTGCGCGCAATCGTGCAGAGCCATGTTTTGACGGCGCAGTTCCCGCGGAATCTGTCAATGGACGTGAATGCCTTGAGCATTGTGTCCTGAAGCAGATCCTCGGCGAGCGTTTCATTTTGTGTCAGCCGCAGCAGATAGCGGTAGACATCCGCGGCGTAAAGCCGGTAGATTTCGTCGAACTCGGCCTGCATTTTCCCCATGCGATCACCTCCTTTTATTCATTAGACGAATCAGGATGCTGATTCGTTACAGCGGATATTGCAGATCCTGCTGCTATTATAACAGATTCAGCGGGGAAATGCAATCACGCCCGCCGCAGGCTTGACATTTTATCCGCTGTCCCGTATAATAAAAACAATTCACATCATCATGAGGAGGTGCGCATCATGCAGGAGCAATCACAGAATTCCGGAAAACAACCGTTCCCCTGGTTCAGCATTCTGAGCAGCGCTGCGGTCACGGCAGGGATCATCGGATTCATCCTTTCCCTGGCGCGGCATGTGTACTGGCTGAGCCTCTTGCTGGCGGGCGGATTTCTTCTGCTGCTGGGCTGCATCCTCCTGCATGAAGAATGCGCCCGGGAAAGAAAACGCAGTTTTTTGTTCCCGCTGCTGCTTTCTGCTGCCGGAGTTATCACGGCGGTCTGCGGACTTCTGCTGAAAACGCAGCCGGAGGCAACGGCCGCATTTTTCAGTACACATGCCCCGGAGCTTGTTTTGCCGCTGCTCTCCGCGGCGGGATTCGGCATGATTGCTTCCGCGCTGACAGAGCAGAAACGAAAGCTGCGGTACTGTACGGAGCAGGTCACGGCGGTCTGCACGGAGCTGCGGCACAGCGGAAAAAGCCGCGCCCCGGTTTATACGTTTTCGTATGCGGGCGCCGAGCATCAGATTGCGGATAGCAGCTATACCAATTTTGCCAATCCGGCAGTCGGGGAAACCCGCGAAATCTATATTGACCCCGTTTCCCTGGACGAGCTCTACGAACCAATCCGCGCAAAGGCTGTACGCAGATTCACGTTTTTGTTCGGGTGCTGCTTTGCGGTTCTGCCGCTGTTCGGCCTTTTCATGATGCATTTTGCCCGGTAAAGCGGTATCTCTGACGGATGCCCAAGGGGGCTGCCTGCTTCGCGTGCGTTTTCCGTTGTGCATCACCGCGCAGCGATTCCTTTGCTTTGTGTGCGGCGGCATTCCGGCACAGTTTCGTGTTTTTTATGTTTTCTGTTCAGACTTTTTCGCACTTCTCCTATTGAAATTCTTTTTGCAATGTGCTATAATAAAGTATATATGCGCTGCCGCATCTGATCGGCGGCCGAAAGAAAAACAAAAGAAACGTCAGCAGCGAACGAAAAGGATGATACAAATGAGATTTATCGACCAGCTCAAGGCCGAGGTGCAGATTCACGGAGACATGGAAACGGACTTCCGCAGCCGCCGCTATCATCAGGCGCGGAATATCGCCGCCAAGTATGTTGATATGATTGAGGAGGAGGCGCGCATCGCCGCGCGCAGCGGAAACTATGAACGCGTCGAGCAGAGAGCGCTCATCAGCGGCTTCCTCACGATCAGCGAAAAGGATTTTGAGCAGCCCGTGCTGCAAACGGAAAAGAAAAAGCGCTTCATGCACGGCAAACGGAGCGTCATTTCCCTGAACCCGGAGAACGAGCTTTTTGAGGTGTTCCTCTCCGCACTCAAAAAAATGTGCGCAGAGGAACAGATTACCCTGCACCCGTTTCAGGCGCAGATTCTGGATAAGGACGGCAAGACCTGCTATCACACGCTCCCGGTGACGTTGCAAAAGCCGAAAAAGGAACGGATCCAGGCCTTCGGCTTTCCGTATCAGATTGAGTTTTGAGAGGGGGCGGCGGTATGGAACTCTGGACAGATCTGACTGAAACGCTCCGGCAGGATGCGGATTCGCACACTGCAAAGCAGATCGACATTCAGAGCATCTATTTTCAGCAGGGCAGGGATATTGCCCAGGCCTATGTCGATGTGATGAAAAGCTATGCGCGGCTGGATGCCAAATCCGGCAAATACGAGCAGGACGGCGACTATGCTGTGGTATCCGGCTTTTGCAGGCTGGAGGAGCATCATTTCGATATCCTGCTCAAGCGCACACAGAAGCAGAATTTCTGGACGGCCAAATGGCATGAAACCGTTGCGCTGCGCGTCAAGCAGAGAGATCTGTTCGATGCCTTCTGCACGAGCTTTGCGGAGTTCTGCCGGAAAGAGAATATCCGGATCGGGGAGCTCTGCGCGCTGGTACGCACCAGAGAGGGCAAGCTGGAGCAGCGTCCGTTCCCGGTGGAAACGGTTCTGCCGGAATATACCGAAGCCATCGGGTATCCGTATCAGATCCGGTTCTGAGCGCGCCCTCTTTTTCATACTTGCATGATTTTTTAGAGTGGAGGATTCAAATGTCAGCACGGTTTACGCCGGAAATGAAAAAAACGCATACCATTCTCGTGCCGGATATGCTGCCGGTGCATTTTCAGCTGTTGATCAGTATTCTGAAGCCTTACGGCTACAACTGCGAGCTGCTGCGGACGGCCAGCCGCGCCGTTGTGGACGAGGGACTCAAAAACGTCCACAATGATACCTGCTATCCGGCGCTGCTCGTCATCGGGCAGTTCATGGAGGCGCTGAAATCCGGCCGCTATGATCCGAACCGTACCGCGCTGCTGATTACGCAGACCGGCGGCGGCTGCCGCGCCTCAAATTATATTCATCTGCTGAGAAAAGCGCTTGCTGAGCAGTTCCCGCAGGTGCCGGTCATCTCCCTGAACTTCTCCGGACTGGAAAAGGATCCGGGCTCCGGCTGGCAGATGACCCCCGCAATCTTCCTGAAATTCCTGTACGCGGTGCTGTACGGCGACCTGCTGATGCTTGTTGCGAACCAGTGCCGCCCCTATGAGCTTCAGCGCGGTGCTACGGATAAGCTGCTGCTGACCTGGCAGCGGCGTCTGGAAAAGGCGTTCCAGTCACGGGAATATCTGCATACCAAGCGGCTGTACAAGCGCATTCTGGACGAATTCGCCGCGATTCCGCGCACCGCGAGAAACAAGATCCGCGTCGGCATCGTCGGGGAGATTTATGTCAAATATTCCCCGCTCGCAAACAATCATCTGGAGGATTATCTGCTCTCCGAAAACTGCGAGCCGGTGATTCCGTCGCTGCTGGAATTTGTCATGTACTGCGCCATCAGCACCGCCGTAGACGGCAAGCTGTATCACTTCCGGGATAAGAATGTTGTGTACAACGGCCTCGGCTACAAAGCAATCTACGCGATGCAGAAGCAGCAGATCAAAGCCGTGAAGAAGCACGGCGTCTTTGATCCGCCGCATGACTTTGAACATCTGCGCGACCGCGCTGACAAGTATATCAGTCAGGGCGTCAGCATGGGCGAGGGCTGGCTCATCACCGCGGAAATGGCCGCGCTGGTGGAATCCGGCACCGAAAACATCATCTGTACACAGCCGTTCGGCTGTCTGCCGAACCACATCGTCGCAAAGGGCATGATGCGCGTGATTAAAAATGCGTATCCCGACGCGAATATCACCGCGATTGACTACGACCCCGGCGCGACCCGCGTCAATCAGGAAAACCGTGTCAAGCTGATGCTTGCAAATGCAAGGCAGCCGAAGGGATAAGCTGCCGCCGGAATGAAAAAGAAGGCGTGATACATGCAGAAGGCACTCAGCCGTGCAGATGCTCCGCACGGCGCGTCCAAAACCCGAAAACTGTATACCGGACAGCTCGTGATCCGCTGCCTGATTCTGATTGCGTGCATTCTGATCCTGATCTTTGATCCGGAGCAGACCGAGGTGCTGGAGGGCTGGAATTTCTTCCGCAGATTTACCCCGCTGCACCTGCTCTGGCTGACGTGGATGCTGGATATGCTCTGGCAGCTGGTGCCGGTCAAAAAGCGGCTGGTCATCGCACTCGGTTCACAGAAGCATTTCAAATTCCGCTTTCAGCCGCCGGACAAGGAGAATTTCAGCTATCAGGCACTGCGGCGGCATATCATCGAGATTACAAAGGCCGCGTATAAGGTGTTTGCAATCTGGGCGGCCGTCGTGGCAGTCGTTTCGCTGCTGCGGGTGTTCAACATCCTGAACGACGATGCGCTGTTCATGATCACGATTGTGTTCTATGTCTGTGATCTGATCTGCGTGCTGATCTGGTGCCCGTTCCGGCTGATTGTCAAGGCGAAATGCTGCACAACCTGCCGGATTTTCAACTGGGATCACCTGATGATGTTCTCCCCGATGCTGACGGTCAGCGGGTTCTTTTCCCGGACGCTGCTTCTGATGGCGATTGCGGACTGGCTGATCTGGGAGCTGTGCATCATGATGTATCCGGAGCGGTTCTGGGAAAACACGAATGCCGCGCTCCGCTGTACCAACTGCACCGACAAGCTCTGCACGCAATACTGCAAAAACAGGGGTTCTTCGGTGGATTGATCACGGGAACGCTGCCGCGTTCTGAATCTGCCGGTGATGCTTCATAACAGACAAAAAACGGGACGCCCTCTGTTGCAGGGCGTCCCGTTTTCTGTTCTGATTTACGAATCCTCGCCTTCCCCGACGGAGAGCACACCGTCCAGCTTGCGGGCGTGATCCAGCAGCATGTCCAGCGTGGAAAACTTCCGCGAGCGCAGGTCGATCATAGCGATATAGACCGGTTGTGCCTCATCATAGGTGCCGCGTATCTGCAAATTACGGATCGCAAAGCGGTTGTCCTTGCAGAAGCGGAGCATGTTGTCCAGCACGGCCTTGTCCTGATAACGCAGGCTGATGTGAAATTCCGGCAGACGCCGGATCCTGCTGCCGAGATCGGAGCCGTAGATCTCAATCAGGAGCACCGTCACCGCAGCGAGGATGCCGCCCTCATAAAAGCCTGCGCCGAGCGCCAGCCCGATGATACCGCAGGCCCAGAGTCCGGCCGCGGTCGTCAGTCCCTTGATCGACTTCTTCTTCGTGACGATGATCGTGCCGCCGCCGATGAAACCCAGTCCGGAAACGACCTGCGCGCCAAGACGGGACAGGTCGGTCGGGAACTGGCGGTTGACGGCAAGATAGATACCGGTCATGGAGGCTGCTGTTGCGCCAATGCAGACCAGAATATGCGTCCGGAAACCCGCCGGACGGTTTTTGTAAGATCGCTCCAGGCCGATCCCGGCACCGCAGACCACGGCGAGCAGCATCCGCACCAGAACGGAAAGCAGAGTAATATCCCGAAGGCTGTCAAAAAAATGCAGCATATCCAGTTCCTTTCTGCCGTTTCACGAGATCAGCTCGCGTACAGCGTCAACACATTCCAGCTCCGCGACCGAAGAAAGCATTGCGGAGTGCGAGCTCTGCGTGCGGGAGAGCTTCAATGTCATGATCGCAGAGGGAAGCTTGTCACCCTCCTGCTCTGTGCGTTCAATATCAATATCGAAGATCTGTGCGCCGTGTGCCTTGACCGTATCAGAGATCGTTCCGACATCGTCGATGGAATAAAACTCCACAAAAATCGTAATGTTTTGCAGCTTGCGTTTGAAGCTGACCTCCAGTGGCTTCATGCATTCCATGGTGATGACGAGCAGGATCAGACCGATCAGCACGCACTCATAAAAGCCCGCACCGGCGGCGATACCGAGTGCGGCGGAGGCAACCAGTCCGATCGCAGAGGTCAGGCCGGAAACCTGCTGATGCTCCGTTCCGATGATCGTACCTGCCGCAAGGAAGCCGATGCCGCTGATGACCTGCGCGGCGTATCGCGTGCCGTCGAATTTGACATCAGCAACTGAAAAAAGCCATGCCCACTGTCCTGTCAGCATCTCCTGCTCATATGCGGAGATCATCAGCGTCAGTGCAGCGCCGAGGCTGACCAGCATATAGGTTCGCAGTCCGGCATTCCGCTGCATGCGCGCACGTCCGTAGCCGACAACGCCGCCTGCAAGAACCGCGAGCAGCATCCGCACAACAACGGACAGTACGTTGAATTCCCGCAGGTATAATAACACAGCTTTCATTCGATTTCCTCCCCTGTAGCCATACTATAAATTATTGTATCATAATTTGTCGCATTTTGCAATGGGGGAATTGCAAAAGAAGTGTCAATCCTTGCGATTTTCCTTAAAAATAAGCAAATTTTGGTAAAAATGTCCCTTGAGCCGATCCGGAATCTATGCTATAATAATAGTAGCGTTATTATGGAACGTCCGCCGATGCAGAGGAAGGAGGCTCGCATCATGACTCAGAAATACGAAGCCGGGACATATATCCGCTACGGCGGTGCCGGGATCTGCCTGATTGACCGGTTTGAGGAGGTGCCTTATCCGGGCGCGGAGCCGATGATGCGGCTTTGCTACGTTTTAAAGCCCGTGCGCAATGCCTGCATGGAGGTTTCCGTTCCGCTGGACAATGAAACCCTGTGCGGAAAAATGCAGCCGCTGCGTACAAAAGCAGAGATCGAGCAAATGCTGGAAGCATCCGGGCAGGATGACATTCCGCTCTGGACGGAGGACCGCAAGCTGCGCGCGGCCGAATTCCGGCAGGTTCTGGCAGGCGGCGAAGCCGCCGAGCTTCTGCGCATGATCCGGTGCATTCTGCGGCAGCGGGCACTTCTGCTCAAATCGGGACGGCATCTCAACGCTGCGGATGACAATGCCCGCAGGGACGCTGTCAGAATGCTGGAGGAGGAGTTTGCATTTTCCCTCGGAACGACGCCGGAGGAGGCAGGCCGCTGGATCAGGGCAGTGCTTAGGCGGGAATTTATGTAAGATGTTGCGAATGCATTGACAAATGCAGTGCGATTATGTATAATAGTTATGACGGATCCTGTTTCTGAACAAAAGGAGATGTGATAACATGAAACAGATCGCAAAATATCTGGCTGTGCTGCTCTGTGCGGTCATGACGCTTTCGGCCTTTTCTGCGCCGGAACGGCAGAACAGTCTTTCTGCTGCTGCGGTCACCGTGAGTGAGGAGCAGGCTGTGTATCAGAAGCTGCTTGCAATGAAATCCCAATATCCGGACGGCAGGCAGTTTGACAACAATACGCCGTACAGCCTGCAATCGAACCCGTATACATGGGAGGCTGCCAGACAGCGCACTGCCGGCTGTGCTGCATTTGCTGCGATTCTCAGTGACGCGGCGTTCGGGACATCCGGAAGCGTGAAGGAATTTGCCAATGTCCGTGATGCACGCGCCGGTGACGTATTGCGCTATTACGCGGGCAGCAATCAGCACTCCGTCATCGTGCTGCGGCGGCTTTCGGATTCCGTTGAAGTCGCGGAGGCCAATGTTGTAGGAAGTGACCGGATCGGCAGGGTGAAATGGGGCAGAACCATCAGCTTCACCGAGCTGCAAAACAATAAGATCTATTTCTATACGCGGTATACAGAATCATCCGCCGCCGTATCCGGACTGCGCGGGGATGTGGACGGCAGCGGACAGGTTTCCGTTGAGGATGCGCAGATTGTGCTGAAAGCATATACCAGAAAGGTGTCCGGGCAGGGGACAGGCTTTGACGATACACAGACCAAACGTGCGGATGCCGACCTGAACGGTCAGATCAGCGTGGAGGATGCCCAGCTGATTCTGCTCTACTACACCAGAAACGTCGTTTCCCAGCAGAATGTTCCCTGGGAAAAGCTGATATGAAGCTGAACTGTGAACCCGTGAAAGAACAATCAAAGCGCCGGCTGAAAACAGCCGGCGCTTCATGCTGCCGGGAAATAAGAATCTCATTATGGCGAAAGTGATGCATTTTCTGCATTATCCTGTGTCGTGGGATTCCAAAGGGATTGATCCCTTTGGCGGGGTATGGGGCAGAGCCCCATTATCAATCCATCGGAGATACCTTGTTTCCGACAATCCGGCGCTGCCCTGTTCCGCACACTTGACAAAAAGATAAACATATGCTACAATATACCGGATACTGAAACGGAGGAGGCGCCGTATGAGCAGATTGCAGATCCGCGTGGATTGCAGCGGAGAAATGCCGCTGGGAACCTATCTGCGGCAGCGTGCGGGCATTTCCGCCGGAATGCTGAAACGGCTCAAGGCTGTGCCGGACGGCATCACGCGGAACGGACAGCATCTGCGCACGGTCGATCCTGTTTCGGACGGAGATCTGATTGAACTGCATCTGCCGGAGCATTGCGATCACACGCCGAACCATGAATTGCAAGTGTCTGCGGTGTACGAATCCGCGCATGTGCTGGTCTGCGATAAGCCCGTCGGAATTCCGGCACATCCGTCGATGCTGCACCGGACGGATACGCTTGCAAACTGGTATGCCGCGGCGTATCCCGGCAGCGGATTTCATCTGGTGAACCGCCTCGACCGCAATACCTCCGGGCTCTGCCTGATTGCACGCACCGTCTACGCTGCGCACCGGCTGCGCGGTCAGGTGCAGAAGCGCTATTATGCGCTTGTCCGCCCCGGACTGACCGGCTCCGGCACGGTGAATGCGCCGATTGCGCGGGAACGCGAATCGGTGATTACGCGCTGTGTCCGCGCAGACGGCAAGCCCGCCGTCACGCATTACCGCGTGATCCGGCAGACGCCGCTCTGCACGCTGCTGGAGCTGATTCCGGAAACCGGGCGCACGCATCAGATCCGCGTACACATGGCGCATATCGGCTTCCCGCTGCTCGGGGATGCGCTGTACGGCGGCGACTGCTCGCTGCTGCAAACCCATGCGCTGCACTGCGGGCAGATGTGCTTCCCGGATCCGATCACCGGAGAACAGATCTCGGTGACCGCGCCGCTGCGGCATGAAATGCAGATGCTCCTGTATCAGAACAACACGGAAACAGAAAGGAAAACAGAATTATGAATGACTGGAAATTACATGAAACACAACCGCAGTTTGAGCGGATCCGCAGCCTGCCGAAGCAGCGCGTCCCGAAGAATATTTTTATCCTGTTTCTGCTGGCGCTTGCCTACTGGCTCGCCACGCAGTTCGGCTCGGTGATCGTGCTGCTGCCCGCTATGGTCGTCAACACGGTGAAAGGGCAGCCGATTGATCTGGACAGTCCCGATAAGATGTGGATTATGCTGTATCTGACCGTGGTCAGCATCATCATCAACATTCTGATCTGCAAGCTGATCGAGCGCCGCACCCTCCGCACAATGGGTGTGACGAAGCATCTCTGCCTTCCGGATTACCTGATCGGCGCCGTGCTGGGTCTGGCCATGTTCTCCGCCGTCATTGGCATCAATTATGCGGCCGGTGCCGTGCGCGTCAGCGATGCGTCCGATGCGGTGCGCAGCATCCCGATGATGATCATGATGTTCACAGGCTGGATGATTCAGGGCTTTTCCGAGGAATTTGCATTCCGCGGCTTCATGATGATGTCCGCAGGCACCTATAAAAAGCCATGGATCGCGGTGATTTTCAGCGCGATTATGTTCGGTGCGGCACACATCGGCAACAGCGGCGCAACCGTGACCGGTGTGCTGAATGTCGCGCTGTTCGGCGTTGTCATGTCGCTGTATATGCTCCGCACGGACAGCATCTGGGGACCTGCCGCACTGCATACAGTCTGGAACTGGGCGCAGGGCAGCTTTTTCGGCCTCAAGGTCAGCGGTTTGGATGTCGGACAGTCCGTGCTGCATTTTGAGCAGACCGACAGCGCAGCGTGGATGAACGGCGGCAGCTTCGGTCTGGAGGGCGGCCTCGGGACAACGATTATTCTGATTGTTGTCGGTGTGATTCTGCTGTTCCTCGTCCCGCAGCGCAAAATAACGACGTTTCCTGCCGCAGCGGACTCGGCAGCGGCGTAACCGTCTGCGGAAAGCTGCGCATGCAGACGGTCTGATTCCGGACACAGAATGAGGAACAGAATCATGATAGACTGGAAATTAAAGCAAACACAGCCGCAGTTTGAACGGATCCGCAGTCTGCGGGATCAGCGCGTGCCGGAAAACATCCTGCTCCTGCTGCTGCTCGCAGCCGCCTACTGGGGCGGCACGCATCTCGGCACATTGATCGTGCTGCTGCCCTTTGTCATGGTGACACAGGTGACCGGGCATCTGGTTCAGGATGTGACGGCGACGCCGGAATTCTTTGCGTTTCAGCTGTATCTGACAATGGTCAGTATCGGCGTGACGCTGCTGATCAGCAGGCTGATTGAGTGCCGCACGCTGCGCACAATGGGCCTCACAAAGCATCATTGTGTGCGGGATTATCTGCTCGGTATGGTGCTTGGGTTTGCGATGTTCGCCGCAACGGTCGGCATGGCGGAAGCAGCCGGAGCCGTGAAGCCCGGTACGCCGGATGCGGTTCGGAATATCCCGCTGATGCTTGTGATTGCAGGCGGCTGGATTATTCAGGGCTTTTCGGAAGAATTCGCGTTCCGCGGCTTTATGATGATGTCCGCAGGCACGCATCACAAGCCGTGGATTGCAGTGCTGTTCAATGCACTTGTGTTCGGTGCCGTACACATCGGAAACGACGGGGCTTCGGTCAGCGGGGTGCTGAATGTTGCACTGTTCGGCGTGACGATGTCGCTGTTTATGCTCCGCACAGACAGCATCTGGGGACCGGCGGCACTGCATACGGTATGGAACTGGGCGCAGGGCAGCTTTTTCGGTCTGAAGGTCAGCGGTCTGGACGCAGGCCCCTCCGTGCTGCGTTTCGAGCAGACCGGCGCGGCAAGCTGGATGGGCGGCGGTGCGTTCGGTCTGGAGGCGGGTATCGGCACGACGGTTGTCAATGCTGTGCTGATCCTGATTCTGCTGTTCCTTGTCCCGCAGCGCAAATCGGAATATCCCGCAACATGAACAAACGGGCGCTGACAGAAGCAGTCAGCGCCCTTATTTTATCCTTATTTCCGGAACTTGACATGCACAGTCCGCCGCAGAAGCCTGATTGCTTCTCATGCTCTTTTGTTTGCTTTGTTTCGCGGCAGTTTGCCCGCAGTGAGATGCACCGGGATATTATTCCCCTTCCCGTACAAACGGCATGACGCTCATCCGGACATTGAAATTATCCGGCAGATACGCTGCGGGAATGTATTTCCTGTAATCCAGATCCATCAGGCTGTTGCAGAAGATGATTTCCGCGTAGGTGACGGAATATTCCATGCCCGGTGTATTGATCGCGTAGACAAAGCCGAAATAGCTGTCTGCACTGACCGCCAGGGGCTCGCCGCCTGCAAAGCCCGTCACATCGTAATATCCCTTGTATTCCGTATGCGGACAGGCCTCCAGCCGTTTCAGCTCCGCCTCATACGCCTCCGGCGGATAGGTCACGGTCAGATAGCTGAGATACTGCGGATCCCACGGATTATAGTACACCATTTTATAGTCCTGCACATCCATGCTGTCTGTCAGTGCGGCGGGGAAGATGCTTTCGTCCATGCCGCATTTGATGCGGTATTCCTGCTCTGCCTGTTCCCCCATATACTGCGCATAATGTGCGGGATCCGAATCCACCTGCACCGTCGGGCTGACAATGCTGTAAATCAGCAGAGCAGCGATATTGAAGAACTTGATGCCGATAACAAGCAGAACGGCGCAGACAATCAGCAGCGTGCCAAGCGCGATCTTTGTCCCGAACCGCCACTTTTTCTTTTTTTCAAACCGCACGAACTGCTGTGCGCTGTCCAGGCGGAACTGCACATCCGGCGCCGGTGCAGTCAGTCCGTTCAGATACTGTCTGCACGGCTCACATTCCGCCAGATGCTCCTCCGTCAGCTTCCGCGATGCCGGGCTGACCATGTTTTCCGCGTAAAGCGGCAGCAGGTCGCGGATGACCTCACATTCCAGTTTCATGTTGTTTCTCCTCCGATCATTTCCTGTATCATCGTTTTGGCGCGGTGATACGTGACGCATGCCCAGTGCGCGTTCCTGTCGAACAGCTCGCCGATCTCCGCAAAGGAAAGCTCTCCGAAAACCCGAAGGGAGAAAACCTCCTTGTACGGCTCCCGCATGGTGTGCAGGATGCGGTGAATCTGCATGGCCGTCTGCTTGTCCTCGATCAGCTCGGTCAGACCGGCGCCGTCCTCTGCGGTATCCTCCGGGAGCTCACTGCCGGTGAAGCGCTTGGCCTTTTTGCAGTGCGTGAAGTACAGATTGCGCGCGATGGAGCAGAGCCACACGCGCAGCTCGGATTCTCCGCGGTACTGTCCGATGGAGCGAAAGGCGCGGAAGAACGTTTCCTGCGTCAGCTCCTCTGCGAGCGATTCGTTCGCGGACAGTCCGCGCAGAAAGCGGAACACGTCGTCGTAATATTCGCGGAAAACCGCATCAAAATCGTTCATCCTGCACCTCCCTTCTGCATATAAGACACCGCAGCACGCAAAATATCACAGGATTCAGAAAAAATTGCGGGCTCTGTATTATGAAAAACGCCCGGCGAAAACCGTCCGGGCATGAGAAAATGCAGCGTAGAAAAAACAAACGGAGTATCCGCCTGCAATGCGCGGATACTCCGTTGCTGTTTCATAAGACTTAGCCGTTTGCACGCTCTACCTTGCCGGAGCGCAGGCATCTGGAGCAAACATAGATGTGGCAGGGAGAACCCTTCACGATTGCTTTGACGCGCTGGACATTGGGCTTCCATGTACGGTTGGTACGACGGTGAGAGTGAGAAACCTTAATACCAAAAGTAACGCCCTTGCCGCAGATTTCGCATTTCGCCATAGCTGGCACCTCCTTTACAGACTTGTCAACAAGATACATTGTAACAGATATTGCGAAAAAAATCAAGCCCTTTTTGCAGATTCGTGAAAATTTATCAGTTTTCACGAAAAAATCGCCTGCGCGTCCGCAAAACGGAACAAAATGTGCGGGCGGGCAGCGCCCGCCTCCGTTGGTCTAAAGCTCGCGGGCAGTGCCCGCCTCCATTGATCTAAAGCTCTCCGGTTAGCCAGCTGCTGCATAAAGTCTGCTCCTCTCAGCTTGCTTTTAGCCGTATAATATGATATAAGCGGGCAGCGCCCGCCTCCGTTGATCTAAAGTTCTCCGGTCAGTCAGCTGCTGCATAAAGTCTGCTCCTCTCAGCTTGCTTTTTGCCGTATAATATGATATAATATAAATCAGGTCAGCCGGCACGGCCGGTACCGTTTTTGACGAAATGAGGAACCAGAATGATCAATCCCGTAACCAAAGAACCGATTTGCATTCACTGCAATGTTCCGATGAAGCGCGTTCGCGTGGAGGACTGGTACCCGAGCAATATTCTGCTGAAGCAGCTGCAAAAAATCGTGGACGGCGCAAATGTCCGCATTTTCCACTGCAAGCAGTGCGGCAAGGTTGAATTCTTCCGATGAACGGACGCTATCACCACATTTTCCGGGAACCGGAGCACGCCGATACCGCAGTGCTGCTGCTGCACGGCATCCTGAGCGCGCCGCAGTATTTCCGCTTTCTGCTCGATGACATCCCGCAGGAATATGCCGTTTCCGGCATTTTGCTGGAGGGGCACGGCGGCAGTACGGCCTCGCTCGCGGAAACCGATATGCAGTCGTGGCGCAGGCAGGTTCAGGCACAGTTTGCACATCTTTCCGCCAAATACCCGCATATCATCATCGCGGCGCACTCTATGGGAACGCTGTTTGCGCTGAAGCTTGCCGCAGAGCATCCGCAGCAGATCCGCTCGATGCTGCTGCTCGGTGTGCCGCTGTATGCGCATCTGACCGCATACGGCGCATTCTGGGGGGCGATGATCGGTGCAGGCTTGAAGCCAGAGCCGCAGGAGCCGCGCGCGTTTGCCATGCGGGAGTCGTTCAGCATCCGGCCGGACCGGCGGATTTTGCCGTATCTGTGCTGGCTGCCGCGCTATCAGGAGCTGTTCTGCGAGATGCGGCGCGTCCGCGGCATCCTGCCCCGTGTGACGGTTCCCTGCACGGTGTTCCAGTCCGCAAAGGATGAGCTTGTTTCCCTGCGGACGCTGCCGCTGCTTCATGCAGATCCGGCTGTCCGGCTGCATGTCCTGCGGGCGTCCTCCCATTTTTATTATCCGCCTGCCGATGAGGCGAGAATTCTGCGCGCGTGGCGGAAAATGCTGCGCACAAACGGTTCAAATCAGGGCAAGCAGCTCTGATAATATAATGCAAAGGAGCGTAAATACTATGAAGTTCTATCAGAACAAGGAAACCGGCGAGATCGTCACCGAGGCATGTCCGGGCTATGAGGAAATCATCCCGAACACCGTGGATGCCGCAAAGGAAAAGCATGTTCCGGTCGTTTCCCGCGAGGGACAGACCGTGACCGTCACCGTCGGCGAGGTGCTGCACCCGATGCTCGACAATCATTATATCGGCTGGATTCTGCTTGAAACAAAGAACGGCGAGGAGCGCAAGGAGCTGAAGCCGGGCGAGGAGCCTGTCGCGCAGTTTTTTGCCGCGGAGGATGACGAAATCGTTGCGGCATATGCATGGTGCAATCTGCACGGGCTCTGGATGGCGTAATAAACCGGATTTCTGTAAAAAGTGCCTCCGGCGGATCAGAATCGGGGACTCCGTCCCCAAGCCCCTGCTTAAGGGACAATGTCCCTTAAGCATCCCATTATGGTGAAAATAATGTATTTGCATTGATTTTATTGTTGCGGGATTCCAAAGGGATTTATCCCTTTGGCGGGGTATGGGGCAGCGCCCCATTATCAATCCATCGGAGATACCGCTTAATCGACAAAATGAGGCGCTGAACCGCAAAAGTTCAGCGCCTCATTTGTTTCTGGCTGTGTCATTTCAAAGGGGATAACCGGCCGGAGCCGGGTTCGGTTTTCGGTACGGAAAATCCGGCGGCGAAGCGGTTACTCCTGTGCGCCGATGCCGGAAACGGTGAAATCAACCTCAACCTTCTGCCACTTGCTGAACGCAGCAGGATCGACGATCTGGGAGGAGTATTCACCGAATTCACCGGTCAGCTTGCCGTCCGCATTGTGGGCGTCGTCCGGGAAGCGGCTGACGTATTCATTATAGATATTGGCACGCATTTCGGTGTTGTCGTCCGAGGAGGTATAGTTCTTCGCGGACAGTTGAACGGGATTGCCGTCCACGCGGATCTCGCGGATTTCGATGCTCATTTCCGGGAACAGCTTGGTGCCGTCCATGACCTTGACTGCCGCAAAGCCGAGCCCGCTGCACTGATACGAGCCGTTCGGGTCGCCGGTGATTTCCTTCTGTGTGCCTGCGGAGCCCGCATTGACGCTGACGGTGTAATCGCCGTTTCCGGTGATCTGTACGGCGCCTGCACCGTAGGAGAGCAGATCCTCCGCCGTGCCGAAATATTTTGCATACCACTGGCCGTCCGTGATGATCAGGATGGCATCGCCGGATTTTGCGACGGTCGGCTCCTCCGTTTCCGCGGCGTTGTTCTCTGCGGAGCCGTTCCGGGATGCATCTCCGGCAGCGTCGCCGGAGGCAGCGTCTGCGGCAGAGGATGTACCGTCCGCGTTCCCGCCCTTTTTGTCTTTCGCGCCGCAGGCCGTACAGACGGTCATTGCAGCGGCAGCCGCGAGAATTGCGGCAAGCAGCTTTCTGGTCATGATTTGTACCTCTTTCATCGGATGATTCGTTCGGATTCCGGTAAAAATGCTGCTTTTTGCAGGATTCTTCCCCGTTTCACATTCATATATTTATCATACAACGTTTTCTGTAAAATCGCAAGTGGAAAAAAGACGAATGTTCATAAAAAAACCGTGCCGATTCCGAGCATTTTGCACAACAGTGCGGATTTTGCGGTGCAATATCGCAGAAAACGGGGAATAATAACGGTAATTTCAGATAAATAACAGTGTTTTTCAATACAGAAAGGATACTGAGAGCTGGGTTCCGCTTATGTTATTTTATCTAGTATACTATATGTTTTTTTTCGACAGGTATTTACAAATCAAAAGAAATGTGATATAATAAAGAAAAAATATGTCTGCGCAGTGTATACTATTTATATATATTGCATGAGGCGTTCACAGAAAGAAACGGAGGGCGGCACGCATGAAGAACGGAGTCCGGATGTCGGATATTGCGAAGGAACTCGGCGTCAGTGTCGTGACCGTTTCCAATGCGCTCAATGACCGCGGCGGCGTCAGCGAGGAAATGAAAAAACGGATCCGCGACCGCGCCTCGGAGCTCGGGTACAGACCCTCTGCCCCGAGAACGCCGCGCAAGGCTGCGCCGGAGATTGAAACCGAGGGCGGAAACATCGGCATCCTGACCAGCGAGCGCTTTGCCGGGGTGCGCGGCACCTTCTACTGGTATCTGACCGCAGGCGTTTCCAAGGAACTGACGCGCTGCAATCTGTACTCGATCTACGAGAGCATTTCCGCTGCCGATGAAAAGGACGGCATTCTGCCACGCGTAGCCTCCGAACGGCAGGTGCGCGGACTGATTATCGTCGGGCAGCTGGCCTCCGATTATCTGGAGCTGCTGGCTTCGCTCCATATCCCGATGCTGTTTCTGGATTTCTACGACAAGCACAGCGAAATCGACGCCGTGATTTCCGATAATTTCTACGACAGCTACCTGATCACCGATCAGCTGGCGGCGCTCGGTCATAAGGACATCGGCTTCATCGGCACGGTGACGGCGACGAGCAGCATTCATGACCGCTTCCTCGGCTATGTCAAATGCCTGATGGAGCGCGGGCTCCCGTACCGGAAGGAATGGACGCTTGAGGACCGGCTCCCGGACGGCAGAAGCCTCAACGAATTCGATTTCCCGAAGGAGATGCCGACGGCGTTCGTCTGCAACTGCGACGAAACGGCTTTCCGCGTGATCGGGGATCTTCAGCGGAAAGGTCTGCGCGTGCCGGAGGACATCTCCGTGACGGGCTATGACAACTACACGGTTTCGGATATGTGCGTCCCGGCCATCACGACCGTCGAGGTCGATCTGACGGAGATGGCGCATACGGCGGTGACGCTGCTTCTGGCGCGTCTGGAGGATCCGCAGAAGCCTGCCGCAAGACATGTGATTCCGGGAAGAATCATCATCAAGCAATCAATGAAGGAACCGTGCGCGTTTTAGGCGAAACGCCTAAAAAAAAACGCGAAATTTTGGACGCATAGATAGTTGCAATCATCAATTATCTGTGGTATAATATCCCTATGGATCTATGTGTGGCTATTGCTATGCCCATTTGCAGAAACGGTGCGCCGGAGCGATCCGGTTTGCCCGCTGCGTGAAGCAGTGAAGTCTGTTCTGGGTGCACGGGTTGCACACGGATAAAATACAAGGAGATTTCCGGGTCGCTCCCCGGTGCTCCGAAACCCAAATACAGGCTTGCAGGAGGTGGTTTTATGCCAATGAGTTTTGCTTATACGGCAAAGGATGCGGCCGGCAACATCCGAAAGGGTGTCATGACGGCAGAGGATGAGCAGGAATTTCTGGCAAAAATCAGAGAAAAGGGAATGTACGTCACCGATTACAAGGAACGTCAGTCCAATACGAAGACTGTTAAAAAGTTTCGTACCAAGGATCTGGCTTTCGCGACCCGTCAGATGGCAGCAATGCTGACTTCCGGTCTGACACTGGTCAAGGCGCTGGATATTCTCTGCAAAGAGCAGGAGAGCGAAGCTGCTCGAAATGTTTGGCGCGATGTGTATGAGAACGTGCAGAAAGGTGAATCCTTCTCCGATGCACTGGAAGTACACGGTAGCGTATTCCCCACGCTGCTGACGTCCATGGTCGGCGCCGGTGAAGCGTCCGGTCAGCTGGATATCATCATGCAGCGACTCAGCGACTACTATGCAAACCAGAACAAGATCTCCAATACGATCAAGAGCGCAATGGTCTATCCGGCGATCCTGGCTATTCTGACAGTTGCAGTCGTCATCGGCGTTTTCGTGTTCATCATGCCGGCCTTCCGTGACCTGTACACTGATCCGACCCAGATGCCTGCACTGTCCAGAGCCATGATGAAGATCGGTGAATTCATGGTTGCACACTGGCTGATTCTGGTGCTCGGACTTGCGGCGCTGATTTTTGCGATTGTGTACGCGATGAAGCTGCCGGATGTCCGAATGAAATGGGATAGGTTCATAATCAAGGGACCTGCCTTCGGCAAGCTGGTTGTGAAGATTTACACAGCCCGCTTTGCGCAGACAATGGCATCGCTGTATTCTTCCGGTCTGCCGATGGTCGAGTGCCTGAAGCGTTCCGCGGATACCCTGAACAACACCTACATCTCGATGAAGTTCCGCGATATCATTGACGAGGTCAAGAGCGGTGAAACGCTCAGCTCCTCGATTCAGAGAGCCGACATTTTCGACTCCATGTTCTGCTCCATTATCTTCGTCGGTGAGGAATCCGGTGCGCTGGATGAAATTCTTGCGAAGACCGCTGATTATTACGATGAAGAATCGGATTCCGCTGTGAAGCGTCTGTGCTCACTGCTCGAGCCGGTCATGCTCATTGTCATGGGTATTGTGATCGGTCTTGTGTGTGCTGCGTTCTTCCCGGCACTGTACGATTCTATCGGCCAGATCGGCTAATCCGAAAACCGGCGATCCTTGCTGCGGCAGAACCTGCCGCAGCAGAAAAAGATACCGCGTCAACTAAAATTCAGAGAGGTGGATATATTCAATGCTTTCTTTTGACATTACTGATCGAATTATCAGGATCATTAAGGGCTCCGAGAGCAACGGCAAAATCCGTATCAGCTCCGCTACGACCCTGAACCTTGAGCCGGAGATTATCGTGAACGGTCATGTCCGCGATGTCGCAAGACTGGCTACCATGATTAACCAGGCGCTCCGCGAAAAGAAGATGCCCGACAAAGAGGCAATCGTCAGCATTTCCTCGAACATGACGATCTTCAAGGAACTGCATATCCAGAGAGCGGAAAAGCAGCAGGACTTCATGAAGATGGTCCGTGCGGAAATGGCTGCGGCGCTCGGCATCGACGAGTCCTACTCCGTTTCCTACATCGTGGTCGGTGATTCCGATCAGACCAGCGGCGCTGTCAAGGTGCTCGCAACGGCTTGTCCGTATGAGGTTGTTGACTGCTACAAGCGCGTGTTCAACATGCTCCAGATCAGCCTGCGCAGCGTTATGATCGGCTGCAACTGCATCACCAAGGTTCTGCTTGCAGATACCAAGACAAAGGCGAAGATGCCGCTGCTTGCTGTCCAGATCGACAACAACTTCATTTCGCTGAACCTGTATGAGAACAGCCAGCTGTCGTTCTCCCGTTTCGCTTCGATCTCCGCGGAAGACTATGACGATTCCGAAGATTACGTGTTCGAGGCAGTCAACGAGAACATCTTCCGTATGCTGCAGTTCCAGAAGTCCAAGACCGGAAGCGATCCGATCGAGAACGTGGTCTTCTACGGCGATACCCGCGAGTATGTCCGACTCACCAATGAGCTGGAGAAAATGGGCATCCGCACCAGCATCATCAATGTTCCGCCGCAGATTCACGGCTACGAGAACCTGGAGTTCTCCTCCTACGCCAACGCAATCGGCGCGATGTTCAAGCGCAACAAGGATACCGAGCGCATCAACCTGCTGGAAACCGATACGGTCAACAACAACAAGATCCGCTCCGACAGCTCCTATCTGCTGATCCTCGGCCTCTGCGCACTGCTTTCCGCAGGCATCTGCTTCGGCGGCTGGTTCTATCTGACGATGCGCAACAGAAGCTATGAGAAGAAGATCGAAACCATCAGAGATAAGCAGGCTTCGCCGCTGTGCGAGCAGCTCAATGAGCAGCTGAAGATGCTTGCTGCCAAGATCACAACGACTAAGACCTATACCAACGGTGCAACGGATGCATATTACTCCTATGTTTCCCAGCCGAAGCCGAGCAAGGAGCAGTTCGCAGAACTCCACAACACCATCGTGGATACGATTGCTGAAGTGCTTGAGCTGGAGGATGAGGATGCAAAGAAGGAGGCCATCACCTTCAATAAGCTGGAATACTCCAACGGCTATTACGCCATCGAAGTGTTCCACCTGAAGGAAAAGGACACTCCGATGCCGACGATTCCGACCAAGCTGACCAACAAGCTGCGCGCACTGCCGGATGTCTACGATGTTCCGTACGTCGGGTACAGCATTGAAAAAGTTCAGAAGCTCGGCGCACAGCAGCAGCAGGCTCAGCAGCAGGGAGAGGACGACGAAGAGCAGGAAGTTCAGGCAGCTCCCAACCAGGCCGATAACAAGAACGGTAAAGTGGACGACAAGGAAAGAGTCAAGCTGACGCTGAATATTATGATGAAGGGCGACAGCTTTACCATGAAGGATATTGGCGCACAGGAGGGAGAACAGTAATGAAATTAAGCTATCGTGAGAGAATTATCCTGATTATTGCGATTGTCATCGTGATTTTCGGCGTGGGCATTTTCGTCTTCATCAAGCCGAAGTATGAGAGAATGACCCAGAACAAGGAGCTTTGCGAGAAGCTCGAAAAAGAATGGCAGGTTCAGCTGACCAAGTTCAAGGAAATCCCGGAAAGACAGGACACTGTCAACCAGACCTATCAGAAGGGCCTGAAAATGTCTGAGCATTTCACTCCTGAGATGACCTCTGTTGAAATGGATGAGTTCATTCAGTCCCTGATGAACAATGAGGAGTTCATTAAGAACAAGGCAAGTGCCAAGGACACCACTTCGGTGAAGGACGAGAGCACCACTTCGATCAGTTACTTCTACTACACACCGAACATCGTGACCTATCCGCTGTATGAAGCGGCTGATCTGGACGGTTCGCTTGCAAAGGAAGCAGCCGAAAAGCTGAAGGAGGCTAATATTCTGGCAGCCAGAAAGTCTCAGACCATCAGCGGCGGCGAGCAGACCTTTACCGTTCTGATCAAGTATCAGGATCTGATGGAATTCCTGAACAAGGTCAATTCCGTGGCAAAGGAAAAAGACGATACCATGCTGATTACCGGTATCAAGGTGAAGGACGCTGCCTTCAACGACGGTACCAAGAAGGGCGACGATGAAAAGAATCAGGACGCCCAGGACGACGAGGACGAAGATGACAACAACAACCAGCAGCAGCAGCAGAACCCCAACGCCCAGGAAAAGGTGAAGAGAGGCTATTCCGAAGTCACCATTACCTATAAGGCGCTGTATATCCAGGAGCCGAAAAAGCCGGATGTGGGTCCTGATTACGACGAAACGATCTGGGACGGCAACGAGTGGAGACAGAAGGTTGCTGAATAACCCGGGTCATGGCGGCGGCCTTCTTAGAGGGAACTTTAAGAAGGCTATCCGCAGTTGAGAAAGGTGGTTTCATTATGAAACGAATTATGGGGAAAGGAAAGGCGAAGGGTACGATCCTGTTCACCGTTATCACGGTAATGATGGTGATGGTCGTGTTGCTGATGACAACGCTTACGCTGACATCGGCTGCAAACCGCAGATCGTACTACAATTACTTTGAGTCACAGGCACAGTATGCTGCGCAGAATGCGATTGACGCAATTACATACAGTGCTTACAACCGTGCAGACTTCCACGAGTGGGTTGTGAACAATGTCACCGAGGGCGATACAGACAGACATTTCATCAACCTTGAATTCGACGGCTCCCGCATTCAGTATTCCAACGATCAGCCTGTGGTCGAGTGTACCATTGAAAGACTGCATCCGGATGCAAAGTGGGACGAAGCAACATCTGCGCTGCACAGCCGTGCAATGTGGAAGATCACTGCAACCGCAAGAGTCGGCCACGGCCGCAATGAAACCGAGGCAACGCTCAGCCAGTATCTCTACGAGAACTTCCAGCTTCCCGCAGAGGAACTGCCGGATCGCGCTACAAACGCCGCAGACTGGCAAGTCTGGGACCGCACGATTCCGACAACGCCGGGTACTGTGGTCCACAATATCCCGCTGGCTTCTTCTCCTTCGACCCTGATGTTCGGCAACAAGGGTTACGCGAACAACATGGTCAACCTCGGCCCGATCTACGCAAACCTCGATACTCTGCCGCGCGGCTGGGGCAATTACAACGATGCGCCGGCTGGCTATAATATCACGATCGTGAACAACAGAGCACGCTCTGTCGGCAACACGATCTATGTCAACAACATTCTCAGCAAGGTCAAGGCAAGAACTGATTTCCAGTCTGCGCGTGAAGGTGCAATTTTCTACGGCAACCTTGCAATTGAGAATTCAGGTTACAGCTTTATTTCCAAGGTGAACGGCTTCAACGGCACTGCACTCCACCAGAACTCCAACTATGTTTATGTGGACGGCGTCCTGAGAACTGAGGGCAACAGCGGCTACATCGATATTGGCAAACGAGATGCCTATGACGGCGAAGCTGCCGAAACAACCAACAGACCGATTAACCTGTACTGCGGTAGCGTGTATATCCCGAACAAGGGCAACTCGCTGGTCGTTGAACAGGGCGATGCGATCTTGTACAACCCGGATGCGGAGTCCACCTGGATTGAAACGACGGGTCCGTCCTTCCTCGCGGAATTTGTTGCAACTCAGCTGAATAAAGAGATTTATGCAGGCTACGGCAACTCAATCGGCGGCAATATCTTCTGCAACAACAAGAAGCTGACGCTCGGCGGCGGCAACGGTGAATTCATTGTTGACGGTGACGTTGTCATGTCCAACCCGAAGAGCGAGCTGGTTCTGAGCAGCAATGTTACTGTCAACGGCCGCGTGATTTCCGCTGGCAGAGTGACCGGCGAAGGCACTGTCGGCCGCGGAATTCAGCAGGGTGCGACCGGCCGTAACAACCGCAATCCTGAGGTGTACGGCGACGGCTATCTGGCCAGCATTCCGAGTGCAGATTATGACTACTCTCTGATGCCGTTCGGTTACCGCATTGATGAGATCTTTGAGGTTTACTACCGCTGGGATCTGACGCAGGACTCTGATGCAGCAGCACGCGCATATATTGACCCGTCGAGCGGAGATAACCTGATCCGCGAGAGCATCGCGGCCGGTCACGGCTGGGATGTTGCAGCGATTGATACCACGGGCGGCATTAAGTACGTTCCGTTCACGAATCCGCTCAAGGATATGTGGATCATTCCGCAGCATCCGTACTACAAGCCGGCTGATGCAGTCGGACGGATCGTTGCAAACGGTGTTTCAAGACCGGCTGACTACGACACCTTTGTGACCGGTCTGGAGGCGGCAGCAGGTTTCAAGACGAGTGTTAAGCTCGTGTCGCATAATACCGAGGGTACAGATACGGCTCCGACCATCAGCAACCTCTACGTCATTACCGAAAGCTGTGAGATCGACCTCACAGATGCCAAGTACAACAACGATAACTTCAGCGGATTCTTTATTGATCCGAGCAATGCAACTTCCCTGCCGCTCAAGATCGGTATGAAGGGAAGATGTCAGGTTGACGGTAAGCCATTCTACTTTATCGTGAACAACACCGCATACTACCTCGAAGGCGACTATTCTGATCCGGCAGCATACTGCGAGGAAGAAGATGCATTCAAGGCAGTCAACAGTTCCCAGGTTCAGGTGATGCTGAAGGGCGACTGCAGCATGGGCAAGGCAAACCCGATGTTCATGACAACCGGTGCATATGCACAGTACAACAGCAATACGCTGTCCGTTGTCCAGAACCCGACCTTCCCGGCAAGCAAGGCCGAGCTTGATGCATGGCCGGCAAACCTGCTGGATATCAAGTACGCGTATGAGCTCGTTCCGAACTTCACTGTGTTCGGCGATGCAGGCGCGAACTTCGATTGCAGCGGCTGTAATGCAGCGATCTTCAACTGTGACTTCGTCATGCCGCTGACCACCATCAGCGTCGGTACGTTCAACTACAAGGGCGATCAGAGCGTGACCTACCGTGAGTACAGCGACTCTATGACATCGTTCGGTAAGAGCTACGTCTGGGCGATCGGTTCTGTGATGATTGCCAATATGGACACGACCAACGACCAGAACGCACTCTGCGCGTATATCGGCGGTATCGGTGACCGTATTGAAACCCCGCCGACAGAGATTACTCCGAGTCAGAGCGGCGGAAACAGCCAGGCACTTGGCAACAACAAGAATCCGTACTTCACTCCCGACGTCCAAGGCTATAACTAAGGGGGGAATGCATCATGAAGAAAGTGAAAGGCATGACCCTGTTCGAGATCGTCATTTCAATGGGCGTATATGCGCTGCTTGCGCTGCTGCTCGCTGAAATTATGTCGGTCGTGAACAACACCATGACAGCAACCAATCAGCTGAATGAACGCATGGCGTTCCAGGCGAAATTCGCTGACAATAAGATGACGAACGGCGCGAACCTCAACACCACAGGCCATCTGACTGTCAGCTACGGCGACAATGACACCACGGTCGGCAGCTTTAACCGGATGTTCGAAGACGATGATACGTCAGAATTGCAGTTCAATGAGTATTCCGGTATTTACACGCATGCAAGCTCTGATGCGGCGGTCAACTATGTGGAGGAAGTGAACTTCCGCTTTATGACATTCCGTTACCGCGAGGAGGAAACAGCTGAATATCCCGGTCTTGCGTTCAGCATGCATGTGATGCTGCTGCCGTACACGCAAGCAGACGGTCTGACTGTTGCACAGGAAAGGGATGCACAGGCAAAAGCGGATGCGATTATCAAGACTGCCCGCAAGATCGTGATTACAGCAAACGGTCACCTGGTACAAAGCAATGAACTCGGTGAAGATGAAGTTGTCGCTGACGATACTGTCATAACGCTGGCCAATGACGATGCAGCAAAGGAATACGTCAAATTCGACGCTGAAGGTGATTCCAGCATGACAAAATGGATTCACTTCAATATCGAGAACCTTGCATCGCATCCGACTGAGAATCAGGTTTCCAACAAGGATACATACGATATTGTCGTGACCTTCTATAACGCTTCCAATGAAAAGCTTGTCGAGGTTCATCCGGAGCAGGTGTACATGTATGTCAAGCGCGGCTCGACGGAATCGTATTACCAGCAGTGTGCAGTTGCGCTGGATCTGCATAAGGCACTTTCGGAAGATCCTACGGTAAGACAGACTGCAATCCGCGTTTGCCGCAGCAAGATCGGCGATGACGGATACACCGCAAATGAAATCAACCCGCCGCTGCTGACACCGGAAGAACCAGGCGAAACACCGGAAGACCCGGGCGAAACACCGGAATGATCTGATACTGAAATGTTTTGGCGAACCTGCTGAGGCATGCCCTCAGCAGGAACGTCAAAGGAGAGGAGTAGAGAAATCATGAAAATGAAGCACAGAGTAAAGGGCTTTACTCTGGTCGAGCTGATCATCGTCATGGCGCTGTTCTCACTGATCATGTTCAGCATCTTACAGCTGCTGACTCCGGTGTCAAAGTTCTTTGTGCGCAGTTCCAATTTTGAAAATACGACCGCCTGCGTGGATAATATGAAGCGTGCGATCGAAGGCAACCTCAAATTTGCGAACCGCGTGCGCTGCTATGTTGACTACCTGCCGTATACGGCGGAGCACAGCAGTATGGACCCCGGCGATTATGCACCGACAGCCACACTTCAGCGTCATGTTCAGAACTTTTACGATGAGTTCTTCGGCAGAAACAAGTCCAGTGAAGCGGTGAATACCCTTGGAGCCGCTGGCGAAACAGCACTCAGACAGTATACGGACTGCCGCGGTACGATTTATGTCATGGTATTCGACAACCGTCCGCCTACATCGTACTCCAGCGCATCGCTGATCAATTTCAACGAGAATGCGGAGAACACCGGAAAGATCGTTCTGTATGAGTTCCCGTTTGACAACACCGGCGATACACCTGTGGAGTTCAATGCCGCATCGGCATCCTACACGGTGCATCCGTGGTATGTGAACCAGAAGATGTACGGTAATTTCGATTACCAGTTCATTCTCAATGCAGAAGATGCCTTTGATCCGACGCATCTGACGGAGGATCCGGAGCCCGAAACACCGGAAACACCCGAAACGCCGGAAGCACCGGCTGAATTCCAGCCCGGCAACTTTGCAATTACCCTCCGGATGTATGAGGTCAGAAAAGCAGGCACGGAAACGGTTGCACCGGATTACACGATGCTCGGAACTGCGCTTGCAAGAAACGTCATCCCGAAGCGTGAGAGCGTGACCTTCTCCATGAAGAACGTTCTGGATCGCGGTACGGATGAGGAGCACAATTACAGCGCTTCTGCAACGGAGTTCAAGATCTTCCGTGATCTTGCACATCCGGGCTATGTCAAGGGTCGTGAGGGCGGCTTCCAGGAGTTCTTCCAGGATAATGCCTATCCGATTCCGAAGTATTACAACGCGTTCATCAACGGCGAGGATTACAGCACCGCAAGATATCCTGAGCCTTATACCGGATATCCGTTCGGTGAAGGTTTCCAGTCGATTGCGGCGGCTGATGATCACTTCGCAGGATCGCTCGACGGCGTCGAGAACGTGCGCGGTTTCTACTTCATCTACACGCTGCCGGAAACAACCTTCGGTTACATCAACCCGAATGATCCGACAGACAACATTGATGACGGCGGATACCTGTCCCAGGCGGATGCAGCGTATACCACTGCTCCGACGTAAGACACAATTTCACAAGCGTATGAAAAAAGGGCAGCCGGTGTTGCCGGCTGCCCGTATTTCAAGCTGATTTATCCGACCAGCGATGTCAGGAGCATGTAAATGTCAGGCTCCTGAAGGAAGGTTCGGATGTACCATCTGGTGATTTCTTCACCGAACATTGCACCAAGCAGAAGTCCGATACAGAGGAACGGTCCGAATGCCATTTTGGATTCGCCGCTGGATCTCTTTAAGATTAAACCGCAGACTGCACCAAGAATAATACCGATGAATGCCGCCGGAATCATGGCCTTCCAGCCAAGAAGCAACCCGGCACATGCCATCAGGATCGTATCACCCAGTTCCACCCCGCGGATCTTTTCACCGGTTTTCTTCTTGATGACAGCACCGCTGATCTCACCGATCAGGAAAAACGGAACGCTGATGACAAACATGCCGATAATGCGTTCCATCCAGGGCATGTGTGTTGCAAAATGAGAGGGGATCGTTAAAGCAGCGATTAGAAGCAGCATCGGGATGTACATATCCATGGTATCCCAGTCAATGAATGCGACACAGACAAGCAGGGAAGCAAAGATGCACATGATGAATGTGTTTGCGTTCATGCCGAATGCAGCAAAGCATGCCAGGTAAAGGAAGCCGTTCAGTGCTTCAACGATCGGATAACGGGCGGAAATCTTTTCCCCGCAGCTGTGACATTTTCCGCGCAGGAAAAGCCAGCTGAACACCGGAATCAGATCAATCAGACGAATCTTGGCACCGCATGACATGCAGTGCGAGGAGCGCTTGATTAAGGATTCCCCGCGCGGCAGCCGGATGATGACAACATTCAGAAAGCTGCCGATACAGATGCCGTACAGGAAGATAATCGGTACGGCCATCAGAAAGAAGGATGCGTTATAAAAGCGCCACTCCTTCCACCCCTTTTGTGCTGCCAAGGCAGCGACTGATAATATTTGGTACATAACGGTACCTCCTTTTTGGTTTGTACTGTTATTCTATTGTATCACAGATCAGCATATTTTTCAAGAGTTTTTTGGAGGTTGAGTATGAGAAACATCCGAATCGGTGACTACCTTGTTGAGGAAGGTCACATCACCCCGGAACAGCTGCAGCAGGTTCTGCAGAGACAGCGCGAGTCCACCGATCAGAAAAAGTTCGGTGAGGTCATCGTCGAGATGGGCTTCATGTCCGACATTAAATTCGCGCAGGCGCTTTCTGTAAAGCTGCAGGTTCCGTTCGTTGACCTGAATAACGTTGAGATCGACGGCGAAATTGCACGTAAGGTCCCGCAGGATCTTGCTGAGCGCAACTGTGTCATTGCGATCAACCAGACCGGACGCCGTCTGACTGTCGCTACGGATGACCCTGTCAACTTCAATATTCTGGAAGACATCAAGGTCAAGACCGGTTATGATACCATTCCGGTGCTCGCAACCAGAATGGCAATCAAGAAGGCAATCGGTAAGGCTTATCAGATGACCGACCTCGGCGACCTCGGCGCCGATACCACACAGGGCGAAATCCTGGATGATGAAGAGTCCAGAGACCGTGTTGAGAGCGCCCCGATTGTTAAGCTCGCAACACAGATTGTTGAAAATGCATTCCGTATGGAAGCAACGGATATTCATATCGAGCCGTTTGAAAAGTACACGCAGATCCGTGTCCGTGTCAACGGCGACCTGATGACACTGATGAATGTTTCCAGTAACGTGCAGAACCAGCTCTCCACTCGTCTGAAGCTGATTTCCGGCATGAACATCGCTGAAAAGCGTATCCCGCAGGACGGCCGTTTCTCCCAGACCGTTGACGGCATCCCGCTCGACGTCCGTGTTTCTTCCCTGCCGATGGTTCACGGTGAAAAGATCGTTATCCGAATCCTTTCCACCGGCGCAATCAAGACCAGAGGCCTCCATGAGCTCGGTATGTCCGACTACAACTTCCGCCTGTTCGAGAGCATGATCAAGTGCCCGCACGGCGTTATCCTCGTTACCGGCCCGACCGGTTCCGGTAAGTCCACCACGCTGTACGCAGCGCTCGGTGCTATTGCAAGACCGGAAGTCAACGTCGTTACGGTTGAGGATCCGGTTGAAAAGCAGATTGACGGCATCAACCAGTGCCAGATCAATGTCAAGTCCGGTATGACCTTCCCGGCAGCACTTCGTTCCATTCTCCGTCAGGACCCTGACGTTATCATGATCGGTGAGATGCGTGACGGCGAGACCGCTGAAATCGGTATCCGCGCCGCTATCACAGGTCACCTGGTTCTTTC
>JAEEIA010000059.1 GCA_016281125.1 Oscillospiraceae bacterium | reverse complement strand
GGTTATAGGGCTTCGGCATGAAGCTGACCGAACGCTGTCCGAGTCCCAGACCCAGCCAGTGCATACGGAGCTGTTCAGGCGTGTAGAAATTCAGCAGATCATCTGCCATCGGCGGCTTGACGGCACCGGAGCTCGACGCCTTCTTATCCAGAAACAGAATGTGGTGATTTGCGACGATGACCGGCATTTGCAGCTCGCCCTCCGGCGGGTCGGAGACTTTTTCTGCTGCCTGCTGCTGCGCCATCCACATCGCGGGCTCTGCAATGCCGTAGAAGTAGATGTTATCCTGCCCGATGAACTGGTAGACTTTTGCGTCCTTGCTGCACCAGTAGTCCTTCCACTCGGCGGTATTATGCCCGATCTGTTCGAGATACGCCTGCGTGAACGAGATCGGCGCCCAGAGCGATTCCGGCCAGACCCACACGGTCAGGCCTTCTGCGCCCTCCAGAACCGGCGCGGGCACGCCCCACTCGATATTTCCGGTCAGACGGAACGGCACGAGCGTCTTGCCGGTGCGGTAGCGGATGCCGTTGGCCGTCAGGATGCGGCAGGCCTCGTCGCAGTCGGTCAGCTTTGCAAACTCGATTGTGAACGAGGGCTTTTTCGGCTCTTCCAGATAATTGTGCTCCGGCATCTGCTCTTTGAGCGTCAGGTACTTTTCCTCAAACTCGCGCTTGATATAAATGACAGGGGGCTTTAAGAATTCCCCGATTGTTTTCCACACAACCGGACGGACCGACTTATCCTTCTGCATCTCCGCGACCCAGTCCTGAAGCAGCTTTTCGTAGTCACGCAGCTTGAAATACCAGTTCGTGACCGGCTTCATGGTCGGCTTCTCGCCGGTCAGTGTGGAAACCGGATTCAGCAGGTTCTCCGGCATATACTGATGCCCGAGATCACATTCGTCGGCATAGCCCTTTTCCGAGGTGCAGCCCTCGACCGGACATTTTCCGACGACCTGGCGGCCGTTCAGAAATACGCCTGCCTTTTCGTCAAAGAACTGCATGGTTGTGATCTGGTTCAGCTGCCCCTTGTCATAAAGCGACTGCAAGAATTTCAGCGTATATTTCGCGTGAATCTCCTTGGTTCTGCCGAGGCCGGAAGCACCGAACAGATTCGGAGAGATTGCGTAGGCAGCAAGCGTCGCCTTCTGCTTGTCGTGGTTGCGCTGGACAAATTCCTCCAGCGTACCGGAAAATTCACCGTCTGCGACCTTTTTGCGCCAGCCCTCCGCAATCGGGGAGCCGTAGCAGTCCGTGCCGCTGACGAAAATCACATTTTCCTTTCCGATTCTGTCACGCAGAAAGCGTGCGTAGGTATCTGCAAATACAAGCATTCCGCCGACATGACCGAAGTGCAGCTCTTTGTTTCCGTAGGGCATACCGCCCGTGACAACAGCGCGCTTCGGGAAAACCGGGCGCGGAATTTCAAACGGCTTTTTGTTGCCGGAATCCTGATTCTTTGACATAATCGTTGTCCTTTCTGAAAGTATAGAATGATTCAATATATTATAGCACATTTCGTCTGAAAAATCAAGTTTTTTCGGGTGATATGCAAAAGTCGGAGCATTTTGCACCGCGGAACAGCACGCAAAAATCAGACCGGAACAGGTGCAGCCCGTTCCGGTCTTGTTTGTACGAATCTGTATGCTTACAGCTTTTTCTGCTCATTGTCGAGGAACGCCATCAGATCGCCGAAGTCAGAGGACTTGATCTGCGTTTTTTTGACAACCTTTTTGACGGTCTTTTTCACAGTCTTTTCAGCCGGAGCAGATGCGGTTTCAGCCGGAGCAGCGGGCTTTGCCGCAGGAGCAGGCGCCGTTTCGGCAGGCTTTGCTGCGGGCTGACTGCCGTTCAGGATTTCCTCGACGGTTTCAGCCCTGCGGACAGGCGCAGCCGGTTCTTCCTTCTGACGGCGCGGTGAAACATCACCGAATGCGGCATCCTGTGCGGCTCTTGCGAGCTCTGCCGCATGACGCAGACGGTCCTCCTGTGCCTCCTGCGCTTTCTTCTCCTTTTCAAGCTGTTCCGGGGACGGAATCTGAATATGACCGGTTGCGGTCAGACGCGGGATGTCCTCGGTCGGGGTCGGCTTCAGGGGCTTTTCCGCATTGGTCAGCTTCTGGTCGCCGGTTTTCGGAAGCGAAAGCGTATGTGTCTTGGTGATGATTTCGGTGGTATAGAGCGGCACACCGTCCGGGGTTTCGGTCTGGCGGCGCTGCTCCATGTGCGTGCGGACAGCCGCGATGCGCTCTGCACGGCGGGCGGCTTCCTCCTCCTCCAGCTTTGCGATTTCCTCGTCGCTCATGCGCTCGCGCGCGGACGGCGCCGCATCCGGATCGGTATAGAAAGCGTCATCGAAGGTCTGTGTCTTTTTGCGTTCCTTTGCCAGACGCTCGGCGTCGCGCTCTGCGATTTTCTGCTGCTTCTGCTGAATGGACTTGACAAATGCGAGGTCAGTGTCCTCGTCGTCGAAGTCCGGCTCCGTATCTCTGCCGCGGATGATTGCGGAAATCAGGTACAGGAGCAGGATGACGCAGGGGAGCACCAGTCCGACAATCAGGCCGTAGGTGCTGGTCAGTTCGCGGATCAGCCAGCCGATGCCGGAGCTCTTGTTCCGGCAGATGCCGAGGATAGCGTCCTCACTGACTTCGACAGCAGTTGCATTGGTTTTGGTGGTGAGGTAATAGGTTTTTGCGGTCTGCTCCTCCTCGGTGGAGCTGGAATCGACAATCAGGCTTGCGATTGCGATGCGGCATTCGTTCTGCCTGTCGCGGTACAGGACGATTTCCTGCGTATTGATCTTCTTGGTTTCCTCTGTGATGACGAAGGAGCCGGGCGGAACGATGTCGCCCATATCGTCAGCGGTATAATAGCAGTAATAATGATCCAGCAGCTTCGGGACGTTTCCGGCCCGGAACAGCCAGTTGACTGTGCCGGTAAATGCCGCAATCAGCAGCATACATAAAATCAGCAGGGCGCCCAGACAGGAAATGCCCTTGTTGCTTTTTTGTCTGTTCTTTGCCATAATTTTATTCAGCAGTCCGGAAAGGGGCTGCACTCCTTTCTGTTTTTTCAAAAGGGACGGAGTCCGCTTTCAGTCCATGATACATTATAGTATAACACACTTTCCCGAAAAATACAATTCTTTTTGCATATTTTTACGCAAGAAATTTTTTTCGTTCGGAATGCTTGACTTTTTTAGGGAAATGTGCTATAATAATCTAGCGTTCTCATTGGAGCGCAGAAATAATGGTGCTGGTGTGGCTCAGTTGGTAGAGCAGCGCATTCGTAATGCGCAGGTCATCGGTTCGAGTCCGATCACCAGCTTATTGCCCTCGTCTTTATGGCGGGGGCATTTTATATTATATGGATTATCGGCGGTTGGCAGAGCACAGCGGTTCCGGCACGGCCGGCATCGGTTCAAGTCCGATTACCAGTTTAGACCCCTGTCTTTAGGCAGGGGTCAGCCTGTCGAAAAAGGTATCCGCTTCGCGGATGCTATTACGGAATGGGGGCCTCTATCGCAGGCCCCCAAGCCCTTCTAGCTCTTTGCACGCGGGGGAGTTTCGCCCGTTGCGACGGGCGACGAGGGCTCTGCCCTCGACCCGCGAGCTTTTTGAAAAAAGCTCGACCAAAAACTTTTATTTTGATTCACAGAAGGTTTATCGACAGTCTGACCCCTGTCTTTTCAGGCAGGGGGTTTTATTTTCAATTTATGAGAGAACTGAGGCTGAACGTCCAAGAGAGGAGAGGAATAAGGAAAGAGAGTCTGAGAGGAAACCTTAAGGGAGGGGAGAGAATAAGCCGCTGGCGGCGCTTCTCTCTCCTCTCTTGTGGTTTCCTCTCAGGATTCGCGCCCGGCGGGGAGCCCCCGCTTTCCTCACCCCTTGACCCCCCTAATACTCCGCTTACTTATCTGTGTCGCCGCAGAGTTGAAGCTGAGCGCATCGTTTTGTCAGCTCACTGCCTTGACAAATCATCTCAGCTTATATACAATAGAATAAAGCACCGAAAAATATTTTCTGTATGACAGATTTTCAAAAATATAATTCCGGGCGGAACAATCCGGTTTGTTTCCTGACTGTATAGATAGGAGGCGAAAAGGATCCGGCGCCTCACGAAGGGCGGTGTCAATATGACAGACCAACAAATTATGACCCTGTTTCAGGCGCGCGATGAACGCGCCGTGACAGCACTTTCCGAAAAATACCGCAATACCTGTATGCGCATCGCAAAACGGCATCTCAGAAGCAACGAGGATGCAGAGGAATGCGTCAACGATGTGATGATGAAGCTCTGGCAGTGCATTCCGCCGGAGGAGCCCCGCAGTCTGGAGGCGTTCATCGTCACGGTCACGCAGCGCATGGCCATCAATATGGCGCAGCGGTCGCAGGCTTTGAAGCGCGGCGGCGGTGCGGCTCCGGCATCACTGGATGAGATTGCGGAGGCAGTTCCCGCACGCGAAACCGTTGAGGACGCGCTGCATCATAAACTGCTGACCGCAGCGGTCGAGCGCTTTCTCGATACGCTTTCCGACGATGCCCAGACCATTTTTGTCGAGCGTTATCGCAATGACGCGGCACCGCGGGAGATTGCAGTCAAATTCGGAATTACCGGCGTGCATGTGCGTAAATCCCTGATGCAGACGCGCCGGAAGCTGAAACGGTTTCTTACGGAGGAGGGTTTACTATGACAAACCGGAGGATAAAAGAAATGATGCAGAATATAGATCCGAAATATCAGCAGAAAGCAGATGCCCGCGCAGCAGCCGTCACTCATACGGCGCGGCACAGCCGGGTTCCGTCGCTGCTTGTGTGCGGCGCGGCAGCCTGCTGTGCAGTCTTTGCAGCAGCCATCATTGTGCCGAAGCTCAAGACACAGCAGATCGAAACAGCGATGTCTGAATCACAGAACGATTCCGCGGAGCAGTCTGAATATGAACTGGTATCAAAGGTGGAGGTGCAGGTCGATCCCACGCTCCAGCACAACTTTGCGGAAGATGAGGTTCGTCTGATGGCGCCTGCGTATGCGCCCTATATGCTGGAGCTTTCCGCAGAGCAGCAGGAAGAATTTGCCTCATCGCTGACGATTCACTATGCTGCAGCCTGCGCAATTGCAGACCTTGACGGAACCGGAATGAAGCCGTGTGATCCGGACATGCCGTTCCCGGACGGCGAAACGTATTCCGTTTTCGTTTACAACAGCGGCGATCCGTACCGGCTGACCGCGTACCCTGACAATACGGTTGTCGTGGAACGGAACGGTGAGGAGGTTCGCTGGCAGCTGGGCGAAGGCATCTACGATCTGTTTGCGAAGTATGCAAATCAGGAGCAGACGGACGGACACCTGACATGGGTCGACCCGGATTCGGTCAATGCAGTCGATATCTGGAAGAATACGAATGTTGCGGCAAAGGAATGCGACATGACAACCAAGGACGGCGTATTCTATAAGGTCAGAAACAACATGGACTATTATAACCGTGCATCCGGTGTTACCGTCAGTGCGACAAAATCTGACAGCATCCATCCGTTTATAGCGGATCGCTCCACATTCTGCATGGATCTGAACGCCGGCAAGGTATCGGAGTATCTGGATTATTTCTATTCCGATGATGCGGAAAAGCTGATGAACGGCTGCGAGGGCATCGCACAGGATGAAAACGGCACGTTTACGACTGCAAAGGACGGCGAAAAAACCTATTCCGCGACGGAATACAATCACAGATGCAGCGTGATGCCCGGTGGCACGCACCGCATTGACTGCCCGCCTGTCGAGAACGATGACTGCAAGCCGGAGCAGATGGAGTTTGACGATTTTGACTTCTACAACAGCCGCCGTCAGATTCTGGACGGCATGGCGCTCAACAGCTTTGAATTCAGCAAGATGATTCTCGGGTATCTGTATGAATTTGACAAGTGGGATATTGTCGGCACAGAGGAGGTCAACGGCAGAACCTGCGTGCATATCAAGGGTACTGCGAGTGACAAGTTCATTTTCCATGAATTTGTAAAGGACTTTGATATGTACGTGGATGAGGCGACCGGCGTGATCGTGAAGGTGCTCGGCTACAACACCAACGGGGATCTTACGCACTTTGTCAACACGCTGAATCTGAAATTCGAGGATGAAGCAGAGCCGTTCGAGCTGCCTGATTTCTCCGGCTATGAGATTTATGAGATGTCTGAGCCGTACTATGTGGCACAGCCTGCCGTCGCGGACGGGGTTCCGTTCACGGATCCGGCAACTGATACGCCGGAACAGTAAACCATATTATAGATGCTCTTTTGAGAATACGGTTCCTGCGGCAAATTGCAGTTGAGCAGGACAGCCGGGGGACAGGATTCCTCAGAACATCGCGCAAGCAAATCACGAAAAACGGGGAAGTGCGCAGGCGCTTCTCCGTTTTCGGTTTATGCGGCGCGGATTCTGTTCCGCGTGCAGATTTGACACCGGACAGCAAACAGTTTGTTACTCTGCTTGCAGTTCTGTAAAATAATCGGAACCTTTTGTAAATCCTGCGTTGTTGGATTCCTCCCACAGATGTGTTATAATAATAACAAGAAAAATTACTGTGCGTAATAATTTTTTTTTCGGAAACCATAAGGAATTCTTTTCCGGCGAACGTATAATAGGTGTAAAGGGTAAGGCGCTGCCCGATACGCACGAGAGAAAAACAAAAAACACACAGAAATTTTTGATTACCGAAATCTGAATAAAACGCGGGTGCTGCCCGCAGGAGGAATATGATGAAACAGAATACAATGCTGAAAGCAATGCCGCTTGCATTTGCGGCAATGATGACATTTACCGGATGCGGTGCGGATTATGCACCGACAACAAACATGATGAAAAGCGAAGCCATGAATGCCGTTCCGGCGGGCGACGCCTACGCATGCTATGAAGCAGAAGCCTGTGAGGACGGCAGCTTTGCAGAGCCGGACTTCAACACCGAGGAATACAGTGCGATCACCGAAAACAGCTTCAAAAGCACGGCTGCCGATCCGCTTTCCACATTCTCTGCGGATGTGGATACCGCATCCTACTCCAATCTCCGCCGGATCATCCGGGAAGGCGGGACGGTTCCGAGTGATGCCGTGCGCATCGAGGAAATGATCAACTACTTCCACTATGATTATCCGGAGCCGCAGGCCGGCGAGCCGTTCTCCGTTACCACTGAGATTGCTGACTGCCCGTGGAATGCCGATACCAAGCTGATGATGGTCGGCATGAAGGCCAAGGATATTGACATGCAGCAGCGCAAGCCCATGAACCTTGTGTTCCTGATTGACGTCAGCGGTTCGATGTATTTGCCGGACAAGCTGCCGCTGGTGCAGAAGGCGTTCAACATGCTGACCGAGGAGCTCACCGAACAGGACAGAGTTTCCATTGTGACCTACGCAGGCATGGATCAGGTTGTGCTGGAGGGCGCATCCGGCAATGACGGCATCCGCATCCGTGAGGCGATTGACGCGCTGGAAGCAGGCGGCTCGACCGCAGGTGCAGCGGGTATCAACACGGCGTATGACATTGCGAAGAAATACTTTATCGACGGCGGCAACAACCGCATCATCCTTGCGACGGACGGCGACCTGAACGTCGGCATCTCCAGCGAGGCAGAGCTGAAAAAGCTGGTCGAAAAGCAGCGCAAAAAGGGCGTGTTCCTCTCCGTGCTCGGCTTCGGCACCGGCAATATCAAGGACAACAAGATGGAAACGCTCGCTGATAACGGCAACGGCAATTATGCTTACATCGACAGCGAAACAGAGGCACGCCGCGTGCTGGTCGAGGAAATGGGCGGCACGCTGGAAACCGTCGCAAAGGACGTCAAGTTCCAGGTGGAGTTCAATCCGGCCTATATCAAGGGCTACCGTCTGATCGGCTACGAAAACAGAGTGATGTCCGCAGAGGATTTTGCGGATGATACCAAGGATGCAGGCGAGATCGGCGCAGGCCATACCGTGACGGCGCTGTATGAGATTGCGGATCTGAACAGCACCATGGAGTTTGCGTCTTCCGATCTCAAGTACAGCGATAAAGAGAACAGCGGCACCGAAAACGGCGAATACTGCACGGTTTCCGTCCGCTATAAGGAGCCGGACGAGGACGAGAGCAAGCTGCTCACATATCCGGTTGCGGCGTCCGCATATACCGGGCAGATGTCCGGCAATCTGCGGTTTGCATCGGCTGTCGCGGCATTCGGCATGCTCATGCGCAGAAGTCAGTATCAGGGTACCGCGAACAGAGAGCTCGTGCTGAATCTGGTTTCGGAGAACGACACCGCAAATGACCAGTACAAGCAGGAATTCGTCGAGCTGGTGAAAATGGCAGACCTGTTAGAAACGGCAGAGTGACAGTGATGCCATGGGGGCTGCCCCCATGATCAATCTGTCGGAGATACCGTTTTATGACAAGTTAAAGGGGACGCCCTCTGTCGCAGGGCGTCCCCTCAAGCTGTCGCTAAACCAGTGGAAAACCCAAATAAAAGTTTTTGGTCGAGCTTTTTTCAAAAAGCGCGCGGGTCGAGGGCAGCGTCCCATGATCAATCCATCGGAGATACCTCTAAACCGTACATTAAAAAAACGAAAAGCCCGGATACTTTGCGGAGTATCCGGGCTTTTCGCCGGTGTGATGAATGGTTTCATGTGAAAATGTGTGATGCGGTTTTCGGGTAGTGGGTTTTTTACGAAATCAATGTGGAAATCAGTTGCTACATTGTCTGGATTATAACACAAATCAAACTATTTGTCAACAGATACAAAAGAGATAGTTTTGTTCCGCGCTTTTTATCTGATTTGTGTGTAATAAAATATACAGATTATACAATACGGAGCGTATATGCTGCGCCTGCTCCGTCTGATTCAGTCATTTTCCTTCTTGTGTCCGCAGATCAGTGCGGCTGCCAGTGCAATGCCGCCTGCCCCGCAGAATGCCGCCAGCGGCATAGAATCCCCAGCCTTGACGCTGCCCGCCTTCAGCTTGGTGATTGCTGCGGTGACGGTTGTTTCCAGTACGGAGGTCATCGGTTCGGCGCTCGTGCTCTGTTCGGTTCCGGCTGCCTCCGGCTCTGCCGGATTCGCAGAGGTTGCCGTCAGCTGTTCTGCGGCGGAATCTGCCGTGGTCGTTCCCTCATTGCGGGTTACCACGTTCACGCTCTCGCTCTGCTTCAGCAGAATGCTGCCGTTCAGCTTTGCACTGACTGTATGCGTGCCTGGCTCGCGGAACGATACCGCTGCATAGCCGTTTTCGTCCGTGCGGATCGCCGTGCGGAGGCCGTCCACCACGATGACCGCGTCACTGACCGGTTCATCCTCTCCGGTGTCTGCGCGGCGGTGCAGCAGCTTCAGATTGACATGCTCGCCCGTGCGGACGCCGTCCAGAGAACCGTGGCGGAACCGGTAGGATGCCGGATCGCCGTATTGCAGCTGCACGCGCACACTGTCGCCGTGCTTCAGATCCCCTGTTTTGTCCGTTCCTGCCGCGTCCTGTACATAGCTGATGTAATGTCCGCGGACGCCCCAGATTTCCGAAAGCTCCGGTGCATCCTTGCATGCAGGAATATATCCTGTCTTTGCGTCCCCGGTATAATGCTGCTTATGTGCTGCGGTCAGCACATCCTCAACGGTCAGATGACCGTCCCCGTTTTCGTCCCCGACGGAAATATCCGTCTGTTCCAGAACATCTGTTTCTGTCCTGATGCTCACCTTGACGGTGATGTTCTCCGCTGCCGATGCGGCAAACGGAACAGCTTGCATCATCCATGCAGCTGCAATGATGATTCCGGCTCCCTTTCTCACTGTGATTTCCTCTTTTCTGTGTTTTCATGCTAAGATGTTATTACGGAATTGTTCTGCCGGAGGGATTCCCCAAACAAAAAGCCGCCGGAGTTTCTGTTTTGCCCGGCTGATTTTTGCATCCCTCTACTTATATAGACCGAAAAAAAGGCCAAAAAGTCACAAAGATTTCAAAAAAATTTTTCAAATCGCGGATTTTTGACTTTTTGAACGGTTCTGTCCGCAGAATTTTGCCGCTTATGCACAATTTTAATGTTAAATATATACAGTAATACTTGATAAAAGCAGAAAAGAAAACCCTTGCGGATTTCCTTTTCTGATATATTATGATTATTGTCCGGGATCAATCTCCGAAGGAAACGCCGATGCGCTTGGCTGTCACGACGAGCTGATCCTTCGGATCCACAAACTTTGTCTTGCCCGCGATGTCCTCGAGCTTGTTCGAGGTGACCTTGCCGTTGACCATGGCGACCGTCCGGCCGTACTTCTCATTTGCAATCAGCTTTGCTGCGTGAACGCCGAACTTCGTCGCAAGAATGCGGTCGTATGCGCTCGGAGAGCCGCCGCGGAGCATATGTCCCGGCACGCAGACGCGCGCTTCGATGCCGGTTGCTGCCTGCACCTGCGCCGCAATGCGGGAGGTCGCGGTGATGATGCCCGCCTCCTCGCGCTTTCTGGCGCGGTCCTTCTTTTTCAGCTTGGCCTCGTCCTGGTCGAACGCGCCCTCTGCAACCGCCATGATCGAGAAGGATTTTCCGCTGCCTGCACGCTTCATCAGCGCCTCGCAGACACGGTCGATATCATACGGGATCTCCGGAATCAGAATGATGTCCGCGCCGCCCGCCAGACCGGCATTCAGCGTCAGCCAGCCGGCCTTGTTGCCCATGATCTCACAGACCAGAATCCGGCTGTGCGAGGCCGCCGTCGTATGCAGGCGGTCGATGGCATCCGTTGCAGTATCCACGGCGGTGTGAAAACCGAAGGTCACATCCGTGCCGAAAATATCATTGTCAATGGTCTTGGGCAGACCGATGACATTCAGCCCCTCCTGCGCCAGCAGATGGGACGTCTTGTGCGTGCCGTTTCCGCCGAGCGTCAGCAGGCAGTCCAGCTTCTGCTTCTGATAGGTTTCGCGCATATTCTTGACCTTGTCCACATTGTCCTCGCCGATGACGGTCATCATCTTGAACGGCTGACGCTTGGTGCCGAGGATCGTGCCGCCCTGTGTCAGAATGCCGGAAAAATCGCCCGGCTGCATGACGCGGCACAGATTGTGAATCAGTCCGTAATAGCCGTTGGAAATGCCGATGATCTCGACATTCTCCTCACCCATCAGCTCAAAGCAGGCTTTTGCAACACCGCGGATCGTCGCGTTCAGTCCGGGGCAGTCGCCGCCGGAGGTCAGGATTCCGATTCGTTTTTTCATGCTGTTAATTCCTTTCCGTATTCAGATTTTTCAAATCCGGATTTACATTTTATGCGTATAGGTGCATTCGGGCCAGCGGGAGCAGACCCAGTAATTGCCGGTCGGGGTGCCCTGCGGCACAAGCGGTGCGCCGCATTCCGGGCAGGTCTGCCGGAACAGTGCCCTGCGCGCGCTGTTCTTGTATTCCACGGCCTTGACCTCATGCGCCGCACGGGCTGCATCGCCGCGGATCTGGTTCTTGCCGATAAAATCGCAGATGTAGTCCCATTCGCCCTCCGAAAGGATGCTGCCTTTCTTCTCGCTGATCTGCTGGATGACCGCCATCAGCGCGTCCACGGAGGTGACGATGCTCGACTGCATCGGATAGGGCGGAGAAATCTGGAGCCGCGCCTCGCCGTATCCGTACATGAATACAACGGAATGCAGATAAAGCTCAAACGGCAGGGGTTCCAGAAACTGTTTCAGATACTTAATATGGTAGAGGTTCTGGAGCAGCGGGCTGTAAAAGTCAATCTCATTGCCGTCGGTAAACTGCTTCCAGTATTTTTTCATGCCCTCGCCCTGAATGATGCCGCGGAATGTTTTCATCTCGCAGACGAAAATGCCGCAGCGTGTCAGGAGCAGAAAGTCGATGTGCATGGTGCGGTCATCAGCCGGGATCAGAATGTCCCGCATGACCCGGAGGTCACTGTACCGCGCCAGAATCGACGTCAGCTGCATTTCGGGTGTCGGCTGCTGTATCATACGGTTGCCTTCTTTCATGTTTCAGCGGATCGTTTTTTCATTTCTTCCATATTTTTGCGGATATACTGCTCGGTTTCCTTGGCGGTCATCGGCTGGCCGTAGAGATAGCCCTGTGCATAGTTACATCCGGCGGCACGGAGCTGCTCTGCCTGCTCCGGCGTTTCCACGCCCTCCGCAATGGTGCGGATCTGCTTGGCCTTTGCGATGCGCGCCACGGAACGGACGATCTCCTGCACGACGGGATCCTCGTCCATATGCATGACGAATGCGCGGTCGAGCTTCAGCATGGTGAACGGCAGGCGCTGGATATAGCTCAGCGAGGAATAGCCGGTGCCGAAATCGTCCATGGCCAGCTGGATGCCTGCATCGCGCAGCTCCTGCATCCGGGCGATGGTCGTGTCAATATCTTTGAGCGCCAGCGATTCGGTCAGCTCGATCTCCAGCCAGCGGGGATCCAGCTCATTCCGCTTCAGCGCGGAGATGATCAGCCCGCAGATGTTTTCGGTATAGAAATCCGTGCTGGTGAAGTTGATCGACATGACGACCGGTTTCAGCTTCATGGTCTGCCACAGCTTTGCCTGCCGGCAGGCCTCATTCAGCACAAACCGCGTGACATGCGTAATCAGCTGGGAGCGCTCTGCAATCGGGATGAACACGCCCGGCGGAAGCAGCCTGCCGGACGGGTGCTGCCAGCGGATCAGCGCCTCCAGACCCATGACCTCGCCGGTTTCCAGCGAAACCTTCGGCTGATAGAACAGCGTCAGCTCGTTGCGCATGATGCCCTCTGTCAGCTGTGCCTCCAGATTGCTCTCCTCAATAATGGTATCATGCATCTGGGAGGTATACCGGCTGATGCTGCCGTGAATATTGCTTGCGGAGGACAGCGCAAATTCTGCGTGTTCCATGACATTCTCAAAGCTCTCGCCGTCCGCGGGCATCCGCGCAAATCCTGCCGAGCAGGTCAGCGCGCGGCCGGCCAGTGCGCCGACGGCCATCTGGTTCAGCTTCCGCTGAACGCGCTTGACGGCCTTTTCCGGCAGCGTATCGTCACCGGTATCACGCAGAATCAGCGCAAAATTGTCGCCGGAAATGCGCGCCGCAAAGCCGCCGAAGCTCAGCTGCTTGACAACGGCTCCGGCAAAATCCTTCAGCAGATCATTGCCGACGGCATAGCCGCAGGTATCGTTGATCAGGTGGAAGCGGTCGATGTCCATGACAATGACCCAGTATTTCGTATGCAGCTCACTTGTCGCGGCGTACAGGTCGTGCCCGACGAGCATCAGCCGGTTGCGGTTCGGAATCCCCGTGACGGCATCCTCGTAAGCGATCTGCTCGATCCGGGCATCCTTGGCCTTTTCCTGCGTGACGTCAATGACGGAGCCGCCTGCGACCAGCCTGCCGGTTGCGGGGTTTTCCGTGACCTTGAACCGGTAGGAATACCAGCGGTATTCACCGTCCGCGGCGCAGAGCCGCAGCTCCAGCGAATCGGTCTTGTTGATGAATTCAGCCATGTGGGTGCGCATGGTTTCCACATAGCGGTCATAGACAACGGCGTCCAGCGGGTACACATGCTCCCGCAGGCCCTGCACGGTGAAGTCCTGTTCGGTGATGCCGAGCATGCTTTGCAGCTTTTCCGAGGGGAACATCTGCGTGTTGCCCTGCTCGATCATCAGGATGCCGACCTCCAGCAGTTCCATGGTCAGGTTATGCTGTCCTCTGGAAACGGACAGTGCCTTGGAATATGCCTCGATCTCGGACTGCATGGTGCGGATATCCGTGACGTCCATGCCGATGGACAGCAGCCATGTGACGCCGTCCTCATCGGTTTCCACGGCGCAGGTGTTCCAGATCAGCGTCCGATTTTCGCCGGATGCCGTCGTCATCGGAAACTCCTGATGCTTTGCGAGCACCAGCGAACGGATGTCGTCATCCGTCATGTCCTTTTTGCCGAAGAACCGCGAAACGATATATTTTGCGTCAAAATCCGGCCGCACCGTGATGCCGGACAGCTCCGAGAGCGCCTCGTTCAGGATGATCTCGGAGAAATTGTTGCTCCAGAGCATTGCCGGAGCACTGAGATTTTCGGCCATGTAAATCAGCCGCTTGTGATCGGTTTCTTTTTTTCGCCGCTGCTTCCGCTCCCGGTAAAGCACAATCAGGAAGCTCAGCAGCACGGCAATCAGTGCATAGGTATTGAAAATCAGGTAGACCAGTTCGTCCTTATCTCTGTGGTAAAACGCATATATAATCAGATAGACCGTAAAAAACGCAAATGCAACCACAACTGAATAAATCAGCTGCTTCTTCCCGAGCTTCACGCAGATCACGCTCCTCTCTGCTGTTTTGTCCAAACGTCAGAAGGGCATAGAACCCCATACTGCTATTATACCAAACAAGGCGGGTTCTGTCAATGGATTTTCGTGAAATGTGAAACTTTATTTGCGGGGATATTCACAAAATATTCACATAAATATGGTATAATAGATATATCTGAACGCCCGCAGACAGCACGGCAGGAACAAAACCTGTTTCCGGTACCGGCACCGCTGTTTGCAGCATGGATATCTGTATGCAGCGGACGCTGCGGAAAGGAACCGTACATCATGAAAATACTGATCGTTGACGACGAAGCAAACATCCGCAGAGTGGTGCGGGAATATGCAGAATTTGAAGGCTATGAAACCGATGAGGCCGGCGACGGCATGGAGGCTGTTTCCATGGCGAAGACCGCCGATTATGACGTGATTGTCATGGATATTATGATGCCGCGTCTGGACGGCTATTCTGCCTGCAAGGAAATCCGCAAGACCAAAAACACCCCGATCATCATGCTTTCCGCAAGAGGCGAGGAGTATGACAAGCTGTTCGGCTTTGAGCTCGGCATCGACGACTACGTTGTCAAGCCGTTCTCCCCGAAGGAGCTGATGGCGCGCATCAAGGCGGTCAGCCTGCGCAGACACACCGCGCAGCAGCAGGTGCCTGAGCGCATGACCTTTGAGGGGCTCGAAATCGACATGGCGGGCAGAGAGGTCTATGTCAACGGACAGAAGGCCAATATGACGCCGAAGGAATACGATCTGCTGTTCTATCTTGTCAAGAACCGCAATATCGCACTGACGCGGGACAAGCTGCTTGAGGAAGTCTGGGGATATGATTTCTTCGGAGATGACCGCACGGTCGATACCCATATCAAGATGCTCCGCAACAGCCTCGGTGAATACCGCAAATTTATTGTGACACTGAGAGGAATGGGGTATAAGTTTGAAGCGTAAGCCGAAACGGAACAGCAGTCTCCGGCTGACGATCTGGCTCTGGTTCATGGCATTCGTTGTGCTGACCTTCATCCTGCTCTGGGGATTCCAGGTGTGGTTCATGCAGAAGTTCTATGACGGAATGAAGACCAAGGACGTCATGCGGCTGTCCAATCAGCTGATCAGCATGATCCAGAATGATGAGGCGACCTATGAATCCCTCAAGGAGCTGGAATACCGGAACGGCGTCTGCGTGCAGATTCTCGACCGGCAGAAGCGCAAGCTGTTCCCGGAATGCGTGATCGGTGAAAAATACTGTGCAATCCACAGCAGATCCGAGAATCATTCGCTGGAATATGCTCTGCTTGCCAATGCAGCCGAAAACGGCGTATACATCAACAGGATTCCGAAAACGGACACCCAGAGCATGACGCTGATCTATGCAAGAGTGATCGGCACAAAATCTCTGCCGGAGGGCTATCTGATCCTGAATGCACCGCTGGCGCCCGTCGAAGCGACGGTCAGCATCATCCGGCGGCAGCTGATCATTATTACCATTATCCTTGAGGTGATCGGCTTTATCCTTTCCATAATTGTGTCTGACCGTCTGGCAAAGCCGATTGTCCGCGTCACCAAGGATGCGGAGCAGCTCGCGCACGGGCGGTACGATATTCAGTTCAACGGCAACGGCTACGACGAGGCAGAGCGCCTGGCGGAAACGCTGACCTATGCCAGCCGCGAAATCAACCGCGTTGATACCATGCAGCGCGACCTGATTGCGAACGCCTCCCATGACCTGCGCACGCCGCTGACCATGCTGAAGGCCTATGCGGAGATGATCCGCGACCTTTCCGGCGACAATCCCGTCAAGCGTGCAGAGCATTTACAGGTCATCATTGAGGAAACGGATCGTCTGACTGCACTCGTCAACGATATTCTTGATCTTTCAAAGCTCGAAAACGGCAAGATGAAGCTGGAGCGCACAACATTTAATATGGAGCAGCGGCTCAGCGACATCACCGACCGCTACCGCGGACTGAGCGAGGTTTCCGGCTATACCTTTGAACTGGAAACCGACGGCCCCGCCGTGGTCAGCTGCGATGCAGGCAAGATTGAGCAGGTCATCTGCAACCTGATGAACAATGCCATGAACTATACCGGAGAGGACAAGAAAATCTTCGTGAAAATGGCGCATACGGACGAGGGTATCCGCATCTCCGTCCGTGACACCGGGCAGGGCATGGATCAGGAAACGCTCTCCCGCATCTTCGATAAGTATTACCGCAGCGAGAACTATAAGCGCGAGGTGCGCGGCACCGGACTGGGACTTTCGATTGTCAAGGCGATTCTGCGGCTCCATGACTATGCGTTCGGCGTGGACAGCACCGTCGGGGAAGGCTCGACCTTCTGGTTCGTCATTCACAGCGGCGATGTGGAAACAGCAGCTGCTGAATGAACAGACGGGCGGGACAGGCACGGATATTATTTCATCGGGAAATAGGGAAATCAGATACAGAACCGTGCCTGCTTCCTGCCTGCGCATACAATGCCGCACGAAATGCCTATAACCCCCTGCCATGCAGCGGGGTTTCTCGTCAGGGTGCACAAATATCGGAATGCAGACTTGACTTTTTCACGATTTTCCTGTATAATCAAACCTTGCAGGGGTATTTGTATCTGCACCGTGCAGACAGGCTCCCGCAATCATCATTGTAATCCGATGCTGCCTGAACATGCAGCATAATGATACAAAAGAAAAGGAGTGACGTTTTCATGAAAAGAACATATCAGCCGAAGAAGCGGCACCGCAAGATGGAGCATGGCTTCCGGAAGCGTATGGCAACCGCGAACGGCCGCAAGGTTCTGGCTCGCCGCCGTGCAAAGGGTCGTGCAAGACTGACCTACTGATCCGATACGCAACTAAGAGGGCCGCAAGATGATTGTGGCTCTTTTTTGCTACCGGACCGATGCAAACGCAATCACCGGAGAGGAGATCCCATGCTGTTTACGGAGATCCTGAATCAGAATGCGGACTTTCAGCGGCTTTACCGCGGCGGCGCATTCTGCTCGCTCGGCTCTGCACTGATTTATGTGAAGCCGAACGGCCTGCCGTGCAACCGGCTCGGCATCACGGCGGGCAAAAAGATCGGAAATGCGGTCAAACGCAACCGTGCAAAGCGGATCATCCGTGCGGCCTATGCCGCCGCGGAGCCGCAGCTCCCGATCGGCCTTGATATTGTGGTCGTTGCGCGCAGCACACTGCCGGGGCAGTCTGCCAATGTTCTGACAGAGGCCTTCTGCACCCGCGGCGTGAAGCACTGTACCGGCGTCAGCAGCGGAGAGATCCCCTGTACGCCGAATCAGAAGCACCGGTCATCCTCCGGCAAACGGCCTGCCGGAAAGCAGGCATGAAAATCCTGCGGCGCATATACTGCGCACCCATTGTCTTTTACAGGCGGCATATCTCGCCGCATTTTCCGGCAGTCTGCCGGTACCGGCCGAGCTGCTCGGCTTATGCGCTCGGCGCGATTGAGCGCTTCGGCATTGTCCGCGGCACATGGCTCGGCACTCTGCGGATTCTGCGCTGCAATCCTTTTTCAAAGGGCGGCTGGGATCCGGTTCCGGTCAGATTCGATCTGCTCGGACGCCACAGAATCCCGCAGCCGGATCCGCTTTCCCCGGCGCAGCGCCATGCGCTGGAATATCTCTGGATTCTTGCGCCGCGTACCCGGTGGCGCGGGAAACGCACTGACTAATGATTACAACGGAGGAATGTCACCTTGGGTCTCATTTCCAAACTGATGGGCGTCATCCTGTACGGCATTTATCAGGTCGTCCATAATTACGGTCTTTCCATGATCCTGTTCACGATTCTGATCAAGCTCGTGACGCTGCCCAGCACCTACAAGATGCAGGTCAACCAGGCCCGGCAGGGACTGATCGCACCGCAGATCAGCAAGATCAAGAAGGCCTTTCCGAACAATCCGCAGCGCCAGCAGGAGGAGCAGAACAAGCTCTTCACCAAGGAGGGCATCAACCCCAGCGCAGGCTGTCTCAGCAGCTTTCTGACGATTTTCCTGCTGTTCCCGGTGTTCTTTGTCGTGCTCCGTCCGCTGACCTATATCCTGCGGCTCCCGGAGGAGCAGATCACTGAGGCGAAGGGTCTGCTGACACAGTGGCTCGTCAACCAGAATCTCTACGAAAGCGTGGAGAAGGCAGAAAAATTTGTCAGCGGTCGTCCCGAGCTGCTGCTGCTGCAGCACGCGAAGGAGCACCCCGGTATTTTTGATTCCATGCCGGGCTTTGTCGATCAGCTGAGAGGCTTTGACAACAGCTTCCTCGGCTTCGACCTCGCAGGCGTTCCGAGCCTGCACCCGGAAAACGGCTGGACGTTTACCAATCTGATGCTCGTGCTGCTGCCGTTTCTTGCAGCAATCGTGTATCTGATTCAGACCTTTATTATACAGTCGCATAATAAAAAGACAAATCCGGATGCGGCAAAGCAGATGGGCGCAGCCAATGCTGTGATGTATCTGTCGCCGCTGATGACCGTCTGGATCGGTCTGAAAGCACCGGCCGGTCTGAGCTTCTACTGGCTCGTCAATGCCGTGCTGACGCTGATTGTGCAGCTGCTGCTCTACAAGTTCCTTTCCGGCGAGCGTCTGGAAAAGATCAACGCAAAGGAAAAGGAAAAGCAGCTTGCAAAGGGACCGGGCTGGATGCAGCGCATGATGGAGCAGTCCGCAGCGATGCAGGCACAGCAGAACGGTACCGCCGGAAATCATACGCAGTATGAGGACGGCGATGACGGTATGACCCGTAAGGAGCGTGCCGAATATGAGAAAAAGCTGATTGAAGCAGCGCGGAAACGTGCAGCTTTGAAATACGGAGAGGAAGCACCGAAGGATCTGAACTCTGACGACGATCTGTGATTTCTCCCGAACCTTCTGATGAAAGGGGATATGACTACATGACCGAGATCTTCACTGCCTCGAGCTTAGAGGAGGCGAAGCAGATGGCTGCGGACGCGTTCGGCGTTCCCGCATCTGACATTGACTTCAAGGTAATTGATGAGCCGAAGCGCTCACTGCTGGGCGGACTGTTCGGCAAAAAGGAAGAATTCCGCGTGGAGGCGACCTATACGGCACCTGCTGCGGAAGCGGCGGAGGCGCCTGCATATGAGGCACCCGCGGAGGAAGCAGAACCAGAGCTGACCGCTGATGATGCGGATGCAGCTGCTGAGGGAGCTGACGAGGCTGAAAGCAAGGAAATCTCTCCGGAGATTCAGCTGGAAAAAATGGCGATCGGTGCAGCATATCTCGAACAGGTTCTTGCACAGCTGGCACCGGAGGTCAAGGCGGCCGGCCGGCTTGAAAACGGCATTTTCTTCACGCTGGAGGGCAACGGCGCAGGCTCACTGATCGGCAGACGCGGCGACACGCTCGACGCTTTGCAGTATCTGACCTCGATGGTCGCAAACCGCGGCGATAAGGACTATGTCCGCCTGACGATTGACACCTGCGGCTACCGCGAAAAGCGCAGAAAGGCACTTCAGGATCTGGCGCAGCGCATCAGCAAGAGCGTGCTCCGCACCGGCAGAAGCGTCGCGCTGGAGCCGATGAACCCCTATGAGCGCCGCATTATTCACTCCGCTGTCACCGAGATCGAGGGCGTGTCCTCTCATTCGTCCGGCGAGGAGCCGAACCGCAAGGTTATCATCACAAATGATTCCGCACCGGATTACAAGAAGGATGATAAGAATGCACGCGGCTTCCGCAGCGGTAACGGTCGGTTTGACCGGAATGACCGCAAGGGCGGCCGTCCGCAGCGGAATCACGACCGCCGTGACCGCCGCGACCGCAGACCGAGCGGAGAAGGCCCGCGCAAGCTGGATCTTTCCACCAGCTTTGAAAAGGATTACAAAAGACCGAAGCCGGAGGATTCCCTGAATGCCGGCGTTTACGGCAAGATCGACATTTAACGGATCGGGCGGCGCTTTGCCGCCCTTTCTTTTTGAGGTAAATATGAAAACGATCGCTGCAATTTCAACGCCGGATGCCGCCGGCGGAATTGCCATGATCCGTATTTCCGGACCGGAATCACTACGGATCGCTGATGATATTTTTACTGCTGTAAACGGCACAAAAGTGACGGAAATGCGCGGATATACCTGCGCATACGGAACCGTGTCCGACGGCAGCGAAATCCTCGATGACGTGGTTCTGACTGTATTCCGCGCACCGCACAGCTATACGGGCGAAGATACGGTTGAGATCACTTGTCATGGGGGAATATATTTAACAAAAAGAATTCTGATGACGGTGTATCTGCACGGTGCGGATCCCGCAGGCGCCGGAGAGTTCACCAAGCGTGCATTCCTGAACGGCAAGCTGTCGCTTTCTCAGGCAGAGGCTGTCATGGACGTGATTCAGGCGGACGGAGAATCCGAGCTGCGGCTTGCAAATTACGCGAAAAGCGGCAGGCTAGGCACAGAAATGGAACACATCAGCGGCGAGCTGGTCGATCTGATGTCTGCACTCGCCTACTGGCTCGACGATGCGGAGGAATGTCCGCCGGAGCTGGAACGCGGAACGCTGACTGCACAGCTCAGCAGAATATACGCGCATCTGCGTGAAATGTCTGCACGCTATCAGGACGGGCTTGTGCTGCGGAGCGGCATCCGGACGGTGCTGCTCGGCAAGCCGAATGCCGGAAAATCATCCGTCATGAACTGGCTCTGCGGGACAAACCGGAGTATTGTGACTGAGATTGCCGGAACGACGCGCGACGTCGTGACGGAACAGGTCAAAATCGGTTTATATACACTGATTTTGTCTGATACTGCCGGGCTTCGGGAAACGGAAAATGCAATCGAAGCCATCGGGATTTCCCAGGCGTATCTGGAGTTGGATAAGGCTGACCTTGTGCTTTACGTGGTGGATGCAGATGCCGGAATGTCCGCGGAGGATCTGGATGTTCTGGAAAAATGCAGAGGCCGCAGAACGGTGCTGATCTGGAATAAGACAGATCTGTCGCAGACACTTCCGCCGCAAACGGATATTCCGGTTGTTCAGATTGCTGCGATCCATGAAAAAAGTACGGAACAACTGGAAAAAGTGCTTTCTGCATTTTTCGGCGGCGGCGCGAATGTGACTGCCGCTGCGCCTATAACTGAGCGGCAGAATCTGCTGATTTGCCGTGCGGCAGAGGCTGTCAAACATGCTTCGGATATGGCTGAATGCGGCGCTGAGATGGATATGATGTATGCGGATCTTGAACGTGCAGCGAAGTGTTTGCGTGAAATCGAGGGAAAAGAAGTCACGGACGACGTGATCGACGGCGTTTTCTCAAAGTTTTGTGTCGGAAAATAATGTTCCACGTGGAACATTGTCCGAATGAATCAAGAATGTTCCACGTGGAACAAAAAGGAGCAAATTATGACACAGCTCGCAGAATTTGATGTGGCCGTCATCGGCGCGGGACATGCCGGAATTGAAGCGGCTGTTGCCTCAGCCAGACGCGGCTGCAAAACTGCCTTGTTTACGATTGCACTGGACCAAATCGGCAATATGCCGTGTAATCCGTCAATCGGGGGCAGTGCTAAAGGCCATTTGGTACGCGAAATTGACGCTCTCGGCGGCGTGATGGGTGAGGCGGGTGACGCCTGCTGCATTCAGATGCGGATGCTGAATCTGAGTAAAGGTGTATCTGTACAAAGTCCGCGCGCGCAGGAGGATCGGGCTGCATATCATCAATACACGAAGAAAATCTGCGAAAATACGAAGAATTTATATGTGATCCAGTCTGAAGTCAGTGACATTCGGATTGATGAAAATCGCTGCGTGACCGGAATCGTAACGCGTCACGGCGGTTCATATGCCTGCAAGGCTGTTGTGATTTGTTCCGGAACCTTCCTGAACGGGATGGTTTATATCGGTAAAATCGGTGAGCAGAGCGGTCCGGATTCGTGTCTGCCTGCGCGGTATCTCTCATCGAAACTTGCAGAAAACGGAATCAAGCTGCGGCGTTTTAAGACTGGTACGCCCTGCCGCGTTCATCGCAGGAGCATTGATTTTGATCAGCTTCAACCGCAGTACGGTGATCCGGATCCGCAGCCGTTTTCTTTTATGGCCGCACGCGGATCTGTGCGGAATGACGCGGTGTGTTATATTGCGAATACGAATGCCGAAACTCATCGGATTATACACGAAAACATCGGAGAATCGCCGCTTTACAACGGTGTGATTCACGGCGTCGGCCCTCGGTACTGTCCCTCGATTGAAGACAAAGTAATACGATTCTCGGAGCGGGAACGGCATCAGATTTTCGTAGAACCGACCGGATTGAATACGGACGAAATGTATTTGCAGGGCTTCAGCACATCACTCCCCGAACATGTTCAGCTCAAAATGATGCGCAGTGTCGCCGGTTTTGAGCATATTGAGATTATGCGCCCGGCTTATGCGATTGAGTACGATTGCATTGATCCGATTTGCTTGCTGCATTCGCTTGCTTTCCGCGGTTTTCACGGGCTGTATGCTGCCGGTCAGTTTAACGGTACATCCGGATACGAGGAGGCCGCTGCACAGGGGTTGATCGCCGGAATCAACGCATCTGCGTATGTATTGAATGAGGAAGCACTGTCCCTCAGCCGCAAATCCTCGTATATCGGTACGCTGATTGATGATCTGGTCACGAAAGGAACACAGGATCCTTACCGTATGATGACAGCGCGCAGTGAGTATCGGTTATCTCTGCGCCATTCTAATGCGGATGCGCGTTTGACAGAAATCGGGCGAAAGTATCGCCTGATTTCGGATGACCGGTGGGCGCAATTTACTGCAAAAATGAAGCGCATTGAACATGCGATTGATGCTGTCAAACATACGAATGTTCATCCAGATTCTGTGGCGGACTACTTGGAACAGATTGGGACATCTCCTCTGAAACATACAACCAAACTGGATAATCTGATCAGAAGGCCACAGGTCGCTTTTCAAGATATTACGAAGATTTTAGGGCTTGATTTTCATTTGGTCGGAGAAGAAGCGGCGGAAGTCAGCCATAAGCTGAAATACGAACAGTATATTGAACGGCAGGATCAGCAGAATGCGCATCTGGAGCATCTGGAGCATATTCTGCTCCCGGATAAACTGGACTATCTTGTTATCCATGGCCTGTCATCAGAGGCTGTTGAGAAGCTATCCAAACAAAGACCGGAAAACCTCGCACATGCTTCGCGCATTTCAGGCGTATCCCCGGCCGATATTTCAATTATCATGACCTATTTGAAAGCAGGTGGATACCGTGATTGATCCGTTTTCTTTTGAATCGTGTAAGTCGCTGTTCGCTGAATATGATATTCAACTGACCGAGGAGCAGTACGATAAACTGCGTATTTATGCAGATATGCTGACGGAAGAGTCTAAACATCAGAATGTGACTGCGATCCGCGAGCTGCCGGACATCTGGATTCGTCATTTTCTTGATTCTGCGTATCTGCTGCGCTTTTTGCCGGATTCAGCCCATATTCTGGATATGGGCACTGGCGGCGGCGTTCCTGCGGTTCCGCTCGCGGTAATGCAGCCGGTATTTCATATCACGATGCTGGACAGTGAGCTGCGAAAAATCGAATTTTGTCAGCGCGTGATTGAAAGACTTCGATTAGATGCTGCTGCAATCAGCGGAAGAGCTGAGGAGCTTGCGCATAACAGTGAATACCGCGGAAAATATGATGTTGTCGTTTCACGGGCAATGGCGAACGGCTCTATGCTGACGGAGCTTTCTGTTCCGTTCCTGAAAACAGACGGTTTCTTGCTTGCGATGAAGGGAGCTCAGTATGATCCTGCTGTCGAGCGGTTTGAACCGGCTGCCGAAGCAATCGGCGCGACTGTTGTGTACGCTGAGCCGTATCTTATCTGCGATGAACAGAAACATCTTGTCCGCGTTCAGAAGATTGCGGATACGCCGGAACGATTTCCTCGCAGATTCGCAAAAATCAAGCGCTCACCATTGTGATATACTGCCGGAATGTTCCACGTGGAACATTCCGGTTTATCTTATGTTTCATGTGAAACGTTCGGAATTGTTCCACGTGGAACATTCGAAAGGAATCTTTACGGAATTCTTTTGAAATCCAAAAGAGCCGGTAACAATCCGGTAGCAAAGCGAACAGATTGAAAATATGGTTGACGAGCGCGGAGAAATGGAGTATAATAAGAAGTACAGAGATACTGAAAGGATGACGGAGATGGACAAACGGAACGCCTTATCTCATACAAAAATCATGCCCGCAGTTTCACCGGAACCGCGGGATATACTGCCGCCGGATTCTGACCGACGCGGCGATACAAAACAATATCCCATTGCGAAAAAACGCCATGATGCTGTGCGCACACCCGAAAATACGCGCAGAACGAACCCAGATCGGCAGACGGAACACCCGCGGAAAACCCGTCCACAGCAGGATCGGGTTTATCAGCCGCCGATTCGGCGCGCGTCCTATCAGGAACGGCTTCCTGAGCAGGATCAGTCTGCACCGAATCGCAGACGGCAGCCGTATCCGGACATGGATTATGAAGAAACGCCGGTGCGGAAGCCGAAGCAGCATAAAAAGCGCAAAAAGCACCGTCACGGCTGTGCGTATCGGCTTATTACTGCACTGCTGACGCTGGTGCTGGCGGTATTTCTGCTTTACTCCGCTGCCTCGGTGCTTGCAATCAAGCAGATCCGTTATGAAGCTCCGACGGAGCGCTCGCTGATTCCCAGCATCGCAGAACCCGACACAGATGTACGAAATATCCTGTTGATCGGCACAGACAGCCGCGACCAGGAACGCGGACGTGCGGATACCATGATTGTTCTGAGCTTTAGCAAGCATAACAAGACGCTGACGATGACTTCGCTGCTGCGCGATTCTTACGTAAGTATTCCGGATCACGGCCCTGACAAGCTGAATGCGGCCTATGCCTACGGCGGCGCGCAGCTTCTGATGGATACGATTGTCAATAATTACGGAATCCCGATTGATGAGTATGTATGTGTGAATTTCCGCGCATTTGTGCATATTGCGGACGCACTCGGCGGCTTGCAGATCACGGTTTCCGACCGCGAGGCTGAGGCGATCAATGTAATTCTTGAGAGCGAGGTCAACGGTATTATGGGCGACGATCCGAAAGCGGATTTTCTGCCGAGCGGCGGTACATTTGTACTGAACGGCAAGCAGGCGCTTTCTTATGCACGGATTCGGCACGTCGGAAATGCTGATTTTGAACGAACGGAGCGTCAGCGCACGGTGCTTGATCTGATGCTCGCAAAATTGAAGCATCCGAATCCTGCCGCGATTCCGCGCATTCTGCACAGTGCAATGCCGGAGCTGACGACCAATATTTCCGGCGTCAATATGTACCTGCTTTCGCTGGAAATGCCCGTCAAGCTGCTCACATACGATATGCAGAAGCTGCGCCTTCCGGCAGACGGCACGTTCTCGGATTCGACAGCGCCGGACGGTCAGATGGTACTGGCTGTCAATTTTGACCAGAATCATGAGCTTTGGAAGCATACAGTCACAGACCCGCTCACAGAGGCGGAAGAACCGGAAATCGAGGTGCAGCCGTGAAAGGACAGACGATTTTTCAGCTTCTGACGCTTCTCCAGCAGGAAACGGATGAGCAGCACAGAATGTCCCAGCAGGTGATAGCCGACCGGATGCAGGCGCGCTTTGGTGTGAAGGTCAACCGGCGAACGCTGAAAGGGTATCTGGATGACCTGATTGATGCCGGATTTCCTCTGAATTCGACGAAAATAACGCGAAATCTTGCGGACGGCACGACGGAGGTTTTGCAGACAGACTGGTATATGGAGCCGCGTTTTGAACTCAGCGAGCTCCGTCTGGTGACCGATCTTCTGGCGGGGATGCCAGCTGTCCCAAAATGTCAGAAGGATGCGCTGATTGAAAAGCTGATGCAGTATTCCTCACCGATGAACCGTCAGGCGAAGCCGGAGGAACGGTTGGTTTATCTCCAGACACCGCCTGCAAAGCAGCTTCTATACTCTGTGGATATTTTGCTGGAGGCGATTCGCCGCAATAAAATGGTGAGTTTCCGGTATTGCTCCTATCAGCTCGATGAAAAGAACTGCCCGGTTCAGGTACCGAGGAAGGACGCTGACGGGACTGACCGTGAATATCTGGTCAGTCCGTATGAAATAGCGGTTTCGCACGGACGGTATTATCTGATGTGCTGCAAAGAGCCGCACCGTTCTGTTGCACATTACCGCATTGACCGCATTACAGATATCGAAATTAAGGAAGAATTTGACCGCCTGCCGATCAGTCAGCTGAACACGAAGCATACCATCCCTGAGAATCTCGCCGAGCAGCTGTATATGTACAGCGGCGATACGATCATGTGCGAATTTCTCGCAGATGCGAGGATCCTCGGTGATATTCTCGACTGGTTCGGCTCGTCTGCGCAGATCAGCCGCACGGAGCATCCCGCGCAGCTGCTGGTTAAGGTGCATGTGCATCCGAAGGCGATGCAGCATTGGGCGCTGCAATACGGTGAGTGGGTGACAGTTCTTTCCCCTGATGAATTCTGCGCGGAGCTTTCTGCACTGATCCATGCTTTAGCGAAGCGTTATGCGACACCGCCGACACCGATTCGCAAAACATAAAACAAAGAGCTTCGGGGATCCGAGGCTCTTTTCATATACTATTCGTATAATGTAGATGAGATTCCACAAAATTTGTTAAAGTTTTGTGAAATCAGACGGCCGCATTGCAATTTCCTTCAAAATATGTTATAATGAAGATGCAGACAATAGAGAATTACGCTTACTTGCCGCGGCTGCGGTTACAGAGAGAGAACTGTTTTGTGTCGAGTTAAGGAGTGTTCCCGATGAAATGTCCGAATTGCAGAAATAAAGTGCCGAAGCAATATATGTACTGTCCGAGGTGCGGGCTTTCTGTAAAGGCTGCCCGTGCATCCGGACGCAGAAATGCAGCGCTGTCCGCGATCGGTTTGATTGGTGTGATTGCGATCGGCGGCGGTCTCATTGCGCGCGGCGTTTTGCAGAACAGCGCCAAGACCGAACCGGATACACAGGCTGTTGCGGAGCATTCTGCTGCGGAAACCACCGCAGCGCAGACTGAGGCGGTGCCGGAAACGACCGCTGCGCAGACAACGGCCGCGCCGGATACGACAGCGGCACCGGAAACAACGGTAGCTCCGGCTGAAAAAACGACTGCGGCGACTGCGGCAGAAACGACAAAGGCCGTTACGAAGCCGACGACAACCAAGCAGACAGATCCGCCCAAGACCAAGCCGCAGGAAAATGCCGGAAAAGGCACATCCGCTGCGGATTACTATAAGACCATCGGGGAAGCGCCGTTCCATACCTATGACAGCGGCGATCCGTTCCTGCCGCCCGGGCTTTACACGCGCTCGGATAACGCGGACGGCCGTGCTCTCAGCGAGGAGCAGGCGAAGCGTGCGATGATGCAGCTCGGCGTGGACTGGGGAAAAAATGCAGATCTCTACTGCGGTGATACGGAGGACGCGCACGGTTCGACCAATTCGACCTACCGTTATATCACGGATGCATTTCCCGTGCCGGGTTACAGCGATCTCCAGCTCCCTGCGGCGGTCGATCTGTATATTCACAACGGCGATGCCTATCAGGGCAGCTATCTGCGTGCCGTGGATTACCGCTTCGGCAATCACGGCGATTACACCGGAAAATATGTCTGGACGCGCGAGGAGATCGAAAAGATTTTCAACGGCGTTGCGGAATACGCTGACGGCGTATACGGCGGACATACGGTGATTCAGGACAGCAATCTTGCACATTACGACTATTTTGACGGCGTCCTGTCGATTGGTTACTACGAGAGCGGCGGAAAATATGTTTTCTGGCTCTCGCGTGCCAATGACTGAGCGCCAAAGGAGGCCACACCATCATGGAATTTTGGGACGCAGTCAGCCGCGGAATGGATAAGCTGGCGAATAAGCTGGACAATCTGTCGGAAAATCTGCAATTACAGAATCCGGACACCGGCTTTACGATCATGGATAAGGACTATTGCTGGGAGGATCTGGATTATGGCCCGGACTGCACGCTTCAGCGGCATGTCGTGAGCGGAGAATGCCGTATTATTGACAAATTCGGGCAGGTGCTCGACCGCGGTACGCAAGAGCAGCTGGAACAGACCATGGTGCGCAGGGCCGCGCGTGCGGAGGCGATCCGCAGCGTCGGGCTCCCGCCGACCGGTGTGACCGGCTTCCAGCAGACCAGCATTCCCGACCCCCTGGCCGCGCAGCAGCCGGTTCAGGCGCAGTACGGCGACATCATCGGCGTTGTGCGCAGAGGCGGCATTTATGAGCATTACGGGATCTATGTCAGTGACACCTGCATTGTACATTACAATATTCCGGCGAGCAAGACGATTGGTCATGCGGTTGTTCACGCGACAAATCTGCGGAATTTCCTGCGCGACGATTCGGAATATTTCATTCTCGATTTTCCGAAGCCTTACGAGCCGCCGGTCAGACTTGGAGCGCCGATTACCCCGCATACCAATTCCTATTCGGAGGATCTTGCGCGTTCGCTTCAGCAGACATACGGTTATCATCTGTATTCGCCGGAGGAAACCGTCGCAAGAGCAAGGTCGCGTCTGGGCGAAACAAGCTATAACTTTTTCACGAATAACTGCGAGCATTTTGCGATCTGGTGCAAGACCGGCGTCAGCGAATCCTTGCAGGTGAACGGTATGCTCGGATCCCTGCTGAACAATAAGAACTGGCAGTTCCGCAGACCTGTTTTCAGATAATATTGCATGGGAGTCGCTTCGGCGGCTCCCGTTGTTTGCCGGATTCCGGCAGGAGGATTTATGGAGATTAAGGGTATCACCGCGGAGATCCGGCTGATTCGCAGCCGCCGCAGGACAATTTCCGCGGAGGTGCGGCCGGCCGGCGCTGTTCTGGTGCGTGCGCCGCTGCATGTGCCGCAGGCGGTGATTGAGCGGTTTCTGACGGAAAAATCTGCGGTGATCGAACGGCATGTGCAGCATTGCCTGGCGGAGCTGAACGCGCATCCCGAGCCGCCGCTGACGGCTTCGGAGCTGGAGGAGCTTGCGCAGCGTGCAAAGGCCGCGATTCCGCCGCGGGTAGCGTTTTATGCGGCGAAGCTGGGCGTCAGCTACGGCCGCATTACGATCCGCTGTCAGAAAACGCGCTGGGGCAGCTGTACGTCCGCGGGCAATCTGAATTTCAACTGTCTGCTGATGCTTGCACCGGCGGAGGTGCTGGACAGTGTTGTTGTGCATGAGCTTTGCCATCGGCTGCATCCGGATCATTCGCGGCGGTTCTATGCAGAGGTGTACCGACTGTTCCCGGATTACGGCCGCTGCGACCGCTGGCTCCGGCAGAACGGCCCATCTCTTTTGCGCCGTGCCGGGAAATAAATAGGTATCTCCGATGAATTCAAAATGGGGTGCTGCCCCTAACCCCGCTTAAGGGCCAGCAGCCCTTAAGAATCCCATTATGATGAGAATGATGTTTTATGTCAAGGGATTCCCAAGGGGGTTCATCTTTTGGTGGCGTATGGGTGAGTTTGCAGTTCAAACGCATAGAAAAGCGTGCGATACCGCATTCGATAAACGAAGGGCACTGACTTTTTCGGTCAGTGCCCTGTTTCTGTATATGACGCGTTCCGGGGACATCATCCCGGCGGATATTCCGATTATTTGTATGCCTTTGTGCGGTAGAACTCCTGCACAACCAGCTGTGTATCCTCCGCGCTGCCTCTGCGCATGGTGTTGTAGCGCTTGTAGCCCAGCTTATCCGCAAGCGTCGCATAAACGGAGCACAGGATATTGGAGCGCTCCCGCTTATCCACAGCATAGGCAACATTGTCCCATTCCTGCTGGAAGTCAATCAGCTCTTCCTCCTTGAAATGGTAAACGAGTTCGGTGCAGCACAGCTTTTGATTCTTGTCAAAGATCAGCGAAACGTCCACCGGCTTTTTGCACGGGAACAGCTCGTAGGTCGAGAACGACGTCGTGTCCACCTGAACCGGCTTCATCAGCAGATCATAGCCGCCGCCATCCTTTTTTGTGAGCACCAGCCGATCCTCCTCGGTGCGGCCGGAGCCTGTAATATCTGTGTTGTTGCCGTGCTCATACAGGCCGACGTGATCCGATGTTGAAAAATGATCCACACCGGCGAGCACATCGACAAGCCCCGGCATATTCGGGAACAGGCGGTGTGTCCGCACGTAAATGAAGAAGCCTGCGATAAATGCGAGCAGGAGCACGATAACTGCGATGATAATGCCCGTAAACAGGCGGTTTTTCTTTTTGGCCTTTGCCATTGTAATTACCTCCTAAGTATCCGAAACAAATCAAATCAGTAAACTGAAAAAACGCGAAAAGCGATGCAGCGCCAAAGCACTGCATCGTCTTTTACTGAAATTTTATGCTCATCCGAGCACAGCAACAACCTCATAGGTGCCGCCTGCCGGGAGCACCGGCACGACATTGCCCTCCACAGCCTTGCCGTCCACCGTCAGGGACTTGACGCCCTTAGAAACGTGATCCGGATTCTTGACCGTGATCTGATAGGTCGCGCCGCGGAACTTTCTGGTTGCGGTGAAGCCGTCCCATGCCTTCGGGATGGACGGATCAACCTTCAGACCGTCGAAGTCTGCGGAAATACCGAGGATATACTGCGAAATCGCAACAAAGTTCCATGCTGCGGTACCGGTCAGCCAGGAGTTCTTGCCCTCGCCGAAGCGGGATGCATCCTTACCAGCGATCATCTGACCGTAGACGTACGGTTCCGTCTTGTGCAGATCGGAAATTTCCTCGTTGAATGCCGGAGCAATCTTGCTGTAATATTCAAATGCCTTGTCACCTCTGCCGGCATAAGCCTCAGCACAGATGATCCATGCATTGTTATGCGTGAAGATACCCGCATTTTCCTTGTAGCCGCCCGGATAGGTGGAAATCTCGCCGTACTGGATATAGTACTTGGAGAATGCCGGGTTGTTCAGCACAAGGCCGTACTTGGTGTTCAGATACTTGTCGATGGAATCGAGCGTCTTGATATCTGCGCCCTGATCCTTGCCGATTTCGGACATGACTGCGAAGCCCTGCGGCTCGATGAAGATCTTGCCTTCCTCGCACTCCTTGGAGCCGACCTTTGCGCCGGTCGAATCGTAAGCGCGGAGGAACCATTCGCCGTCGAATGCGGACTGCATGACATTTTCCTTCATCTTGTCGATTTCAGCCTGTGCCTTTGCAGCCTCATCGTCCTTGCCGAGGTGCTTCAGAATGCCGACATAGGTCGGGCCTGCGTAGGTGAACAGTGCAGCGACCATGACAGATTCCGCAACCTTGGAGTAGCCGCCCTCAGCAGCAAACTTCGGGTTGGTATAGGTCTGGAAGCTCTCGCCCGGCTTGTCCGAATAGCAGGACAGGTTGAGGCAGTCGTTCCAGTCTGCGCGCATGGCAAGCGGCAGGCCGTGCGGGCCGAGATTGTTGACGATGTGATAGAATGAAACCGTCAGGTGATCGAGCATCGGCTTTGCCTTGGACTCGTCATTGTCATACGGCACCGGCTGATCCAGAATGCTCCAGTCGCCGGACTCCTTGATATATGCACCGACAGAAAGGATCATCCACAGCGGATCGTCGGAGAAGTCGCCGCCGATATCGGAGTTGCCCTTCTTGGTGAGCGGCTGATACTGGTGATAGCATCCGCCGTCCTCGAGCTGCGTGGAGGCAAGGTCGATCAGGCGCTCTCTTGCTCTGTCCGGAATCTGGTGGACAAAGCCGAGGATGTCCTGGTTGGAATCACGGAAGCCCATGCCTCTGCCGATGCCGCTCTCAAAGTAAGAAGCGGAACGGGAAAGGTTAAAGGTGACCATGCACTGATACTGGTTCCAGATATTGACCATGCGGTTGACCTTGTCATCCGAGGTGTTGACATTGAAGATGCCGAGCAGCTTGTCCCATGCGGCTTTCAGCTCCGCCAGACCGGCAGCGACCTTTTCCGGGGTGTTGTACTGCTCGATCATCTTGTAAGCCTTTTCCTTGTTGATGGTTACGCCGTCCGCCTCAAACTTCTTGTCTGCGGGCATTTCAACGTAGCCGAGGATAAAGACGAGCGTCTTGGATTCGCCGGCTGCAAGGGTGATTTCCTTGTAGTGGGAAGCAATCGGGGACCAGCCGTCCGCGAAGGAATTGGTTGCCTTGCCGTCCAGAACAGCCTGCGGATCGCCGAAGCCGTTGTACAGACCGATGAACGAATCTCGGTCGGTATCGTAGCCGTCAATCGAATCGTTCACGGTATAGAATGCATAGTGATCGCGTCTGTCTCTGTATTCGGTCTTATGATAAATGGTCGAGCCCTCGACCTCAACGCGGCCGGTGGAGAAGTTTCTCTGGAAGTTGGTGCAGTCATCCTGCGCATCCCAGAGGCACCACTCTGCAAACGAGAAGAACTTGAATGTTTTTGTGTCGGAGCTTTCATTGGTCAGCACAACCTGCTGCACTTCGCCGTCATAGTTCTGCGGAACAAAGAACGTGACCTCAGCCTTCAGACCGTTCTTTTTACCGGTGATGACGGTGTAGCCCATGCCGTGACGGCATTCATAGGCGTCCAGCTCTGTCTTGACCGGCGACCAGCCCGGGTTCCAGATTGTGCCGTTGTCGGAGATATAGAAGTACCGGCCGCCCATGTCGATCGGCACGTTGTTGTAGCGGTAACGGGTGATGCGGCGCAGACGGGCATCCTTATAGAAGCTGTATCCGCCGGCGGTGTTGGAGATCAGGGAGAAGAAAGCCTGCGTTCCGAGGTAATTGATCCACGGATAAGGCGTCCGCGGAGACTGGATGACGTATTCCTTGCGCGCGTCATCGAAGTGACCGAATTGTTTCATGGTTGTACGCTCCTTTTGCATATAACATTCAAAGATTCAATCAAGTGCATAAACTGCACAGATATACTTCATTATAGCACAACATGCACAAAATTACAACCTACCAAATTCACGAATTTTCCATGTCATCATACAGCACATTACACAAAGTACCGAAAAATACAGCAGAATCTTGGCGGAATTGCCGACAGGATGTCTGTTTCCGGAAGAATCTGTTTGCTTTAATGCTGTGCAATCCACATAAAAGCATCTTGCAGGAACGATATTGCATTGCGGGCGCTGACCGAAAACAGCCAGCGCCCGCAGCTTGTTGAAAAAAGCTCGACCAAAAACTTTTATTTTGTAGGTTCCGCAAGTTTATCGACGGACTGGGGCGCTGACTCAAAACGGCCGGCGCCCCATGATCAATCCTCCGGAGATACCGCAGTACTCACTGCGGGGAAAGTGCCTCGGCTGTGACGTGTACGCCGTTTTCGTAATCAAACAGCAGCGCCGTCACCGATGCGATTTCATCTGCCGAAACCGGCTCGCTGAAGCAGCGGATCATTTTGCCGTCCGCACCGAACGCGTATGCAAATTCACACACGGTATCCCCTGCGGAGAGAATGCCCGCATCGTACATGGCCTGCCGCTCGGATGTGCCGCCGGCGTCCACCAGCGTTCTGCCGTCCGTCAGCCGGATCATATAGCTGATGTCATTCTGCCCGCTGAAATTCTCAGATTCGACGGAGAGGCTGCCCGCCGTCACGCAGAAATGTTCAGAGGCATAAACCGCCGGTGCAGCAGTATCCGGCACGGCAATTTCTGCCGACCATGTTCCGCGCAGAACCGCATCGCTGTTTTCCAGCAGTGCAGCGGTCGTATCGAATGTCCGTCCGTCAAGATTCTCAGACTGCCACAGCGCCTTCCATTCATCAACGGACATGGAATCGCAGCCGTATTCTGTACGCCACTGATCCTGCGCTGCAACCAAACCGGCCTGAACAGCACTCAGCTGTGCCTGCGTATAGGCATTTTTCAGTTCCACACGAACGGTGGAACCCGCAAGCTCCGGTGCCGCAAGATAATAGGTCAGGTAATACGAATTGCCCGCGTCTGCCCGGACAAGCTGTTCCGTCCTGCCGGGGCCGCCTGTGATCAGCGTGCCGTCCGCACGGTAGAAATACGGTATGAACAATGCATCCTCCGGTAGCTCCGTCCCGTTCTGCGGTGTCATTTCCAGCATCAGCATTAGCGTATCGCGGTCGTTATACATGCCGACAGTCGAAATGTGCAGTGCATCGCTGCCTTCAAAGACCGTTGCATTCTCCTGCATAAACGGTGCCATTGCCGCAGGATCCGCCTCTTTCTGATTGGTCAGCGGCAGATTTCCGGCATCGGAAATGACCGTTTTGCCAAGCACATTCCGGAACAGATCCAGTCTGCCGGTTACTGCCGCCGCGGTCACGCCGAATACGGCCATAGCCGCCGCAGCCGCAGCGATCATCACAGGCAGGCGTCTTTTTTTGGTCTGCCGGATCCGCGGCGTTCCGATCTTCTGCATCACACGCTGCTCGATGTTTTCCACATTGCACGGCGTTTCCGTCATTTCCGGAAGCTGGCCGACGCAGCCTTCATACAGATCAAACAGATTGACTTTCATAATAACAGTAACCCCTTTCCTTCAGTTCCGCAAGCAGTTTTTTTCTTGCGCGGAACAGTCTTGTTTTTGCAGCCGATTCCGTCAGCTGCATGCTTTCCGCGATCTGCGGGAGCCGTTCACAGCAGAAGTAGAACCGCAGCAGAATCTCCCGGTCTGCCGCTGCCATGCTTCCGATCACGGCGCGGACGGTTTCCGAGAGCAGCTTCTGCTCTGTTTCCTCGGCGATATCGTCCCCGCTTGTCAGGGTGATCTCATCAATCGGCACGGTAAAGTGAAGCCGCCGCAGACGGTCAACCGCCTGATTTCTGGCGAGCACTGCAAGATACGGGCGCAGCGATCCGTTTTTCAGCTTATCGGCTGTCTGCCAGAGTGTGACAAACACATCGGCCGCGAGTTCCTCCACATCACTTTCCGAAAAGGAGCCTCTGCCGACATTCCGGATGATTGTGCTGATATATGCGCTGTATGTCCGGATAATTTCCCGCAGTGCGTTCTCATTCTGATGCTTCAGCTGCCGGATGAGCATTTCTTCCTGCATTCCGTGCACCTCCTTCCTCTGCCCTTATGAACGAATCAGACACGCAAAAGGTTACATGCAAATGAAAAAGATTCTGAAAAAAGCCGGAGCGGACAGTCCGGCGCTTTCAAAGGGGCATTGCCTTGAGAAAACGGACGCTGATTTTTTGCGTCAGCGTCCGTTCTGGTTTTATGATCAATTTGCCGGATACGCCTTACTTCACCGGAACAAGGCGTTCCTTGCCGCCCATGTACGGGCGCAGGACAGCCGGAACATTGACAGAGCCATCTGCCTGGTAATGGTTCTCCAGCAGCGCGATCAGCATTCTCGGCGGTGCAACAACCGTGTTGTTCAGCGTATGTACGAGGTAAGTGCCGTTCTCGCCCTTGGTGCGGATTTTCAGGCGGCGTGCCTGTGCGTCACCGAGGTTCGAGCAGGAGCAGACCTCAAAATACTTCTTCTGGCGCGGGCTCCATGCCTCAATGTCGCAGGACTTGACCTTGAGGTTTGCAAGGTCGCCCGAGCAGCATTCGAGCTGGCGCACCGGAATCTCCATGCTGCGGAACAGATCCACGGAGAGCTTCCACATCTTGTTGTACCAGTCCATGCTCTCCTCTGGCTTGCAGAGGACGATCATTTCCTGCTTTTCAAACTGGTGGATGCGGTACACGCCGCGCTCCTCCAGACCGTGAGAGCCGATCTCTCTGCGGAAGCACGGCGAATAGGAGGTCAGCGTCAGCGGCAGGCTGCTTTCGTCGATAATCTGGTTGACGAAGCGGCCGATCATGGTGTGCTCCGAGGTGCCGATCATGTAGAGATCCTCGCCCTCGATCTTGTACATCATGGCTTCCATTTCCTCAAAGCTCATGACGCCTTCCACAATGCTTCTGTGCATCATGAACGGCGGAATGACGTAGGTAAAGCCGTGGTCAATCATGAAATCTCTTGCATATGCGAGCACGGCCTCATGCAGACGTGCAATGTCGCCGAGCAGATAATAGAAGCCTTCGCCGGCAACGCGGCCTGCGGCTTCCTTATCCAGACCGCCCAGACGGGTCATGATGTCTGCGTGATAGGGAATCTCGTAATCCGGCACCTTCGGCTCACCGAAGCGCTCGACCTCGACGTTTTCGCTGTCGTCCTTGCCGATCGGAACAGACGGGTCGATGATCTGCGGAATGGTTTTCATGATCTGGTCAAGGCGGGCGGAAGCCTCCGCGAGGATGGTTTCCTGTTCTTTGACGGTGACGGCATTCTGCTTGACCTGGCGGCCGATTGCCTCTGCCTCCTCGATTTTGCCCTCCTTGCGCAGCTTTGCAGATTCTGCCGAGAGCTTGTTGCGCTGTGCGCGGAGCTCCTCAGAGATGTGCTTGGCCTCCAGCTGCTTTGCATAGAGGTCTGCTGCCTCGTCTACGAGCGGCAGCTTGTCCTCCTGGAACTTTTTGCGGATATTTTCCTTGACCGCATCTTTGTTATTGATGAGAAATTTGATATCGAGCATGGTGATTCTCCTCTTTTACAGAATAGCATTCCGGGCTCTCCGGTTATCCTGTTTATTATATCACAGTTTACGTTATCCGTCAAGAGGCGTCGGGCAGCGCCCGCTGGCATTTCCCTCCGGGGACATTTGGCGAAGCGCTCCCAGTTTTCTGAGTACACGCCGCTGTTCGCGGCTTCTTTGGCGTGACTGCTCTCAGCCGTTTGCGCGCTTCCTTTTTTGATTCACGCCTCTTTTTCTCCGCGTCCATCGGTTTATGCGGGACTTTGAACTGTATTTTCAGGAAACGAATGCGGGAATAAAAAGGGGTCAAGGGGTCAGGAAAGCGGGGGCACGGGGGCGAAAACCCAGGGGGATAGGGGGAATAAGCCGCTTGCGGCGCATCCCCCTGTCCCCCTGGGTTGTCACCCCCGTTTCGTGGGGAGAAGTGACTTTTCTTTTTTATTGATTCTGAGTGGGAGTAGTTGCAAAACACTTCGGTTTCCTCTCCGACTCTCTTTCCTTATTCTTCCCCTCTTTTGCTCCGCGTTTCATTGAGGATTGCGTCAGCGCCCCATTTTGAATTGATCGGAGCTCCCGCTTTACATACAGTCTGCGCAAAGCCGCCGTACAGCGTGATACTGTACGGCGGCTTTGCTTTGATTCGGAGATCATGATGATAAGAAGATAGCGTAATCAGTTCTGCTGCTCTTTTCTGCGGCGGGTGACAACTGCGACACCTGCGCTGAGGACGCAGAGCACGCCTGCGATCAGCGGCAGCGGGCTGTCGCCGGTCTTGAGGCTGCCGGTCTTGACCGTGCCGTTTGCATTCACCTTCACGGTGCTTGCAGGATCGGTGGTCTGTGCAGGAGCAGCGGTGGTCTGTGCGATTGCAGCTGCGGTTTCAGCCGGTGCGGAGGTCACGGCAGCTTCGGTCGTCTGTGCGGCAGAGGTAACAGCTTCGGCAGTGGTCGCTGCGGCAGCTGCGGTCGTTGCCGCCGGAGCGGTGGTCAGTGCGGTATCTGCCGGGACAGCGCGCTTTTCGGTGCGCTGGAAGCCCTCCAGTGCAAATTCAACGGTATAGCCGTTCTCAACGGCAGTTTTCTTGACTGCATCATCACCGAGGACTGCAATGCGCTTCAGCGTGCCGTTCGCATCGCTGACATTGCAGATAAAGGTGCCGTCCGTGCCGAAAACATCGTTCGGATAGTTGCCGACAGGGTAGTAGATCTGCGTGGTGCAGAGGAAGACGTCATACGCAGTGATGCTGCCGTCATTGTCCGCATCATAGACATTGACCTTTGCGTTCAGATCCGATGCAAGGTGATCGGTGCGGACGAGCACCTGAACCTGACTGACCTTCTGGGCGTCCATGACATGGAACGTGAAGGTGGGCTGATAGTTCGGCTGTTTGGCTGCGTCAAAATTGGCGGTAATATCGAAATCGCCTGCCTGCGAGAGCGTCAGCGTCGCCTTGCCGTCCTGACCGGTTTTGATGCCGGTACCCTTGCCGTTCTGCATGAGCTCGATGCCTGCGACCGGCGTCGGCTGTATTTTGGCCGGATCGTAGTAGGTTGCGATGAATGTGACAGCTGTGCCGGTCGGAACCTTTTCAAAGAGGCTCCAGCCAATCTCCGGCGATTCCACGGTCAGATCGTAGTGTGCAGCATCCAGTGCGATTGCATAGCAGTGAACGGTATCTCCGTCCTCCACAGTCTGGCTGTACTTCGGTGCCGCCGTACCTGCTTCAAATTCCTTCGGATTGTCCACGCGGAGCTTGCCGTTCTGATCCCTGACCTCTGTAATAAAGGAACCGCGTCTGCCCCAGATGTAACCGGAGCCCAGTCCGGCAGCCGCGCCGCCCGGATAATCCAGCTCGTGCGCCATTCTCAGCACTTCATCGGTCGTGATTTTACCGTCATTGTTCAGGTCGCCGACGCCGACCATAGCGGAATAGACACGTTCTGAACCCAGATCAATTTCCGTTTTTACCATCGCTCTGACATCATTGTCACTGCACGCGGAAGCGGAAATCGGGGCTGCCTGCATCATCATTGCAGCGATTGCTGCGAAAATCATTGTCTTTTTCATGGTTCATTCTCCTATCAGCTTATCATCATTAGAATTTGATTTTTTGTGCGGGCGGCTTCTGCAGAGCGCGCCGTGCAGGCTTGCAAGCGAATTGATTTTTGTTTTGGGGGCTTTCTCATTTGCCCCTTCACTCATTACGACAGAAGTCAAAGCCGGTTGGTCACAACTTTTTTGAAAAAATTTTTTGCGCAGTATTTTTTCTTGCATTTGCCGGAAATCAATGCTATACTGAATACAGAAATAACCCGCTGAAAAATATTTTTCGGGAAGAATGTAAGATTCTTTCCGGAATCCTGTTCTAATAGATAAGAGGCAAACACGAAGGGCGGTGATTGCTGTGGATGACGAACGGATCATCTCACTGTTTTATAACAGGGATGAGCAGGCGCTGAAAGAAACGGATTCCCGTTACGGAGCGCTCTGCCGGTCTGTTGCACGCAATATTCTGGGGAGCAGTGAGGATGCGGAGGAATGCGTCAGCGACGCCCTGCTGAGCGCATGGAACGCGATCCCGCCGGCAAAGCCGCGCAATTACTGCGCATACCTGCTAAAGCTGGTGCGCGCCCACGCAGTCAACCGTTACCACGCTGCCCGTGCCGAAAAGCGCGGCGGCGGTCAGACGCCCGCGGCGCTGGATGAGCTTGCAGAATGTATTGCCGCAAGAGAAACCGTGGAATCCGAGAGCGACCGGCGCGCCCTGCTGGAAGCGATCACCCGGTTTCTCGGAACGCTGCCGGAGCAGCAGCGGCATCTGTTCATCCGGCGTTACTGGTACACCGATCCGGTGAACGTGCTTGCCCGCGATTTCGGGATGCGTGAGAACCGCGTTTCCGTGACGCTCTCGCGCATCCGGGATCGTTTGCAGAAGTATCTGCGGAAGGAGGGATTGCTGTGAACGCAGATGAGCTTTACACCCTGCTGAACGATCTGCCGGACGATTATGTGACGGCCGCGGCGGGTACGCACAGGCAGTCCCGCAGACCGCTCTATATGATAGTACCGGCAGTCGCCGCGTGCATTACGCTGCTGATTGCGGCAGCGGTCTATCCGAAGCTCCGGACGGAGCAGCCGGAGCGCAGAGAGGAGCCTGTTTATACGGAAGCAACGTCAGCCGTTTTCACGACTGCGCTGCCGGAGGCGGAGCCCTCTGCTTCCACCGCGGCGCAGACGGTTCAGACAGTTCAGACGACCGTATCTGCGGTGGTGACGCAGACGCAGACCGCGGCACAGTCCGGAACAGCACAGCCGGTCAGGCAGGAGCATGTGACGGAACAGGCCCCCCCGGACGGGGAACGTGAAACTGTGACCACATATGATTCATATATAGAAGTGCCGGACACGGAAACACAGATCACCACGGCAAATCCCGGCAGACAAACCTCCAGGGCAGATGCGGTACAGCAAACAGTCCCCTATCAGCTCAGCAAAGCACGCGCAGCAGTTCCGTATGAAGAATCCGAGCCCATACCATCCACAGCGCCGACGGAGCAGCCCGGCGGAAGCATCGCACCTGCCGAAACCGTGAGCAATCCGATGCAGACAGAGCTGCCGGTGACGTCGGTGATTGCGCCGGAGGAGGCTGTAACTGCCACAACAGCCGTGATGGTACTCCCGGAGGAGCCCGTTCCGGAAACAACTGCCCTGGTCACGGAAAGCCCGCCGCAGACAGCGCCGGAGGATCCGCCGCGTCCGCCGCTGACGGAAACGGACGGCAGATCCTGCATCATTACACCGCGGCAGCCGTTTGCGGATGTCACACTGACAGGCGGTGTTCTGGATTCGGAGGGGCGGCTGCATCTGGAGCTGACCGGCCTGAAAAGTCCGGAGAGTGCGGACATGACCACGCAGATCATTCTGACGCTGCCGGATGCATTCGCCGCGCGGATCCGGTATGTGACCGCGCACATCACAGCGGAGGAAAATGAAACGGCCTATGCAGAAATTGCCGGAAGAACGCCGGTGATTCGTGACAACACAGGACAGGGAGGATGACCTATGAAAATGATGAAAAAAATTCTTGCCGCAGTGACCGGCGGCATCATGGCAGCGGGAATGCTCTCCGCGCTGCCCGCGGAGGCTCTGCGCGATCAGCTCGGCACATACCGCCGCGTCGGAGACGACGGACTGTATCTGAGCGATTCCGGCGCAATCCGTGTGGACGCCGCAGACTGCGCCGGTGTGCAGTTTTCCGTACAGCTCCCCGCACAGCTGGAGGCCGCTTTCCGGAGCGAGGTCCGGGAGCAGCTTCAGAAATGCTGCGTCCTGGGCGACTTTGATCTGGAACGGGTTGACACGCTGACCGATACCAAAAATAAAGGCACCGAAGAAAATCCGGTCTATACCTACACGCTGACAGCAAAAGGTCTGAATGACGGCTTGTTCTATATCTATATGTCAGATTTCTATTACTGGCTGCACACAATGTACAGCATGCCGCTGCAATCGTTCAAATACTATGCGGATTTCGGCACTGTCAACACCGCAGGCTGTTACGGCTATGATATCAGCGGCAATCCGGAGATGAAAGAAAAGATCGACGCATGGCTTGCAGAGCATGCGCCCGGCGTGGTCACGCGCATGTCCGATGACGACAGCATTCTGAACCTCGGCTGGGACGAAACGGATGACGGCAGGGAATATGAACCGTACTGCCCGTATCACGATATGTATGCAATCTGGCAGGATCTCGGGTATATGCCGGTATATGAAAGTACGGAGCTGTACCGGCACGGCGACGAATTTGTCATTGATTTCCTGCAATGGCAGAAATACTACGATGATATTTCCGAGGAGGCAATTCAGAAAACGATCAAAAAGTATCAGATGGACAGGATTCGCAGTCAGAATTATCATCTCTGGCTGGGACTGCCGGAGGATACCGTCAATGAGCTGTGCAGACGCTCCGGCAGCAGCTACAATACAGAGCGGTTTTATTCCCCGACGGAGGAGCTTGTCAATGAACACGATCTTGCAGAGGGGCTGAACATGGGATTTGCCGCGAGCATTGATCTTTACAATTCCATTCCGCAGCAGGTATCTGAAAACAAAACGTGTTTCTGCTATGCGGAAGTGCAATCGCAGCTTGTCCGCAGCGGACTGAACGGCGGGCAGAGTCTGATGAACCGCCTGCATGAGGATGCGCATATTCTTGCATATCTGGACAGATACCTCGGGCTGTCGTTTCAGGTATACTGCGAGGATCCGGCAGAAAAAGCGCCGGTACTCAGCAAATCCTTTGACGATCTCATGAAAATGAGCAGCGAGGAAATCAGCGCGCTCACCGGCACGGATTTTGCAGCATCGCTGGCCTCTGTGCAGAATCAGACCGGAAGAGAGAATGTGCTCACGCTGGAGCTGCTGCTGGAAAAGAGAACCGTTGATAGCTTCTGGATGTATGTTGTGGCAGAAAATCCGGAGGAGTGCGGCGGCGCATTTGATATTACAGTGTTTTCGGCGGCGGAGATTGCGCGATTCCTGTCGCTGCCGGAGGAAATGATCAGAAATCCGGAGGATACGACATTCTACCTGCCGAAGGAGGCAAAGCTCGGGGACACGGCGCTGCAGGGCATTACGATTGATATTGACACAACCGTGTACGGCGAGGAAAACAGCGGAAAGGCGTATCTGCTTGCCCTGATGTATCTGAATGCAGCGGACGGCATCTATGACCGGATGTTCCCGCCGCGCGGCGGCAGCACCGTGCCGTTCATTCCCGGTGACGTGAATGTTGACCGCTCCATAGATGTAGCCGATGCGGTGCTGCTTGCGCGGTACTGCGTATCCGATCCGGAGGCGAAGATTTCGGATTCCGGCATGAAGCGTGCGGACGCCAACGGCGACGGAAACGTCACGGCGGAGGATGTGACCGTCATTCTGCGCAAAATTGCGAAGATGGACTGAAAGCTGCCTGATGAAAGGAGGAATCACCATGAAGACGATGAACAGACTGACCGCACTGCTGCTCGGTGCGGCGGTGCTCGGCGGTTCCGTGCCGGGGATGCCGGTCACGGCAGCGGATTCATCCGCCGTGCAGACGGATGCGGCAGACTTGCAGCAGGACACCCGCACAGCATTTTTTGAGCGAATCGCGGGCTGGGACAATGCAGATCTTGCAGACTGCGTCATCCTTGAAAATGACCTGGCTCTGATGCTGCTGACACCGAAAAAGCCCTATCGGATCATGACCGGCACGTATCTGCCGTACCGCGTTTATCTGAACGGCGGCACGCCGGATGCAGAGGAAATCAATGCAAAATGGAAACAAAGACTGGAAAAAGGCTATTCGGAGAATTTTCTGAATAAGAACGGCGGTCTGGACGCACAGACCTGTACCGTGGAACAATCCGGTGACTGCTGGCTGGTGATACCTTCGCAGGAGAATCGCTTTGCGGATGATCTGCTTGCCGTTCTGAAAACGCTCCCGGCCGTGCAGCGCATTGAGGTCGGGCGCAGCTATCAGACGCACGGACGCGTCAACAGCACATCGGAATACGCAGTGCTGTTCACAGTGAACGGCAGCGATGCGCCGACGCCAGCGGATTTTCCGGAACTGACCGGCGTGACGCTGACGGAACAGATTCCGATGACAGGAACAACAAAGCCGACATGGAATCTGACGCTTGCCTCTGACAGCTACGCGGATTATTTTGCTGCCGTGAAGTATCTGCAAACGCTGAATTTTGTGGAGCAGCTGACGCTCGGCTTCGGCACGGACGGATTGCATGATCAGAACGCGGATGCGTCCTTTCAGAGCAGCGAAACAGTTACGGTGTTTGACCGCAGTCAGGTGCAGGGTTCCCGGACGGACTTCTTTGAGCGAATCGCGGGCTGGCATCATGCGGCACTGGATGACTGCATCGTGCTCGGGGAAGACGAGCTGCTGACGCCGGAGAAGCCGTATACAATCAGCCGGATCCGCTATACGCCGTACCGCATCTTTATGAAGGACGGCACAGCGCCGGACGCGGATGCGATCCTTGCAAAATGGAAGGAAATCCTCCGTGCAGCGGGCTATTCGGGAGCAGTGCTTGCTCAGTTTACCTGTGAAATCACGGAAGCAGACGGCGGCTATGAGATCCGGACATTGCAGGACGGATATGCAGGCGTTTCGCTGCCCGACTGCCTGAAAACCTTCCCTGACGTGCAGCGGATTGAGGCGCAGTTCGGATACCGCACGGATGACTGGCCGAATACGCCGTTCGGTTATACGCTGCGGTTCAAGGTGAACGGCACAAAAATGCCGCAGCCGGAGGACTTTCCGGAACTGACCGGCGTGCAGATTGCGGGAGATGTTCCGCTGATGACGCAGACCGAGAGCACATGGTCGCTGAAACTGGAATCGGGAAAATACGCGGATTATTTTGACGCGGCGAAATATCTGCTGACGCTGGATTTTGTGCATGACTTAAAGCTCGGCTACGGTTCCACGGAGCTGGGGGACGGGAACGATGACGCAAAGATCTGCGATCCGGAGCCGACCGTGCTGTATGACCGCGCTTCGGATACCGTGACACCGGCAGCGTATACCCGCGACGCATTTTTCCGGTGTATTTCGAGCCGGGAGGATGTGCTGTTTGAGAACTGCATCCAGCTCGGGGAGAACCAGCTGCTCACGCCGAATAAGCCGTATACCGTGCAGCGCAGCATGTGTGCGCCGTACTGTGTCTATCTCCGGAGAGGCGGCACGCTCGATGCGGACGCTGTTCTTGCAAAGTGGAAGGAGATGCTGCGTGCGGAGGGGTATCCGGAGAAAGCACTCGCAAATTTCACCTGTGAGATCACAGAAAACGGCGGCGGGTATCAGGTCAGAACCACGCAGGACGGCTACAAGACGCTCACGCTGGCGGACTGCCTGAAAACCTTCCCGGATGTGCAGCGCATTGAAACGCGGTACGGATACCGGTCGGATGATATTGCCAACAGCGCAGGCAGCTTTGTGCTCAGCTTTACCATGGTAAGAGAAATTGAGATTACGGCAAGTGTTTTCCCGGAGCTGGATATTGCCGAAGTTGCGTATAAAGTGCTGGAACCGGGCAATCCGAACGGCAAATGGTATCTGACACTGAACAGCGATGCTTACACGGATTATTATGAGGCTGTGAAGTATCTGATGAAGCAGGAGGATGTGCATAACCTGCGCCTTGACTATGTGATGACCTGTATGGCAATGGAAAATGAGCCGTTTCTGTCGGAATCGGTGCCGGCTGTGCTGTATGAACGCGGCGACCTGAATCTGGACGGGACATCGGATGTTTCGGATGCAGTGCTGCTTGCGCGGTATCTGGCCGCGGATGCGGAGGCCGTGATTTCGGATCAGGGCATCACAAATGCCGACGCGGACGGAAACCGTCAGGTGCAGACTGAGGATCTCGCCGTCATCCTGAAACGCATTGCGAAGCAGTATTAAGGTATCGCTGCGCGATGATCTGTAATGAGGGCTCTGCCCTCGTCCCGCTCCGCAGAGCGCGAAACTCCCCTGCATGTAAAGAGCTGGAAGGGCTTGGGGGCCTCACGTTTGCCGCAGGCAAACTGCACAGTTTCGCTTTGCGAAACATGGGCGATTAGAGGCCCCCATTCTGAAATAGCATCCGCGCAGCGGATACCTTTTTATAAAGCTGGGGCGCTGACCATTTTTCGGTCAGCGCCCCATTTTGAATCCATCGGAGATACATTTTTAATCCGTTTTAATCCGTTGAAGAATCCTCACGATCCAGCCCAAGCAGTCTGTGCTTGGCCTCGCGGATTTTCTGTGCATGTCTGCTCGTCAGGAGCAGCCCGATAAACGGCATCCCGACGCAGATGCCGAGGAATACGCCGTGCAGAAAATCAAAGGTCTTTGTCGGCTTCTCCGGCTCCAGAAATGTTACGGCAACCAGTGCCGCTGCCGCAGCGCATCCGAATAGAAATACCCAGTGCATGTTGCGGTTGACGCGCTCGTTCACCTCATTGTTGAGGTCTGCGACCTTCATCACGGTTTCTTTTGTGTCCTGATTCATAAGCTCACTTCTCCTTTCGCCGTCCAGCAGCTCACGCAGCTCTACCTCGTAAAAGTCTGCGATTTCCATGAGCAAAGCCAGATCCGGCATGTTGCTTCCGGTTTCCCAGCGGGATACAGTTCTGCGCGCGACGTTGAGCGTTTCCGCGAACTGTTCCTGTGTGATTCCTTTTTCCTTGCGCAGTGTTTTCAGAAAGTTTCCGATCTTTTGCTGATCCATTCGGGGGGGCCTCCTTTCGCATTCATGATAGCACAGCCGTGTCCGGAAATACAGGACATGAAGTGAGCAAAATGCACGTATTTGCGTAATGGGACATGCTGTGTCACATGTGACATCCCTTGTATCTTAGCATATTCTGCATGAAATGTCAATGCTTTCGGCTGCGCCCGAAGTACAGCTGTCAGCGCAGGAGCGCGTGGAGCGTTTCACCGTCTGCGAAAACCGCTTGCAGCAGTGTCCGTGCAATCGTCTTGCGTGCGGACAGGTCACAGGCGTCCCAGTCCGGCAGCACCGTGTACTGCGGGCGCATCTGTTCTGCGAGCATACGTTCGGTTTTCCGGCACTGCGCCCCAAGCCGGGCGGCAGCCTCGGTCAGCGCATCGAAGGCGTCCTCCTGCGCGTCGGTCAGGCGCTGGATAATCTGCTCCCGCCGCAGATACAGCGCAGCCAGCTCCTGCCGGAGCAGCCCGGTCTGCGCGTCCGGCAGCATCGCAGTCTGACGCAGAGTCTCCAGCCGCGCAGTCAGCACAGCCCCGACCAGCTGTTCTGCCGCCGCTGCCGTCCAGACCGCTCCGGCGCCGCTGCATGTGCCGCGCTTTCTGCCGCCGCAGATCAGATACAGCATATGCCGCCCCTGCACCGTCGTCATGGCACTGCCGCAGCGCATACAGAACATCAGTCCGCTGAGAAAGCTGCGGCAGCCTTTTCCGGTGTTGCGTATTTTTCGTGATGCATCGAGCTTTTTCTGACAGCCGAGCCAAAGCTCCGGCGGAATCAGCCCGGTGTGCGGCGCGCAGATTGCAAAACTGCCGTGCAGATCCGTGAAGCGACTCTGACTGATGCGGCGGTCGGTGTAGAGGTATACACCGCGGCGCTCCGGCAGCGGATCCGGGACGCAGAGCGTTGCGCCGCGTGACGAAAGATACGCATATACGCGAAAATCTGCCTGCGCATATACCGGATTCCGCAGCAGCCTGCAAAGCATATTCGGGGACCACGCCGCGCCGCGCGCTGTCCGGATCCCCTGCCGGTTCCATGCGCCGCAGACCGTAGTCAGAGAGCCTTCTGCGCGCAGATACTGCGAAAACGCGTCGGAAGCATCCTGCGCATTCGCATCGGGTGCGAGCATCTGCGTGCGTTTTCCGCCGATCAGATGCGGCACCTTGCGGAACCCGAACGGCGGCCGCCCGCCGGTATCGAACCCGGCCTTTGCCCGTGCGAATGCCGCATCACGCACGCGTCCGCTGATGGTTTCGCGCTCCAGCTGTGCAAAGACCATGAGCAGACTCTGCATCGCCTGCCCCATCGGGGATGCTGTTTCAAATCGCTCCGTATGGGATTCAAATGTGACGCGGTGCTGCTCAAATTCCCGCAGAAGCTGCGTAAAATCAGCGAGATTCCGGCTGATGCGGTCCAGCTTGTAGACCAGCACGCGGCTGACCGTATCCGCACGGACGGCCGCGAGCAGCGCCCGCAGTGCGGGACGGTCGGTGTTCCGGCCGGAGAAGCCGCGGTCGCTGTAAACCTGCACGGGTGTGTCCGCCGGGATATCCCGGCGGCAGAGCTGCTCCTGCGTTTCCAGCGACACGCTGTCGGCGCGGTCGGCGGACTGCCGCACGTAAATTGCGGTATGCTTCATGACCTGTCACCCCCGCGTTATTGTATTCGGCGGCAGGGGTGCAATATACAAAAAGTGCCTGCTTGTCGGGAAAGAGGTATCTCCGATGGATTCAAAATAGGGCGCTGCCACATACCCCGCTGGGGGCGTACCCCCAGACCCCATTTTATAGAAAGATGAAGCCGAAATAAAAGTTTTGAGTATGTCAGCTTGCTGGCATAGGCTTTTTTCAAAAGTTTGCGAGCGAAATCCCCTGCCTTCAGGAGCCTGACAAACTAAGGGGACGCCCTGCAATCAAGGACGTCCCCTTTGTATGTCAATCATGAGATATTGCTGCGCGATGATTTGAAAAGCGGGCGAGCGCCCCATTTTTATTCTATCGGAGATTCCGCTTTTCCCGCCTTTTCTGAATCAGCCGCAGAATCAGCATACAGAACAGAATGCCGCAGCAGGCGCCTGCAAGGTCGATGCAGACATCCCGCAGCTCGCAGCTTCTGCCGGGTACAAACCGCTGATGGAATTCATCCGTGCAGGCGTAAAGCAACGCCAAAAGCGCCGGCACCGCAAACCCGGTTACCGCGGGATGCGTTTGTCGGCGGATCTGATTCAGTTTTGGAGAAAGCAGGGTCGTCAGCTTGAGCAGCAGTCCGAGCACGCCGAATTCCGAAAAATGGCCGCATTTCCGGAACAGCGTATGAAACGCGTCGATGACAGCCTGCTTTTCGTCCGCCGTGCGCTGTGCCCAGTGCGGAACGATCCAGCCGAGAAGTCTTTGCAGCAGTCCCCTGCTGAGCGTGCTGGAATCCGTGGAATTGCGGGACGAAAACCAGAAGATCACGCCCATCCAGATCAGCGTCAGCAGGAGCAGAATCCGGTATGCTGTGCGTCGGTCAGCGCGCATTATTTGTTCCAGTTTTCCTTTTCGCGCTTCAGCTCATTGAGCAGCTCGTTCAGGCGGCTTTCCGTCGCGTTGAGCGAGGTCAGCACATAGGATGCGGTGGCCTCCTTGGTTTCCTCGCACTTGGTCTTGGTCTTGGAGAGAATCTCGTGGGCTCTGCGCTTGGCCTCCTCCACGATTGCGTTTTCCGCGACCAGTCCCTTTGCGCGCTCCTCTGCACCGTGAATGATGCTTTCGGCATTGGTCTGCGCTTCCTTCATGATGCGGTCGCAGTCATAGTCGATGGTCTGCGCGCGCTTCATTTCCTTCGGCATCGCAAGGCGGATGTCGTTGACCAGCTCGCGGAGGCGGTCGCCGTCAATGACAATCTTGTGTGCGGCAAGCGGGACAGCCTTTGCGTTATCCAGCATGTCATCCATTTCATCGAGAATATCAAATACGCTCATTCTGATTCATCCTTTCCGATTGCATTTGCAAATTGCTGAACCTCCCGGATCGTCTGCGCGATGTCAGGCTTCGGGGAAGCTGAATAGATATTTTTCTTTCGCAGACGCTCTGCGATTGCGGGGGCGATCTCCGGCGGGACAAAGCTGTTGATGTCGCCGCCGAGGGTCGCAATCTGCTTGACGATGCTGGAGCTGAGATACATATTCTCGGCAGCGGTCGTCAGAAAGACGGTTTCGGCTTCGGGGTACAGCTTTTTGTTGCCCAGCGCCATCTGGAATTCATATTCAAAATCGGTGACGGCGCGCAGGCCTTTGACAATCGCGTCCGCGCCGACTCTGCGGACATAATCCGCGAGCAGCTCGTCATCGAGAATATCAATGACAATGTTATCAAATTCCTTTGTGACCTTTTCGATCATCAGCAGGCGTTCGGTCAGCGTAAAGGCGGGATGCTTCTCAAGATTTGCGGATACGAGCACAATCACCTTGTCAAACAGCTTTGACGCTCTGCTGATAATGTCGAGGTGCCCGTAGGTGACCGGGTCGAAGCTGCCGGGGCAGACCGCGACGCGGCGTTTCTTTTCACTCATGTCTGGGTCCTTTCATGATTCTGTATTTTTCAGAACAGCCGCTGTGCCGTACCCGGCGGCGGGAGCTGTTCAATATACGGCGAGGTAATCTGACACTGCGGCGCGTTCACACGGAATGCTTCGGTGATCCGCGCGGCCTGATCCCGGAGAAAATGCTCCGTACCGAAGCATTTCGGGCATTCAAATATATATCGGCGGTGTTCCTCTCCGGCATGTGCGTGAACCAGCAGATACGCGTTTTTTTCCGGATGCGGTTCAATGCTGATTGCTGTGATGCAGTTCAGCGGCAGGCAGGACTGAAACATCCCGTATGTCATGATCATTTCCGGGGTGAGCAGCGTCTTCCGGCTGTAAACAACGGCCTCCTGCTTCATTTCCTCAACAAATGCATTCGGATCGGCCACGGCTGCAAAGCGGACGGTCATCAGCTCGTCGGCTGCCCCGCGGACTGCTTCAATCTCTTCGTCAATCTTTTTATGCAGGCCGTAATAGAGCAGGAAAAAAACCGGCGAAAACAGCGCCATGATGAGCAGCCCCAGCAGAGGCTCACTGCTCTGTGTGATACTGTCGTACAGGCAGAGTGTGATAAAGGCGGACAGCAGTCCCGTCAGCAGGATCCATCCGGACAGGCGGAATGCCGCACGGATTCTGACGCTGCGGCTCCATTTTTTTGCATTTGCGATGCGTTCTGAATTGTCCATAACAGCCTCATCGGGAACGGTCAGCAGGTTTGCATCATCCGCGGCGTTTCAATATACGGAGAAATGATTTTGCATTTCGGCGCATGGATGAGGAAAAATTCCGTGATCTGCAGCGCAGATTCCCGCAGGCGTGCGTGGTCCGGAATGCTCGGATCCTCATGCTCGCAGACGCCGATCTGATACAGCAGCGGTTCCTGTCCGCGCATCGCCGTATATGCTTTCAGCAGCAGAAACGACGGGCTTGCAAACTGCGGCACGATTTCCAGCGCAGTGATGTCTTTCAGCGGAAGGCGGGTCTGATACTGACCGGAAGCCATAATGAATTCCGGTGTTAGAAGCGTTCTGCTGTATTCCGGGAAAGCATGCTTTTTTGCCTCAGCGATGAAGCGGCCGCGGTCATCGGGCGCACCGAACTGATTGTTCCGGAAGTGCTCCCGCACCTGTCTGAGATCGTTGATTGCATCTATGAACATCTGACCGAATATGCCGAGGAGCATGACCGTCGCTAAAAGAAGAAAGAAACAAAGCACTGTTTTGGCATCTGAAAAAGCGGTGATCATGCGGAACAGTGCATAGGAGAATCCGGTAAGCGACAACGCAAAGACCGGCAGCGACAGGATCAGCCTGATCAGTGATTTCCGGCGAAGCTCATGCATGAAGGCGTCCTCGTTTTCCCTGCGTTCCTCAGGTGTCATCTTCCGCCTCTGATGCGTTCCGGTAAACACTTATTATTATTTTACCATATTTTTTTTGCTTTTGCAAGTCAAAATTAAGAATTGTTTGCGGTAATTTGCATTCCGGCTCATGTTCGCAGACGATTATGCCGTTTTCCTGCATATTTTCCGCGAGAACCGGCAGAATTTGCAGCAGCGTATCGTGCCGGTAGGGCGGATCGAGAAAGGCAATATCGAACTTTTCGTGATTGCGCTGCAAAAAGCTGACGGCATCCGTGCGGAGAACCACGGCGATGTCAGAGAACCGGCATGCCCTGACATTCTGCTGGATGCAGCTGATCGCGCGCGGGTCGCTGTCGATGAATGTCGCATGACGGGCGCCGCGGCTCAGCGCTTCGATGCCCATTTGTCCGCTCCCGGCGAACAGATCGAGCACCTTGGCGCCGGGAAAATCAAATTGCAGGGAGGAACAGACGGCCTCCTTGACCTTGTCGGTTGTCGGGCGGGTATCCATGCCCTCGGGTGTGACGAGGCGTCTGCCTCTGGCGGTTCCGGTGATAACGCGCATTGCAGCGTTCTCCTTTCAGCGGGCAGTGCCCGCACTGTTTTCGGTTCGGTATGTTGCAGTCAGCCGGAATACGCGGCAATGACCCGGATCAGACCGATGATATGCTGATTGAATGTTTCCGGTTCTTCCGCCGGAGGCACCTTATTCCTCCCCTTCCGCATATTTCCGGAAGTCGGCTTCGGTGCCGCGGAAGATGTTGAGGTCGATCAGCACCTCGCCGCCGGTATAGCCGTCCAGCATGCCGCGCGGATTATACTGCCAGAACGTCCATTCCGGCACATAGCTGTTGGAAGGCTCCGTATAGATGCTGCGGATCCAGAGCGTATAGTCCAGATCGGTGTCCGCAAGATACCGCGACCAGCAGCTTCTGGTCGTATAGATAATCGGCTTTTTGCCGTAGGTGCTCCGCATCCGTTCGAGCAGAATGCGCAGGTTCCGGCGCACCTCATCCGGTTCCGGCAGATTGTCGGAGCGGTAAAATTCCAGGTCGATGACCGGCGGCAGCGCGTCGTCGCATTCCGGCACGACTGCGCAGTAATTGTCCGCCTGTGTTTCGGCGGCGCTGTCAAAGCTGAAAAAGTGGTACGCCCCGACGGAAAGTCCGGCGGCGCGGGCATTTTCCCAGTTTTCTGCAAAGCAGTCGTCCACGGTGCCGGAGCCCTCTGTCGCTTTCAGAAAGGCGAAGGAAATCCCCTGCGAGGCGATCGTCTGCCAGTCCATCTGTCCCTGATAATGCGACGCATCGACGCCGCGCACCGGATAGGCTTTCCGCGAGGGCATATTGAACCAGAGCACGCCGTTCCGGAACAGCTGAACGGTCAGGACAGCGCACAGCAGCACGGTTCCTGCCAACAGGAGCCGGTGTCTGCGCGGCGGCTTCCCGTCCGTCCGGGCGGCGTTCTCCTCCGTGAGATGTTCGGTTGTTTCGCTCATTGATCCTCCTCAGCAATGACGATGCCGGAATCGGCAAATGCGGATTCCGACGCGCAGATCATGACGTTTCCGACGCGGCTGTCATCCTGAAACTGATACAGTCTGTCATACTCAACGCCGCTGTTTGCGTACATATCGTAGAAGGTCGCGGTATCCTCCGCCTTGTTGAAGCGGTAGACGTAAAGAAAGGCATCGTCCTTTTTGGCGGTGAGAATGCTGCCGAGAGATTCGTCCTCCGTGATTTTCACGGTGTAGCTCTTTTTCTCCATGCTCTTTTTCAGCTTCTCGTTTTTCGGTATTTTTGTACCGCCGCAGGCCGTCAGCAGCAGTGTGCATGCGCCGAGTGCGGCAGCGAGTTGTTTTTTCATATCGGGTTCCTCCGGTGGGCGGTTCATGCGCCGGTGAGAATGCCTGCGTCCTTCAGGGCATCCGCCGTGCAGAAAATGTAAAGTGTGCCGAGCTTTTCGTCATCCTCGTACCGGAATGTGAGTGCATCGTCATACTGCGCGATCAGCTGTTCCGCTTTCTGAATTGCATCCTCATCGCGGAACAGCGCCTCGGACGAGAGTGCGCGGATGATCATGATGCAGGAAAAATTCGGCGCTTCCATGCCGCGGCTTGCAGAGATGATCTCGTTGCCGCTGGTTGTCACATCCCCGAACGGCGTAAAGGTATAGCCGTTCTTTTCGAGGTTTTTGCGGATCGTATCGCTGTCCGGCACATAGGTGATGCCGGTGTCCGCATCGACCTGTTCCGCTGTTTTGAGGTTGATATCGGTTTTGACCTGCTGTTCGTTTCCGCAGGCGGTCAGCAGCATCATGCAGCCGAGCACTGCGGACAGGATCGTATGTTTCATATCGGTCTTCCTTTTTGCACTATATTATGTCAGAATGAAATATATTGCCTTGCGAAGCGGCGTTATGCTTTCACAAGAATCTTTGCGCCGTAGGGCGAAAGCGGCAGCTTGCTCTGATAGATCTTGCCGGATTCAAAATCCTTGAGCGCATACGGCAGATTCACGGATTTCTGCTCCCGCGTCCAGTTCATGATGAACAGGTACTCCGTGCCGTCAAGCCCCTGCCTTGCAGCGGCCGCAACGCCGTGCGGGAATGTGGTATCGAGCACCGGTCTGACGCCGAGGCGCTCTGCCAGCTCCGGCAGGAAATCTGCGAAGAAGCGATCCTCCGCAAACGCGCCGACGTAATATGCGGTGCCTCTGCCGAAGGCATGGCGCGTCAGGCAGGGCAGGTCGTCCGGCATACAGGGATTGCCTGTGCCGTAAACGCCGAGCACCTCTGCGCCGGCCGGTGCCACGCGCTCGCAGAGCTTTTCCAGACGGTAGCTTTCCGCCAGCGGGAACGGCGCCTTGACAATATGCATGGTTTCATGCTGCCCGTCATAGAGCGGGTCGCTTTCCAGATACCGGATGCCTGCCAGCTCCGCCAGCCCCTGCGCGGGCGTATCGCTCATGAAGCAGAGGTCGTGTTCATCCGCGATGCCGCTGTGCAGCGTCAGGACGGCCGTGCCGCCCAGCAGGACAAAGTCGCAGATGCGCTTTGCCACGTCATTGCGCAGCATGTAAAGCATCGGGACGCAGAGCAGATGATAGCCGGAAAAATCGGTTTCCGCATCGACAAAATCCACGGCGTAGCCGGATTTCCAGAACGGCAGATAGAACCGCATCATCAGGTCGGTGTCACCGATATCCCCGTTCCGGGGGCCTTTTGCGGCATTGACGGCCCAGTGGCTTTCCGGGTCGTAGAGAATGGCGATGCGGGCGTTTGTCCGCGCACCGCAGACAGCGTCGAGCCTTTGCAGCGTGCGTCCGAGATCGCTGACCTCCTGGAATACGCGGGTATCCGTGCGGTTGGCGTGCGTCATGACAGCGCCGTGCAGCTTTTCATTGCCGCCGCGGCTCTGGCGCCACTGGAAATACTGGATCGAGTCAGCGCCGTGCGCAATCGCGGAGATCGCGGTCAGACGGTGAAAGCCCCAGGTTTTCGGGCGGCAGACTGCGTGCCAGTTCGTGTGCGAGGGCGTATTTTCCATGAGCAGAAACGGCTTTTTCAGCATCGAGCGGCAGATGTCGGAGAAGGCATCTGCGAGGCAGGCCTGTCCGCTCTCGTCGCCGTCCGGGGTGCAGTGCCACGTCGGGTAGCAGTCCCATGAAGTGACGTCCAGCGATTTTGCAAGCGCGCGGTAATTGACGCCGTCGTAAAACTGCATGAAATTGGTCGTGACCGGAATCAGCGGATTTTCCGCCCGCAGCGGTGCGGTTTCGTTTTCAAGGAAGCTCCTTGTCTGCGCGGTGCAGAACCGTTTCCAGTCGAGCGCGAGCCCCTGGATGCCGGTATCCCCTGCCGGATCGGGCGATTCGATCTGCGCCCAGTCAGTGTAGGTGTTTGACCAGAAGGACGTCCACCATGCGGCGTTCAGGGCGTCCAGCGTGCCGTAGCGCGCTTTCAGCCATTCGCGGAATGCAGCCTGACAGAGTCCGCAGTGGCACTCCCCCTGGATCTCGTTGCCGACATGCCAGAGGATGACGCCGGGATCGTGCGCAAAGCGCTTCGCCAGCAGCGTGTTGATCGCCCGCACCTTTTCACGGAGCACGGGCGAGGTATAGCAGTGATTATGCCGTCCGCCGAGCGGCACGCGGATGCGGTCAGCGGTCACGCGCCGCACCTCGGGATATTTCATATCCATCCACATCGGTCTTGCGGCAGAGGGTGTCGCCAGCACTGTGCGGATGCCGTTGGCATACAGCGTGCTGATGATCTCCGCGAGCCGGTCGAAGCAGTATTCCCCTTCGGCAGGCTCCAGCACAGACCAGGCAAAAATACCGAGTGATACGCAGTTGATATTGGCCTGCTGCATCTGAAGAATGTCCTGCGAGAGAATCTCAGGACGGTCAAACCACTGCTCGGGGTTGTAATCACAGCCGTGGAGCATGTGCGGATACAAGGTCACTGTCTGCATGGTGTGCGCCTCCTCTGCGAATAATCATACACTGATATTATAACCGATAATCGGCAGACAGTCAAGAAAAAAATGGAGAATCCCGCCGCGGGCCTTCTGAAAATTTACTGACAGGCTAACGCGGGAACGCTTTAACGCATTGAAACGAAGTCTGAATTATTTTTTAATACAGAAATCGCACGACTTCAAAACAAAATTTGGGGAAAATATCAAAAATAAATACATGCGGTATAATTATGTTGCGAAAAAGGAACGCGGCCAAAAGCGTGCCGAATGCAAGATGATTCTAATTTCAGAAACAATTATAAACAATGCAGAAACGTATATTTTTGCAGGGCACACATAGGTTTGTGTGCAAATTGTTCAAAACGAAATCAAAATTTTCGGAGCGGGTGGTGCGGAATCTGGATTTTTACGTTTTTTCTGAAAAAAGGTTGACATTTGAACCTTGTTGCGCTATAATATAGTAGATTGGGCAGCTGTGTACGATTTTAGAACAAAAATATTACAGTCTGTCTAAAATTAGGGAGGGATCATGAAAAAATGTTGAGAAGTTTGTCTATCCGCGGTCCGTCGCAGTAACGTATCCGCCGTGAGGGACGGCGGAAGTACAGCTGCGGACGCGGCTGTACAGACGGACGGAAGCGTCCGGAAGAAGAGAGCGGTATCTGAGCTGTGGCTGCGGCTGGTACTGTTCGGGGAAGAATCCTGCCGGAGGGGAAACTGTTCCGGCTGATCGGGAAGCGGCGGCATTTGGGAGCCGCCGGAGCAGCTTTGGATGTTCTGAGGAGGAAAAACAAAAAAATGGCAAAGAGCATAAAGGACCGGCTGCTGACGCTCGGGGCTGCGGCAGTGGTCGGTTTGGGCGCGATTCCGCTGAGCAATATAGCGGTCGCGGCAGATGAAGTAACCTTTGACGGTGCAACGATCCATATTCCGTCAGAGGGTACGCATTATCTCAACCTGACGGTTGCGGATAATATTGCGCCCCTGGGACCGACCGCTGAACTGACCTATGAGAATATCAACTTCCATGAGGGCGATTCCGCATACGGGGGTGGTCAGGTTCTGTATATCAATCTGGATGCGGCAGGCTATGAGGAATTCAATCTGCCGACAGTACATCCGGAGAACTCCCGTGAGGGCGAGCCTTCTGTATTTGCGGGCTCCAATATCCTGTGGAATATTTATGATTCCAGTTCAGAGGATAAGATGTATCACGGCAAGGTGACCAAGTTCGGACACGGCGGCTTTGTCGGCTGTATCCTTGCACCGGAAGCGGACTTTGAGTGCAATGTTCCGGTTGACGGCACAATCATTGCCGAGAATATTCATTACAGAAACGAAATTCACAAGGCATCCTTCCTTGCGCCGCAGCCGAAGGAGCAGGGAAAGGAAAAGGTTGACGTCACAAAGACCTGGGGTCAGATGATGATCGGCGTGACGCAGCCGGACTCTGTTACGGTCAATCTTTACCGTTCCAGAAACGGCAATCTGGATCCGAAATACTGCGAAGAGAACGCGGTCAATTATACCGGCACGCAGACGACTGCACCCGCAGGCCCGGCCGGCCCCGGTGCAGACCCGGGCGCATCGGCGCAGAAGTTCGGCGAGGACGGTCTGCCGTACACGCAGGGCACCTATAAGGACAGCGTGTGGTATTCCGGCGGCCCGCTCGGCGTTGCAGGCGATTTTGAAGTTTTTGCGTTCGATACGGTCACGCATGAACAGCATCTGAACGGCAACCTTGCCTGCAAAAAGCTGGTGATGGTTTCTTCGCTGCCGGTCGGTCCGAACACAGGAAGTCAGAACCTGATTTCGATTGTGACGGATACGCTGGAGATCAAGAATAAAACAGACACCATGCCCTGCGACACGATTGATTACAAGATGAACCATTTTGTAATTCCTGAGGATTACAATGTGGCTGCGTGGGGCTGGATCAATGAAAACGGTGAAAGCCGTCAGGGCAATACCATGGCGTACCCTTACAAGGGCGACCACTATATGCTTGATGTTTATGACGGCAATCTCGGAGAGTACGATTCACACGGCGACTTCTGCATTACGATGAACATGAGCTCGAAGGAGCTTTATCTGCTGCATGCGGATAAGGACTACCTCGATCTGGATGCACTCCAGCTTGAGTACGATGCGCTCAGCAGAAAGATCGCAACAGAGAATTATGATCCGACCAAGCAGGAGGAAGAGGATCTGAATGCAGTCGAGTTTGTCGGCCAGCGCACGCTGAACGAAGCGAGCGGCTGGAAGGCCTCCTTTGAGGATCTCCCGAAGACGGACTGCAACGGCAATCCGTGGTATTACTACGTCAAGGAGGATACCAGCAAGCTGCGCCGGTTCACAGACTCCTATGAAGGCAACCCTGTCAGTAACGGTGACGGAACCGTCAACATTACGAACAAGGTATTTGATATCAAGACCACGACTGTCGAATTTTCCAAGCAGGATCTGATCGGCGGAGAGCTTTCCGGTGCAACGCTGAAGCTGACCGGTAAGAAGACCAACGGCGAGGATATTTCGCTGGAACCGGTCGGCGTGATGCCCGGCGGTTCGAGATCCGTGCTGGAGCTCGGCACCGGAGCAGAGGCGATTTCGGATCGCGGCAAGGAAATCTCGTGGAAATCCGGTACGGCGCCGACCAAGGTCAAGTACATGCCAGACGGTATCTATACACTGGAGGAAACCGCGGCGCCGGACGGCTACAACATCACCACAAAGGTCACGTTCGAGATCAGAGATCAGAAGATCGTGAAGATCGGTGAAACAGAAGTTACCCCGGAAAAGAATACTATTATAATGGATGATGCGCCGTTAAAGGATGTCGTCATCTCCAAGCAGACACTCGGCGGCACAGAGCTGAAGGGTGCAGAGCTGACGCTCACTGTCAGAAACTGCCTGATGGATCTGAGCAAGGTCACGCTGGAACTGGCGGAAGATGCAGCGGCCGGAACGATCACTGCGGACGCGGTGAAGTGGACCTCCGGCAGCAGTCCGACAACCGTGAAGGGGCTCCCGGACGGTATCTATACACTCCATGAGGATACCGCGCCGATCGGCTACCACACTGCAACGGACATTGAGTTTACGATTGAAAAGGGCAAGCTCGTCAAGATCGGCGCATCCGATGCTGATGACAGCGCACCGGTCGTCATGAAAGACAAGGAGCTTGCAACGATTGACATTTCCAAGACCGGCATCAACGGCAAGGAGCTCGCGGGTGCAACGCTGACGCTGACCGGCGTCAACAAGCAGGGCGGCACCGTGACATTCGCTGCGGATCAGATTGTTCCCGGCGAGGGCGCTGAGGTGAAGTCCGCGGACGGCGACGCAATGGCACAGTGGGTGTCCGGCACCAAGCCGACCACAATCAAGCACATTCCGGACGGCACCTATACCCTGCATGAGGAAACGGCGCCGGAGGGCTACACACTTGCAACCGATATCACATTTGTGATCGACAACGGTGAGATCGTCAAGATCGGCGAGCAGGAAGTGCAGGAGTGCAAGACCGTCGTCATGAACGATACCACGCTGGCGAACCTCGTGTTCTCCAAGGCGGATCAGTTCGGCGACGAGGTCAAGGGCGCGTCCATGACACTGACCGGCAAGACCGGCCAGAAGGATGCAGAGGGCAATGATATCCCGGTCAAGTTCCAGACCAAAAATGTCGAGCTCGGCGAAGAAGCATCGCTCGGCGCAAATACCGATGAAACCAAGCTGGAGTGGATCTCCGGCAAAACGCCGACCAATGTGAAGAATCTGCCGGACGGCGAGTATACGCTCACGGAGATTACCCCGCCGGAAGGCTATGAGGTCGCAACAGAAATGCACTTCACAGTCAAGGACGGCAAGCTGACGGAGGTTGACGGCCAGCCGGTCGCGGAGGGCGAGATCACCGTCACGATGACCGACAAGAAGATTGTGGAGGTCACAATCTCCAAGCAGGATGTTCACAGCGCAGAGCTGCCCGGCGCAGTCCTGACGCTGACCGGCAAGGATGCGGAAAACAATCCGATCACCTTTGCGGCAGGCTCCGTCCTTCCGGGCGAGGGCGCAACGGTCACCGCTGACAGCGGCGCAGAGCTGAAGTGGAGCTCCGGCACTGCTCCGACGGTCGTGAAGGATCTGCCGGACGGCGTCTATACGCTGCATGAGGATACCGCACCGACCGGCCACAATGTCGCAACGGACATTACCTTTGAGATTTCCAAGGGCGAGCTGACTTATGTTGACAGCAAGAAGCCGGAAACGCCCGGCACCGTCGTCATGGTCGATACCGACCTGACCGATGTCGAAATCTCCAAGGCGGATCAGTTCGGTGACGAGGTCAAGGGCGCGTCCCTGACGCTCACCGGTACGGATACCAGAGGCAATGCAGTTGTCTTCAAGCCTGAAAATGTTGTCAAGGGCGAAGAGGCAAAGCTGCTGACCGAAACCGAAAGCACTACGCTGGAATGGGAATCCGGCAAAACACCGACGGTTGTCAAGAGCCTCCCGGACGGCGCATATACCCTCCATGAGGAGGCGGCGCCGAACGGCTATAAGGTCTGCAATGACATGCCGTTTGTAATCAGCGGCGGCAAGCTGGTGTCTGTGATGGGGCAGCCTGTTGCAGAGGGCCGCAAGACCGTTGAGATGATCGACGAAAAGATCGTCGAGGTCAGAATCTCCAAGGCAGACGTCAACAGCAATGAGATCAAGGGCGCAACCCTGACGCTCACCGGCAAGGACAGCACGGACACTGACATCACCCTGAGCCCGGATATGGTCACGCCCGGCAAGGATGCCGAGCTGAAAACAACCGAAGCGGGCACATCGCTCCAGTGGGTTTCCGGAACCGAGGAAACGCTGATCAGCAACCTGCCGGACGGCACCTATAAGCTGCATGAGGATGCGGCACCGGACGGCTTCAATGTTGCAACGGATATTGAATTCGTGATCGAAAGGGGCGTTCTGGTTTCTGTCAACGGCGAGGCGCCGGAAAAGGCCGGCTTTGTCGTCATGACCGATACCGCATTTGCAGAGGTCAAGATTTCCAAGCAGGATGCTTCTGACCATAAGGAACTCAAGGGCGCAACCCTGACGCTGACCGGTCTGAGCAAGCAGGTCGATGCAAACGGCGACGCAATTCCGGTTACCTTCCCGGCGGGCTCTGTTGAGGCTGCCGAGGATGCAGAGGTGCTCTCCGGAAGCGGCACTGCATTGCAGTGGAAGTCCGGCTCCGCACCGACCAATGTCAAGAATCTGCCGGACGGCAATTATATCCTGAAAGAGGATTATGCACCGGAAGGCTACAACATCGCAACCGAGATCAAGTTTGAGATCAGCGGCGGCAAGCTCGTGAAGGTCAACGGCGCTGCACCGGAAACGGAAGGCACCGTCACGATGTTCGACGATCACATTGTCAGAACGCAGATCTCCAAGGCGGATCAGTTCGGCGCAGAGGTCAAGGGCGCGACGCTCGAACTGACCGGCACCGACAAGAATAACAACCCGATCGACTTCAAGGCTGGCTGCATGGAGCTCGGCACCGGGGCTGAATCGCTCAGCGCATCCGGCGAGAAGCTCGCATGGATTTCCGGATCCGGCGCGACCAATATCAAGGATCTGCCGGACGGCACCTACAAGCTGCACGAAGAGGCAGCACCGAACGGCTATCTCAAGGCAACCGACATGACATTCAAGATCAACGGCGGCAAGGTCGTCGAGATCAACGGCGAGGCAGTTACCGACGGAACCGCAACTGTCACGATGATCGACCACAAGCTCGCGGAAACCAAGATTTCCAAGAAGGATCAGTTCGGCGACGAGGTCAAGGGCGCAACGCTGACGCTGACCGGCGAGGACAGCGAAGGCAACAAGATCGTGTTCCCGGAGGGCTCTGTGAAGCCGGGCGAGGGCGCGACCGTACAGTCTTCTAAGGGCGAGAAGCTGGAGTGGATCTCCGGCACGGCGCCGACTGACATTCTGAACCTTGCGGACGGTGTCTATACGCTGCATGAAGAGGCGGCGCCGAACGGCTACAAGGTTGCACATGACATGACCTTTGAGATCAAGGGCGGACAGCTCGTGAAGATCGAAGAAGAGGATGTGACCGCCGGTACGACCGTGACCATGACCGACGAGATGATCGTCGAGGTCAAGATCAACAAGGCCGACCAGTTCGGTGCAGAGGTCGAGGGCGCAACGCTGACGCTGACCGGAACCGATAAGAACGGCAATGCAGTTGAATTCCCGGCAGGCTCTGTCGAGCTTGGCGAGGGCGCAGTGCTGAAATCCGGCGAGGGCAAGACGATTCAGTGGGTGTCCGGCACGGAAGCCACGAACGTCAAGAACTTCGTTGACGGTATTTACACGCTTCATGAAGAAGCAGCACCGAACGGCTACGCGATTGCACATGACATGACCTTCGAGATTGAGAAGGGCAAGATTGTCAAGGTCAACGGCGAGGATTACACCGAGGGCAACGTCATCACCGTGATCGACGAGCGCCTGGGCGATGTGAAGATCGCAAAGAAGGACGCATTCGGCGGCGAAGTCGAGGGCGCAACCCTGACGCTGACCGGAACCGACAAGAACGGCGACGCAGTCGAATTCCCGGCAGGCTCCGTGGAGCTTGGCGAGGGCGCAGAGCTTGTGAATGGCAGCGGCGAAAAGCTGGCGTGGATTTCCGGCAAGGGCACGACCAACGTGCTGAACCTTGTGGACGGTACCTACACGCTGCATGAGCAGACCGCACCGACCGGCTTTGCAGTCGCACAGGATATGACATTTGAGATTCAGGACAGCAAGATCGTGAAGATCAACGGCGAGGCCGTTGCAGAAGGCACCGTCGTTGAGATGATCGACGAGGCGCTTGCAGACGTGAAGATTTCCAAGCAGGATGCAACCGATCACAGCGAGCTGGAAGGCGCCACGATGACGCTGACCGGTAAGGACAAGAACGGCGAGGACGTTGTGTTCCCGGCAGGCTCTGTGAAACCGGGCGAGGGCGCAAAGCTGACGACCGGCGAGGGCAAGACGCTGGAATGGGTG
>JAEEIA010000058.1 GCA_016281125.1 Oscillospiraceae bacterium | reverse complement strand
TTTTTGAGCTGCCTTGCCGCTGACACCTGTGTCGATCTCGTCGAAAATCAGTGTCGGGATGTGGTCGCGTTCTGCAAGTACGGCTTTCAGCGCAAGCATCAGGCGGGAAAGTTCACCGCCGGATGCGATTTGCGCAATCGGTTTCGGCGGTTCTCCGGGGTTGGCAGAAATCAGAAACTCTGCCTGATCCATGCCTCTGGGCGTCAGCTTTCCCTGCGTCAGTCTGACAGAAAGCTGTACCTTTGGCATGTTAAGATATTCAAGCTCTTCTGCCACGCGAGCGGAAAAATGCTCGGCCAGTTTCATGCGGTGTGCGGTGAGCTGCTTGGCCAGATCGGTTACACGGTGCAGTCTGGTTTGCCGTTCCTGAGCAAGGCTGCGCAAACGGTCAGAATCATTTTCGATTTCGTCTACCTCACGGACAGCCTGCTCATAGATCTCACGCAGTCCGTCTGCATCCGTATGGTACCGCAGCGCTGTTTCGTTGACCGCATTGCGCCGGTTGTTCAGTTTTTCAAATTCCTCTGGGGAGAGCTGTCCATTGGCATAAGCGGAAACCTCGTCGGAAATGTCCCGCAGTTCAATATTCAGCGCGCGAAGTCGTTCCGCGAGCGGTTGTGCATCCGGTTCTGCATCCGCCAGACGGTTTAGCAGTTCTGCCGCTGATGAGATTGCGTCAGAGATGTTTTCGTCTCTGTCTGTCAGCATTCCTGAGATGGATTCGGCAAGCTGTGCGGTGTCTTCGGCCTGGGTTGCTGCCTGGAAGCGTGCATCAAGCTGCACATCTTCCTGCGGCTGCGGATCCAGTTCACCGATTTCACTGATAGTCTCCTGAAGGGTGCGGAGCCGGTCCATTTTATCCTGTTCGGTTTTCCGGAGCTGCGTCAGTGTGCGGGCAACGGTCTGCAGTCCGGAAAATTCATGCTGATACTGTTCCAGCAAAGAACGGTCATCACCGAAATTATCGAGAATATCTAGATGCCGTTCCGGACGCAGCAGAATCTGACTGTCGTGCTGGCCGTGGATATCAACTAAGGTTTCTCCGAGCGCACGCAGAAGATTTGCCGGAGCCGCTTTGCCGTTGACTCTTCCGATGCTGCCGCCGTCCGCAGAAATTTCGCGCGATATGATCAGCGCGTTATCATCGGTATCCTGCCCGTATTCGGCGAGAACGGCGCGGGTTGTTTCGGAAACCGGAGAAAAGACCGCCGTAACGGTTGCTTTTTTACAGCCGGTACGAACGAAATCGCGGCTGGTTCTCTGACCGAGGACTGCCTGGATTCCGTGAATCAGAATGGACTTGCCGGCACCGGTTTCTCCGGTGAACACATTAAACCCTGTTTCAAGCGGGATTTGAGCGGAAGCGATGACTGCCAGGTTTTCAATGGACAGTTCCTTTAACATGATTTTACCCCCAAATATGGGATTCAAGCATTTTGACCAGATTGGCGGCAGATTCTTCAGAGCGCGTCAGCACAAAGATTGTATCGTCTCCAGCGATGGTTCCGACAATCTGCGGAAGCTGTAAACGGTCCAGCACGACGCAGGCAGCCTGTGCGGATCCTGCGTGACAGTTGATTACAACAGTGTTCATGGCGTGGTCGAGCTTTACAACCACATTGTTCAGCAGGTTCGGCGGTGCTGAGGTAGCGGCGGTCGGTTTGCTGTAACAGTTCTGACCGCCGGCGGTGCGCTTCTTTCTCAGTCCAAGCTGCCGGATATCTCTCGAAATGGTTGCCTGCGTCACCTGAAAACCCTGCTTATCCAGCAGAATGCGTAAATCGTCCTGCGTGCAGACTTCCCGTTCGGAAATCAGTTTCAAAATCATTTCATGTCTTGCGTTGGGCATGGCTGCCCCTCCTTTTTGTCATAATCTGTCTCTTATTATTCTGTTTTGCTATGCGATGTGACGCTGTAATGTTCTCTCAGAAGCGATATTAAAAACGCACATCCAACTGCTTGAGCGGCTGCATGAGTTTGCCATTTAGCGAATCGTAAAAAGCGTGTCCTTTGCAGTCAACAAACGGCATGGTTTGCGCAGCTGCTGTCACGCTGAAGGACTCAAGGTTTTGCAGTACAGCAGCTTCACAGCCGTCTGCATGGACGCGAAGTCCTCCGGTTCCTGCTCCGCGGTAGCAGACGCGAATGCTTCTTTGCGGCGAAAACAGCATGGGCCGTGCAAACAGCGAGTGCGGGCAGATCAGGTTCATTTCAATCAATGACAGATCCGGCTCCATAACAGGGCCGCCTGCCGAAAGTGCATATGCTGTAGAGCCGGTCGGCGTAGAAAAGACAATCCCGTCCGCACGGTAGACGCCGATTTGCCGCTCATCCACATATACGGCAAAATCACAGATCCGTCCGTTCAGACGCGATGCGTATACATCATTGAGCGCATTGAGCGACAGGCCGTCATGCTGCCCGCCGATAATGGTTGAACGGAGCAGCATTCTGTTGCTGATCGCATAATCACCGGTAAAGAGCCGATCGAGCATAAAGAGCTCGTCCGCTTCAAACGCAGCTAAAAAGCCGAGCGTTCCGGTGTTGATTCCGACCAGGCGAATCGGCTTTTTTTTTCGCTCGTCGGCATAGGAGAGCAGTTTGCCGGCACAGCGGAGTATTGTGCCGTCTCCGCCGATGGCAACGGCAAAATCTGCATCCTCAAACAGTTCCGGCCGCGACTTTACAACTGTTATGTCAGAGAATGCCGCTGCATCCTCCGCCGTCATACAGACCTGCGCACCGTGGGAACGAAGGCGTTCGCACACCTCCGCAGTTGTCTGATGTGCGGCTTTTTTTGAGAGATTCGGGCAAATAGCAAATTTCAAACCGGAACCTCCTTTGAATTATTTAACAT
>JAEEIA010000057.1 GCA_016281125.1 Oscillospiraceae bacterium | reverse complement strand
TGTGCAGGCGGCGTGCGTGTCCATATGAAGATTCCCTATGAAACAGAGATATTCTCCGGCACAGTTGTAAAACTGACACTTCACAGCCTAATCGGCGGGCATTCCGGTACAGAAATCCATAAACCGCTGATGAACGCCATAACCGCTGCTGCCGACATATTATCAGCCGTTCGCATTCCGTACCGCATCGTCTCCTTGCAGGGCGGTGTCCGCGATAATGTCATCCCGACATCCTGTACTGTTTCGATCACCTGCCAGAGCAGTGAAATCCGCAATATTTGCGAAATTGTCTCCAGTGAATTGGATAAACTGAAAAATGCGTATCCGCTTGAAATTTATGCAGCGCTGAGCAGCGAGTCCTACCCTGTGCAGCACGGCAAAACATTGACAGAACAGGCTACATATGACATGATCCGCTTGATCCGCAGAATGCCGAACGGTGTTCAGGAATTGAACGAAAAGCTGAAAATGCCTGAGACCTCATTGAATCTCGGCATCATTCATCTTGAGAACGGCATTCTGGAGACAGATACTCTGATCCGCAGCGGAAATAATGCAAAAAAGCAAGCGCTGGCCGCATTGCTTTGCCAGACGGCAGAGCTGGCCGGAGGCGAAGCGGCAGAGTCCGGCAGCTACCCTGCATGGGAATATCAGCCTGACAGCAGACTGGAACAAACAGCCTGCCGTGTTTTCCGCACTCATTTCCGCAGGGATATGAAAATCGAAACGATTCACGCCGGTCTTGAATGCGGCATCCTGGCAGCAAAAAAGCCGGGTTTACAGTGCATCTCAATCGGTCCGGACCTTTTTGATGTTCACACACCGAGAGAGCGGCTTTCGATTGCTTCTGCCGCAAGGACCTGGGAATTTCTGACAGAATTGCTTGCAGAACTGTAAGCCCATAGCATTCGGAGGTGCCTCATGCGACTGCTTCATCTTGCCGACCTTCACATCGGAAAGCTCCTGCACAAGCACAGCCTGCTGGAAGACCAGGCTGCGATTCTGCAGCAAATCCTGCAAATCGCCGAAACCGAACATCCGGACGCCGTCTTGATTGCAGGTGACTTATATCAGCGAAGCACCCCTTCCCCTGAGGCCATGACGCTGTGCAGCCGTTTTCTGACCGCGATTTCGGATTTGAAGCTCCCCTGCTATATCATCAGCGGTAATCACGACTCTGCTGAACGGATCCGGTATTTGTCTGAATTTGCTGACCGCTGCGGAATCCATATTGCCGGCGGGCAGCCGGGAGATATCACGGAATTCACACAGCATGACGATTACGGCACGGTTCATTTCCACCTTCTCCCCTTTCTGACACCGCTTCAGTTCCGCAGAAACAATCCGGAAGAGGCATCTGAAATCAGAACCTATGAAGACGCTGTAAAAGAGGCATTGCACGCACATCCTCCGCTTCCGGCAGAAGACCGTCATGTCATGATCTGCCACCAGTTTCTGACCGGTGCCAATCTTTGCGACTCCGAGGAACTCGCAGTCGGCGGGATGGACAATGTCTCTGTTTCATTATTTGACGGATATGACTATGTTGCGCTCGGACATCTGCACGGTCCGCAGCACATTGGCCGTGAAACGGTTCGCTATGCCGGTTCGCCGCTCAAATATTCCTTCTCAGAACTCAATCACAAGAAAAGTGTCACTGTGGTTGATCTGCTGGAAAAAGGCCATACGGAAGTGCGTCTGATTCCGCTGAAGCCGCTGCATGAAATGCGTCAGCTCACCAGCTCTTTTATAGATCTGATGCAGCAGGATGTATGTGAAGATTATATCCATGCAGAGCTTACCGATCTGCTGCCGCCGCCGGATGCTGCCCGTCAGCTCCGCAGTGTCTTTCCGAATCTTCTGCTGCTCTCCGTCCGGAACGGCAAACAGCAGGAAGACGATCTTGTGGAATCCGTATCGCTTCCTGAGCAGTCCGATTTCATGACACTGCTTAACGAATTCTATTCTTCTCAAAACGGCGGAGCCGATATGACAGAACAGCAGACCGCTTTGGCTCAGGAGCTCGTACAGTCGCTCGAACAGGAGGTGTATACCGAATGAAACCGCTGCAGCCGGTATTACAGGCATTTGGACCGTACCCCGGACGGGCAGAAGTCGATTTTGAGCAGCTTGATGTCAGCGGACTGTTTCTGATTACAGGCGACACCGGCGCCGGAAAAACAACCGTCTTCGACGCAATCTCCTTTGCCCTGTACGGAGAATGCAGCGGCGGAAAAAGCCGCAGAAGCAGCAAATCCTTCCGGTCGGATTACGCTTCCCCATTCGACGAAACCTATGTCGAGCTGACATTCTCTCACCGCGGCGAACGGTACACCGTCCGTCGTATACCTGAGCAGCAGTGTGCCGGTAAACTTGCGCGCAAAAAGCATCAGAGCGACACGCAGACAGATCACCATTTAACGCCCGAGCAACTGGTCAATGTTTCCGCCTCAGCATATATCCGGCGTCACAGTGACGGCGTCCAATATGAATCCATCAGCAGCGTAGACGAAATGATTCGCCAGACGATCGGGCTTGACCGGGAACAGTTTTCACAGACAGTCATGATTGCACAGGGCGATTTTCTGAAAATTCTGAACGCCAAATCTTCAGAACGCCGCGAGCTGTTTCAAAAACTGTTTGGAATGGAACGATACGCGAGATTTCAGGAGCTTTTGAAACAGTCAGACAGCGATGCCAGACGAAAGCTTGATGATATTGATACTGCTGTTCAAAGGGAAATCCCGCGGCTCTCATTGCAGGAGCCTGCGCTTCTGGCACTGCGCGATGCCGCTCAAGCTGAACCGTCACAAGCCGTAAAGCTGCTCGCACCGCTCCGGAGATTCTGCAAAGAAACAGATGATGAACTGCGCTCTGTCCGCGAATCAGCTGCACAAATCCGTACTGAGCTGCAAGCCAAAAGTGCTGCTGCGGAACACGGCAAACATCAAAATGAGCTGCTTGAAGCACTGCGAAAAACACAGCAGGAATTCGCATTCCTCGAACAACAGACCGATCGGCATCAAGCTGAAAAAGCAGAGCTGGCAGCAGCCGAGCTGGCAGCTGAAATTCAGTCTCTTCAGATAGCTTTCCAGCAAGCAGAAAAACAACATCAGGCGGCTGTAGAATCATGCAAACGGCATCAAAAGCTCCTGCCGACTGTGCAGGAACAGCTGCAAAATGCGCTTGCTGAGCTGGCAGCAGCACAGGAGCAGGCGGCAAAGATTCCCGCGCTCCTGGAACAGAAAGCGCAAGCAAAAAAAGGGATCGAGCTTTTAACGCAGAGTGAACAGGTCAGAGACCGGCACAGACAGGCTGTCTCCAAAAGGAATGCTATGCTCAGCGCATATCAGCGTGCCTCCGCAGAACACACGGCAGTGCTGACAGAATTTACGAAAGGACAGGCCGGTCTGCTTGCGAAGAATCTGCAAGAAGGTATGCCGTGCCCCGTCTGCGGCTCGGTAACGCATCCCCTGCCCGCCGCTGCCGCGGAGCATCAGCCGACTGAAGCGGAAGTCAATGAAGCGGCACAAGCTCTTCAGAAAGCTGTATCCGATTATGAAAACAGCAAACAATCTGCTGCAGTTCTCGAAGACAAGCTGAAAGAAACCCTATCGGAACTCCGGGCGGCCGTCGGAGAAAATGTCCCATCAGCAGCGGAGTTGCATCAGTCTGCCGAAAAAGATGCACAGACGATCGAACGGCTGCAGTCTGAACTTGACAAAGCAAAGGCAGCACAACACATTGCCGAAACCACGCTGCAAGGGCTTAAAGGAAAATATGAAGAAGCGGAAGAAAACGCTGCCCGCTGCAGGCAGCAGGCGGAAACCGAAAAAAACGCCTATCTAACAGCTCTTGCCGCATCTGTGTTCGCAGATGAATCCGCATATCTCAATGCTCTGCGCACCGCGCAGCAGCAGCGGCAGCTCCGCCAGTCCATCCGGAACTATGAGAGCCGTCATCTGGCACTGTCCGGTCAGATGGTCTCCCTCCAAACTCAGTGTGTAATTCAGGAACCGGTATCCGTTGAAGCCATCCGTCAGGAAATGCAAGAACTGAATGAGCAGGATTTGAAGGTTCAAGAAAGGATAAAGCAGCTGCAAATCGCACAAGACCGCAACAGCGGTGTGCTCAAAGCATTGGAACAGCTTACAAAGGAGCGTACTGAGGCTGCTGCGCGGTATGCCGCAGTCAACGATCTCTATAAAACAGTCAGCGGACAGCAATCCGGGCAGGCCAAGCTCAGCTTTGAAGCGTATGTCCAGCAGTTTTACTTCCGGCGGGTTGTGCTCGCCGCAAACCGAAGGCTGGAATTCCTGACCAACGGACTATACAACCTGCGCTGCAAAACAGGGGTCAGAAATCTGCGTACACAGTCCGGTCTGGATCTGGAAGTCTACGACAGCAACACCGGCGTCTGGCGTGATGTGTCCACCTTATCAGGCGGTGAATCCTTCATGGCATCACTCTCCCTTGCCCTCGGACTTTCGGATGTCGTACAGGCACAAAACGGCGGCATAGCGCTCGATGCCATGTTTATTGACGAGGGCTTCGGCGCACTGGATGAAACTGCATTACAGCAGGCAATCCGGATGCTGCGCTCACTGGCTGACGGTTCCAGACTGATCGGTGTGATTTCGCACATCTCGGATCTAAAAGATCAGATCCCGTCTCAGATTCGCGTGACAAAGGACAGCAACGGCAGCAAGCTGATGCTGTTGGTTTAATCTCATCGGAGGTGATTGTATGCGGAT
>JAEEIA010000056.1 GCA_016281125.1 Oscillospiraceae bacterium | reverse complement strand
TTAAAATCGGGATTCCAAAGGGACAGTGTCCCTTTGGCGGGGTATGGGGCAGCGCCCCATTATCAATCCATCGGAGATACCGCTTTCTCAACAGGCACAAACCGCGCGCAGCAGATGCATCCTGCTGCGCGCGGTTTGTGATAACGGGTTATGTCGTTTTCGTTTCTGTGATATAGATATCCATTTTAGGCTGCGGCATATACCAGACGTTTGAAACGCCCTGCGGCAGCTTCACATTGAGCGACACATTCTTGATGCCGGTTTTGGTCGTGCTGATGGTATTCAGATCCACCCAGAGCTTCAGATCCTCATCATTGAACTTGCTCAGCTCCTCCGGCGGGCCGATCAGCGTGACGGGCGTCATGCCGCCGGGCATGTCCGGCTGATACTCAAAGCCGGGCATCTTCTGCTGAAATTCAATGTCGCTGTTTTTGATCCAGCAGTCGCGGGTTTCAAGACCCGTGGTATCAATGCAGAAATAGATTTTGTCGTATTCCGAGATATTTTCCATGCCCTCCGGCAGCTTGATTTCCTGTTCAATCGGCTTCTGCGGGTTAATGGAAATTTCACTCAGCCTGCTGTTGAAGCATTCGATGCTCTGCTTGGCATCGAGGTTTTCCTTCAGCGTCCGGTCATTCGTCCGGATCGTGATAATGAGGTTTTCGGCGTTTTCGTCGCCGTAGCCCGGGAGCGTATAGGAGCCGTTCAGGCGCACGCGGTCGTAGATAAACTGACGGAATTCATCGTCCTCCGTGCTGTTCGGATCATCCTTTTCAACGTCGGGGATGATGCCCGTGGCAGGCAGGCTGATGCGGTAATAGACCGGGAACGTCACGGAAAAATGCGGCTGCTGCACGGAATAATATCCGAGGCTGTTGTCGATTTCGCGGTCACTGCTGCTCATCAGCGTACAATCCGCAAGGCTTTCGATGGTCTTGGTTTCGCTGAGGACAGCCTTCTCGCTGAGCGTCAGGCAGACGTGGTCGATCTGATCCAGCTTGGTGGAGGGGCCGCGCACGATGACCGTGGTCGGATCCACCGTGATGCCCTCCTCATTGATCAGTGTTTCGGAATCCAGCGTCGTGATGTTCGGGCGCTCGATCACCTTGCTGACAGGGACGTTTTTGCTGGTGTAATGATCCAGATTGACCGTGACGTCCTTGCGGTTCAGCGTCACCTTGATAAAGTCAGAGGCGATGTCATTGTGTGTTTCCTTATTGCGCAGGCGGAGCTCCAGCGTCTGCTCGCCGGGGGTGTTTGAAACCTTGTCGAAGTCCACGTAGGCTTCCAGATTCTTCTTGCTCAGGCTGCCGATTGCGGCTCTGTTGCCCTCAATATCCGCGGTGACGGTCATCTCCCTGAGCGCGGCCTCCGATTCCGGCAGCAGCTGGAGTGCGTAATCCTCCGCCCGGGTTCCGGTCAGGTCGCAGGAAACGGGAATATCGGTGATATGCGGTGTCATATCCGGCACGATGTACGCCCACAGCAGCATCGCAGAGGCGAGCGAAATAATCAGCAGGATCAGGTTTTCCTTGCTTGGCTTATGCGGCTTCGGCAGCACGGAGAGCAGTGCACGCAGTCTGCCGGGAATTTGTTTGATCTGCATCCGTCAGCCCTCCTTTTTCGCAGCAGCAGGCTGTTTTTTGGCAGCGTCCTGCGATTCCGGCTCTGCGGATGCTGTTTTTTTGCGGAACGGCAGCTTGATCGTTTTGCCGCGCAGCGTGTCCTTATCCTGCGGAATCAGCACGTCGCGCAGCAGCTTTTCCAGCGTTGCCTTGGAATAGTTGCGTGTCAGGATGCCGTCCTTTGCGACGGAGATCTGACCTGTTTCCTCGGATACGACAATGACCAGCGCATCGGAGTTTTCGCTCATGCCGATTGCGGCGCGGTGGCGGGAGCCGAGGTGCTTGTCGATCAGCTCTTCCTTCTGCGGCTTCGGCAGGAAGCAGGCGGCTGCCCAGATGATGCCGTCACGCATGATGACAGCGCCGTCATGCAGCGGTGTTTTGTTATAGAAGATATTGCCGAACAGCTCGACGCTCGGCTCGGCCTTCATGACGGTGCCGTTGGAGATCTGTTCGCCCAGCCGGGACGCGCGCTCGATGACGATGAGCGCACCGGTCGCGGTTCTTGAAAGCTGGGAAACCGATTCCGAGATAATCGGAATCGCGCGGGTCCACTGTGCAATGACGTCCTCGTCCTCACCGAAGGTCAGGCGGGAGAGCCTTGACGTTGTGGAGCCGAATTTTTCAAGCACTCTGCGGAGCTCCGGCTGGAACAGCACGATAATGGCAATCAGACCGACGCTCAGTGCCTTTCCGGAGATCAGGTGAATGACGCGCATTTTGACGAGTCCGCTGAGCAGGTAAACGCCGACCAGAATCAGGATGCCCTTGAGGAGCTGTCCGGCGCGGGTTTCGCGGACGAATTTGAGGATCGCGTAAATCAGGCAGGTCAGCAGTGCAATGTCCAGCACGTCAATCGGCCCGATGGAATGGAACACGTTGGAAAGCGCTGTAAAAAATCTGTCCAGAATACCGTTGTCGCCGAACATACACCTCACCCCTTTCTGTCTGTTGATCCGTTTCTTTGACATACGCCGTATTCTTCCAAAGTATAGTATACCACATTTTGCTCATGATTTCAACCACTAAAACGAATTTTTTTGTAAGACGGTGCGGAGCCCTGTGCCGCCCTTGACTTTTCTGCCGGATTGCAGTATAATAGTGTCAGCGGAGCATTCCGCGATCAAACGGAAAGGAAATACCGCATGGAAACCAGAGTCGCAGTCATTGCGATCATCGTGCAGGACAGCAGCTCCGCCGTGAGCATCAACGCGCTGCTGCACGATTACGACAAGTTTATCATCGGACGCATGGGCGTCCCTTACCGCTGCAAGGGCATCAGCATCATCAACATTGCCATTGATGCGCCGCAGGATGCGATCAACCGCTTAGCCGGAGCGATCGGCAGACTGCCGGGCGTCAGTGCCAAAACGGTCTATGCCCCCGCAGCCGAAAACGAAACCTGAATCAAAACGCTTCTTCTGATGCCAAAACGCGGGCAACCGCCTTGCGGCAAAAGTCTGACGGCGGATGCACGTATATGCTTGCATACGGCAGCCCGGTCTCACTGTCAGAGGAGGGCTGCCGTCTTTATTTCGGAGGATTTTATATGATCAAGCTGGCGGTTTACGGCAAGGGCGGAATCGGCAAATCGACGATCTCTGCCAATTTATCCGCAGTATTTGCAAAAAAAGGATACCGCGTCATGCAGATCGGCTGCGACCCGAAGGCGGATTCCACCGCGCTGCTGCATCACGGCACGCGCATCCGCACGGTGCTGGAGCTGGAGCGCACGGCCGGAAGCAAAATCACGCTGTCCGATCTGATCACGGAAATGGAAAGCGGCGTCATCTGCGTGGAGGCAGGCGGCCCCGTGCCGGGCGTCGGCTGCGCGGGCAGAGGCATCATCAATGCGCTGGAAACGCTGAAAAAGCTCGGCGCTTACGAGGTCTGCAAGCCGGATATCGTGATCTACGACGTCCTCGGCGACGTGGTCTGCGGCGGCTTCTCCATGCCGATGCGCAAGGGCTACGCTGACCGCGTGTTCGTTGTGACCTCGGGCGAAAAAATGGCGCGCTATGCCGCCGCGAATATCTGCATGGCGGTGCAGAATTTTCAGGGCAGAGGCTATGCCTCGCTGGGCGGTCTGATTCTCAACCGGCGCAATGTTGCGGGAGAGGACGAAGCTGTATCGGAGCTTGCTGCGGATTTTGACACGCGCATCATCGGCGCGATTGACCGATGTCCGGAGATTCAGCAGGCGGATGACATGGGCGTACCGTTCGTGAACGAATTTCCGCAGTGCCCGGCCGTTTTGCAGCTGCATCAGCTGGCGGATGCCGTCCTTGCGGAATGCGGAGGCATCTGATATGCAGCAGGAACTGAAAAAACCGCCCTTTGTGTGCATCGGGGAGGCCGATGCGGAGTGCCTGTTCCCGACCGGCCTGGAATACAATCCGCCCGCCCGCGGCATGTGGAACATCGTGCAGATGGGCATGCTGATTCCCGGTGCGCATCAGGTGTACTGCTGTGCGCAGGGCTGTCTGCGCGGCGTGGTGATGACCGCCGCCGAGATGAACGCAATCGACCGCCTGAGCTGGATCTCCCTGACCGAGGAGGACATGTTCAACGGGACGCTGGAGCAGAGCATCACGGACGGCGTCAGCGAGATTGTGGAACAGCTGGATCCGCACCCGCCGGTCGTGCTGCTGTTTCTGAGCTGCATGCACCTGTTTGCGGGCTGCGATTTTGACGCGGTCATCTCCGATCTGTCCGCGGCGTTCCCGGATATTGTCTTTGTCGATTGCTATATGACGCCGACCATGCGCGAATCCGTGCCGCCGGTCGTGCAGACCTGCCGCCAGATGTATACGCCGCTCATGCCGCTGCCGAAGAATCCGAAGGCGGTCGGGCTGGTCGGGCATGACCGGCCGACCGACGAAAATTCCGAGCTGATGCGGATGCTCCGCGGGGCGGGCTTTGCCGTGCGCGATCTGACGCTGTGCAGAACCTATGAGGAATATTTGCAGCTTGCGGATGCATCGCTGAATCTCACGTATATCCCGACGGCGCAGTCCGCGGGCGAGATGCTCCGCGAGCGCTTTGACACCCCGCTGCTGTATCTGCCGAACTGCTTTGATGCAGACGGCATTCTGGACAATTATCGCCGCCTCAGCGAAGCGCTCGGCATACCCTGCCCGGATTTTTCCGCGGAGATGCAGGCCGCTGCGCAGGCGCTTGACGATCTGAAACAGGAGATCGGGGAGATGGCCGTTGCGGTTGATTACACCGCCGTGACGCGCCCATTTTCCCTGGCAGAGCTGTTTTTGCAGCACGGCATCAACGTAAAGTATATCGTTGCGGATACGGTCGGAGAGGATGCAGATGCCTTTCTCCGGCTGAAGCAGTCGCATCCGGCGCTGCGGATCTATGCGCCCGCCAATGTCAATATGCTGCATCAGCACGCGCATCCTGCGGAGCCGGTGCTGGCCGTCGGGCAGAAGGCGGCGTACTACTTTGCGACCGATCATTTTGTCGATCTGATCCTGAACGGCGGCTATTACGGCTTTACGGGCATCCGGTACATTGCGGCGCTGACCGCAGAAGCTTACCGCACGCCGAAAGACCGCCGCACCGTGCTGCGGCACAAGGGCTACGGCTGCGCGTCCTGCCTGCTGTGAGAGGGGGAGCATCATGAAACATGCAGCAAGAATCATTCCCTGCTATGCGGCAGACAGCTCCGGCGCGTGCTCCGCGCTCTATGAGCTGGGCGGCATGACGGTCGTGCATGACGCCTCCGGCTGCAACTCGACCTACGCGACCTTTGACGAGCCGCGCTGGTGGGATACGCAGTCGATGACCTATATCTCCGCGCTGACCGAGCTGGACGCGATCCTCGGCAATGACGAAAAGCTCATTGCAGACGCCGCCGACGCCGCCGCGGATCAGAAGCCGCGGTTTATCGCGGTCTGCGGCTCGCCCATGCCGATGATGATCGGCGTGGATTTTGACGCAGTTGCGTATGAAATCGAGCAGCGCACGGGCATCCGCACCTTTGCGCTGCACACCAACGGGATGCATTCCTATACTGAGGGCGCTGCCGAAGCGTTCCGGTGCATCGCGGAAGAATATGTCCGGGCATCGGATACCAAAAAGAAAAACGGCGTGAACCTGCTCGGTGCAGCGCCGCTGGATTTCGGGAACCTGAACACGGTGCAGAGCATCCGTGCATGGCTTGCCGAAAACGGATTTGAAACGGTTTCCTGCTTTGCCATGGGCGATACGCTCGAAACGATTGCGCATGCGGCAGAAGCATCGGTGAATCTGGTGCTGTCGCAGAGCGGCCTTGCCGCGGCGGACTATCTGTATGAAGCCTTCGGGATTCCGTATGTCTGCGGTGTTCCTTACGGCAGTGCGTTTTCTGCCGTGCTTGCAGATGCGCTGCGGACGGCCGCGGAGAACGGCACCCATGCATATCCCTGCACACAGCGCGGCGGCAGCGGAAAAACCGTGACCGTCATCGGGGAGGCCGTTTCCGCGGGCTCCATTGCAGCGCAGCTGAATCTGACCGGGTATCAGGCGAATGTCATCTGCCCGCTGCCCCATGCGGAAACGCTGCTCGCAGACGGCGAATCCGATGCCTTTGCGGAGGGCGATCTGGCGCGTGTGCTTCTGGAGATGCGTCCGGATGCGGTCATTGCGGATCCGCTGTACCGCTTTATCCTGCCGCCGGGAACGCAGCATATCGGGCTGCCGCATTCCGCATTTTCCGGCAGATGCTATGACAAGATCATTCCCGACCTGACCGGCCGTCGGTTTGACGGCTGGCTGCGGGAAGCTGAATAAGGGGAAGCATATGATAAAACTGGCAATTTACGGCAAGGGCGGCATCGGCAAATCGACCTGCACGGCGAATCTTGCGGCAGCGTTTGCGATGCGCGGCAAAAAGGTCATTCAGATCGGCTGCGACCCGAAGGCCGATTCCACGATCAATCTGCTGTCCGGCACACCGGTGACGCCGGTCATGGACTGGATGCGCGATCACGACGACGAGCCGGACAGCCTTGCGCAGATCTCGCAGACCGGCTTCGGCGGGGTGCTCTGCATTGAAACGGGCGGCCCGACGCCGGGGCTCGGCTGCGCGGGGCGCGGCATTATCACGACGTTTTCGCTGCTGAAAGAGCTGCGGCTGTTTGAAACGTATCAGCCGGATGTCGTGCTGTACGACGTCCTCGGCGACGTGGTCTGCGGCGGCTTTGCCGCACCGATCCGCGAGGGCTATGCAGAGCAGGTGCTGATTGTCACCTCCGGCGAAAAAATGGCGCTGTACGCCGCAAACAATATCCACAATGCGGTGAAGAACTTTGAGGACAGAAGCTATGCCAAGGTGCGCGGCATCATCATGAACCGCCGCAATGTTCCCGATGAAGAAGCGAAGGTGCGCGCCTTTGCGGATGCAAACGGGCTGCCGGTCGCGGCGGATATTCCGCGGTCGGATGACATCAGCCGGTATGAGGATATGGGCAAAACGGTGATCGAGGGCGATCCGGACTGCGAAACCGCAAAGCGCTTCTTCGCGCTCGCGGATCTGCTGATTGCAGAGGACAGTGAAAGGAACGACGTATGAACGCGGAACAGCCGGGCATCACGGTTATGCGCGCTGAGGAGGAATGGCAGCGCGCCGGTGCTTATTCGGTGCGTATTCAGGGCATGAACCGGCAGCATCATATTTCGCTGCGCGAGGAATTTGACGAACACGACGGCGACGGAACCAAATACATTGTGCTGCTGGATCAGGGCTATCCGTTTGCGACCTGTCGCTTTTACCCGCTGGATGCGGAACGCGTGATGCTCGGGCGGGTGGTTGTGCTGCCGGAGTACCGCGGAAAGCAGTACGGCAGCCGGGTCATTTCCGAAGCAGAGGCGTGGATCCGGGCGCTCGGGTTCCGGACGGTCGAGATCGAGAGCCGCACCGAAGCGGTCGGATTCTACGAAAAGCTGGGTTATCGGATCACAGACGGCGGAATCGTCCGGAGCGGCGTGTTCGACTGCATCCGTATGACAAAGCCGCTCGGTCAGACGGAGGGCTGCATATGAAAATTGCGCATATTGCGTTGTTCGTGCGCGAACTGGAGCAGGCGCGTGATTTTTTCATCGAATATTTCGGCGGGCGCGCCAATGAGGGATATCACAACCCGAAAACGGGGTTTCGCTCGTATTTCATCCGCTTTGATGACGGTGCGCAGATCGAGCTGATGCAAAAGCCGGCGCTTTCAGACGGAACGCAAAGCGGCAGCTGTTACGGCTATGCGCACATGGCATTCAGCGTCGGGAGCAGAGCGGCGGTCGATGAGCTGACCGAACGGCTCCGCGCGGCGGGATACGCAGTCATCAGCGGCCCGCGCACGACCGGCGACGGATACTACGAAAGCTGTATTGCGGCATTTGAGGGCAATCTCATCGAGATCACCGAATGACCGGAACAAACGGAAACGGCCGCGCCGCCCGGAACGCATATTCCGGATGCGGCGAAACAGGAGAATCTGTATGAATCAGAATGCATATTTCATCACCGCAGGGGAGCTGGCTGCGGCGGGCTTTGACAATTTGCCGCCGGAGCTGAACAGCGCAAAGCATATGATATACAGCTCACCGGCGACGCTTGACTACAACTCACCGGGCGCAAAGGGCTTCGGCGTCAAGCGGGCGGGGCTGGCGATTCCCGGCTCCGTGATGCTGCTGGTCGCGCCGGGCTGCTGCGGGCGCAATACCCAGCTGCTCAATGCGCTCGGATACAGCGAGCGCTTTTTCTACCTGCTGCTCGACGATACAGACATCGTCACGGGGCGTTATCTGAAAAAGATCCCGCAGGCCTGCGCGGAGCTGCTCGGCGAATGCAGCACACCGCCCTCTGCGGTCGTCATCTGCATTACCTGTGTCGATGCGCTGCTCGGCACAGACATGGAGCGCGTCTGCCGCGCCTGCACGGAGAAAACGAATGTCCCGACAATCCCCGCGTATATGTACGCACTGACGCGGGAAAAGCGTCTGCCGCCGATGGCGCTGGTGCGCAAATCGGTCTATTCGCTGCTGGAAAAGCAGAAGCGCGTTCCGACAGCCTGCAATCTGCTGGGCTTTTTCTCCGCGCTGGAGGACGGCTGTGAGATCTACCCGCTGCTGCAATCGGCGGGTATCAGAACGGTCGGGGAGATCGGCCGCTGTACGACCTTTGCGGAATATCAGGCGCTGTCGAAGGCGAATTTCAATCTCGTGCTGAATGCGGAATCCCGCCATGCCGCGCAGGATATGCAGGAGCGGCTCGGCATCCCGTTCATTGAGCTGACAAGGCTTTACCGCCTGGACAAAATCCGCAATCAGTACCGGCTGCTCGGACAGGCGCTCGGCGTGACCTTTGATGATGATGACTGTTATCAGGAGGCGCTGGAAACGGTCGAGCGCTTCCGGGACAAGTACGGCGCGCTGAAAATCGCGGTCGGGGAGTGCCTGAACGCGGACAGCTTTGAACTGGCGCTCGCGCTGACCGAATACGGCTTTTCGGTGCCGGAGATTTACGGCACGGTCGGGGAGCGCAATTTCATCTTTCTCAAAAAGCTGGCGGCGCTCTCGCCGGATACGCGCATTTACTCGAATCTGTCGCCGTCCATGCTGAACTACCGCTGTGAGGACGAACCCGATGCGGTCATCGGCAATGACGCGATGTACTATCACAAAAATGTGCCGGGCATCGGCTTTCAGGAGGAGGCGCAGCCGTTCGGTTACCGCGGCGTGACACTTCTGTTTGAGAAGCTGGATGCGGCGATGCAGGGGGTGAAGCCGTGAGCAGTTTGCTGACACATCTTTCGCCGTTTGCGCCGGACGATTCCGGCGCCTGTGCGGTGCTTTACGAGCTGGGCGGCATCACGGTCATCTGTGATGCGGGCGGCTGCGCGGGCAATGTCTGCGGTTTTGACGAACCCCGCTGGCACGAGAAGCAGTCGGCGCTGTTCAGCGCGGGGCTGCGCGATATGGACGCAATCCTCGGCCGTGACAAGCTGCTGATCGACAAGCTCTGTCAGATCACGGAGCAGATCCCGGCGGAATTCACCGCGATTGTCGGAACGCCTGTGCCTGCGGTCATTGCGACCGATTATCAGGCGCTCGGCCGTATGGCGGAAAAGCGCACCGGACTGCCCTGCATCGTGATTCCGACGGACGGCACGAAGTATTACGATGCCGGCGCGGAACAGGCGTATTACGCGGTGTTTGACCGCTTTGCGGCGGAGCAATATCCAACAAAAAAGAACAAGGTCGGAATCCTCGGAGCGACGCCGCTCGATACCGGCTTCACCCGTGCCGCGGACGTCACAAAGGGCATGCATTATGATGAGATCGTCTGCTTCGGGCTTGACAGCGGACTGGATGAAATCCGCCGCGCATCGGAATGCTCGGTGATTCACGTCCTTGCGCCGTCCGGCATGAAAACCGCGAAGCTACTGCATGAACGCTTCAGTACGCCGTATGTGATTCTGCCGCATGTTCCGGGAACGGTGCTCGAACAGTGCCGGGAAACCGGCATCGGGGATAAGCGCATCCTGATCGTGCATCAGCAGTATGCGGCAAATCATCTGCGGGAAACGCTGTATCCGCAGGAGGATTATCTGCCGTGGCCTGCGCAGATCGACTGCGCAACATGGTTCAAATTTGATCCGGCATACGCGAACGAAAATGACTTCCGAATCAGAACGGAGCAGGATTTCCGTGACGCGGCAAAGCAATATGATCTGATTATTGCGGACAAGATGTTCCGCCGTGTTGTCCCGGATTACAAGGGCGAATGGATCAATTACCCGCATGAAGCGGTTTCAGGCTCGGAGGGGGCGTCTATATGATACGCGAAGCAAAGGAGCAGGATCTGGAAAGTCTGCTGCAATTATACACGCATTTACACGAAAAATCAGTTCCGGAGGACAGCCCGCAGCGGCAGGCGCTCTGGGACAGGATCCTGAACGATCCGGATTATCACATCATCGTCGCGGAGGAGGACGGGCGGATCGTGTCGTCCTGCGTCTGCGTGATTGTGCCGAATCTGACGCATGCACTGCGGCCGTATGCGCTGATTGAGAACGTCGTGACGCATGCGGATTTCCGGGGGCGCGGGCTGGCGACAGGCTGTCTGAATTTTGCGCGGGAGATTGCACGGTCGCAAGATTGCTATAAAATCATGCTGATGACCGGTTCAAAGGAAGAGAGCACGCTGCGGTTTTATGAGCGTGCAGGATACAGCCGCGGCGATAAGACGGCGTTCCACCAATGGCTGTGACAGTGCGCGGCAGGGACAGCCTGACCGTCCGGTATCATGTCTGCGGCATCGTGCAGGGCGTCGGATTCCGTCCGTTTACGGCAGTTACTGCTGAAAAATTCGGCATCTGCGGAACGGTTGCGAACAAGGGCTCCTATGTGGAGATCATCGCGCAGGGAACGCCCGAAGCGCTCAGCGGATTTGCAGATGCAATCCGGCATACGCCGCCGGACCGCGCGGTGATACTCAGCATGGAGGAAACGGAAATCCCGGAGGCCGAGGCGCAGCAATATGATACATTTTCAATCACGAAGAGCGAGAAGGAATACGGCGACATTTTTGTTTCACCGGATATTGCGACCTGCCCGCAGTGCCGGGCCGAGCTCTTTGATCCGCAGAACCGGCGATATCTGCACCCTTTTATCAACTGCACGCAGTGCGGGCCGCGCCTGACGATTCTCGACACGATGCCCTATGACAGAGAACGCACGAGTATGCGTGATTTTCCGATGTGTCCCGCATGTGCCGCCGAGTATCACGACCCCGCAACGCGGCGCTATGACGCGCAGCCGAACTGCTGCAATGACTGCGGCCCGCAGCTGTACATTGTCGGCACGGACATCCGCGGCGGCGACGCGATCACAGCGGTGCGCCGCACGGTAATGGCAGGCGGAATCGCCGCGGTCAAGGGCATCGGCGGATTTCATCTCTGCTGTGACGCGAAAAATGCCGAAGCGGTTCGCCGCCTGCGGGCGCTGAAGCACCGGCCGATGAAGCCGCTCGCCGTCATGATGCGCGGCATCAGCACGGCCGAACTCGAATGCATCCTGACCGAAGGGCAGCGGGAGATGCTCACCGGCTGGCAGAAGCCGATCATTCTGCTTGAAAAGCGCGAAAATATGTCGATATGCGGTGAAATCGCACCGGATAACCGGACGGTCGGCGTCATGCTGCCGTATGCGCCGGTGCAGATGCTGCTGTTCGATTATCCGGACGATATTGCGATGACAGACTGCCTTGTAATGACCAGCGGAAACGCCCGCGGCGCACCGATCTGCCGGAGCGACGAGGACGCCGTGAAAGAGATCGGCGGGTTCTGCGACGTGATTCTTTCCCATGACCGCAGGATCCTGCTGCGCGCGGATGATTCCGTCTGCGACTGGCTGGACGGAAAGCCGTATATGATCCGGCGTTCCCGCGGATTTGCGCCGCTGCCGGTCATGATTCCGGTGCGCGAACACCGGCAGGTGCTGGCAATCGGCGGCGAACTAAAAAATACATTCTGTATTGCAAAAGGCGGCCTGCTGTATGCATCGCCCTTTGTCGGGGACATGGCGGATATCCGCACCGTGCAGGCGCTCCGCGATTCCGCAGAGCGGATGTGCGGGCTGCTCGAAGCGGCGCCGGAGGTCGTTGTCTGTGATACGCATCCGCTGTACAACACGGTCACGGTTGCACAGGAAATTGCGCAAGAACGAAAGATTCCGCTGATTCAGGTGCAGCACCACTATGCGCATGTGCTGTCGTGCATGGCGGAAAACGGGTACACGGAGCGGGTGATCGGCGTCAGCCTGGACGGCACCGGCTACGGCGATGACGGAAGCATCTGGGGCGGCGAGCTGCTGCTCTGCGATCCGCACGGATTTATACGCGCAGGACATATTCAGCCGTTCACGCAGACCGGCGGCGACCTCTCCGCAAAGGAGGGCTGGCGCATTGCGGCGGCACTGCTGCGCGATGCGATGCCGGAGTCGTGCGACGCGCAGGCGCTGTGTGAAACGCTCGGAATCTGCTCTGCGCAGGAGTATACGGTGCTTGCGAATATGGCGCGCATGGGCGTCAACAGTGTGCGCTCGACAAGCTGCGGACGGCTCTTTGATGCGGTTTCCGCAATCCTCGGGATCCGCCGTGCGGTAACCTTTGAGGGCGAAGCAGCGACCGCGCTGATGCATGCCGCGGAGCAATATACTGCGAAAAACGGCGAACCCGAATGCGTGCTTCCTGCCGGAATCACAGAGCAGGACGGCGCGGTGATTATGCAGACGACCGCCCTTGCCTGTGAAATTGCGCAGCGGTTTCAGGCAGACCGTTCGCCGGAAAACCGTGCGTATCTGGCGTATCAGTTCCACGCTGCACTCAGCGCCGCGGTGTGCGATGCGTGCATCAGAATCCGCGAAAATACGGGGTTATCCGTTTGCGCGCTGAGCGGCGGCGTATTCCAGAACCGGCTGCTGACAGGGCTCTGCCGCGCGCTTCTGGAACAGGCCGGATTTACCGTTTTGCGGCACAGCCTGATTCCCCCGAATGACGGCGGCATCTGCATCGGGCAGGCGCTGTACGGCGTATTTGCCGTATGATTGCCGGTGCGGTTCTTTTGGAAAAGAATCTTTTTGATCTATCAGTAATAACGGAGGTAAACGAAAAATGTGTGTTGGATTATCTGCAAGAGTTGTGCGCGTAGCGGACGGTACCGCGCTGATTGACGCGTCGGGTGCGCAGCGCGAGGTGAGCGCCGGTGTGCTGGATGACCTGGAGCCGGGCGATTTCGTCATGGTTCATGCAGGCGTTGCGATTGCAAAGATCACGGAGGATGAAACCGCCGAAGCGGACGAGGTTATGGAGGATCTGCTGTGAACGAGAGCATGAAACGCGCGCGGGATATCATCACCGGATATTCCGGCAGACCGCTACGGATTATGGAGGTCTGCGGCACGCATACGCATGAGATTTTCCGCCTCGGCATCCGCAAGCTGCTGCCGGAGCAGATCAGTCTGATTTCCGGGCCGGGATGTCCGGTCTGCGTGACGGCGGTCGGGTTCATTGACGAGGCAATCTGGCTGGCGCTTGAAAAAGGCTGCATCATCTGCACATTCGGGGATCTGATCCGCGTACCGGGCACCGAAATGAGCCTTGCGGGTGCGAGGGCGAAGGGCGGGGACATCCGCCCGGTGTATTCCCCGCTGGATGCGGTTGCACTTGCAAAGGAGCACCCGGATCAGCAGGTCGTATTTCTGGCGGTCGGCTTTGAAACGACGACGCCCTCTGCATGTCTGGCGGCAAAGCAGGCAAAGGCCGCGGGACTGACGAATTTCTCGCTGCTGACCGCGAATAAGACGATGCCGAATGCCTATCAGGCGCTGGTCGGCTCTGCGGATGCGTTCCTGTATCCGGGGCATGTGAATGCGATTACCGGAAACGGCACATGCATCCGGCTTTGCGAAGCGCAGGGCGTTTCCGGCGTTGTTGCGGGCTTTACCGCGAGTGAACTGCTGACTGCGCTTGCCGTGACGATCCGTCTGCTGGAAAAGGGCGAGCCGTTTTTCCGGAACTGCTATCCGCGTGTGGTAAAGGACGAGGGCAATCCCGCTGCGATTGCGCTGATGAACGAGGTCATGGAGCCGTGCGACAGCGAATGGCGCGGGCTCGGCATGATTCCGGGCTCCGGCATGAAGCTGCGCGCGGAATATGCGGATTACGATGCACGCGTGAAATACGCGATGCCGGTCATCACGGGTAAGCCGAATCCGGCGTGCCGCTGCGGCGACGTTTTGCAGGGCAAAATCAGGCCGTGCGACTGCAAGGTGTTCGGCAAGGGCTGCACGCCGATGCATCCGGTCGGCGCGTGCATGGTGTCCGATGAGGGCGCCTGTGCGGCGTATTATCAGTATTCGTAAGCAGGTGGGCTATGAACGAAATCGAAAGCAGAAGAAGTATCCGCAAATACCGGAAGGAAATGCCGGACAGAGGGCTGATCGACGAGATCCTGCATGCCGGGATGCTTGCGCCCTCGGCCAAGAACCGGCAGCCGTGGAAATTTCTCGTATATACGGAAAAATCAAAGGAAATGCTGCTCAGCGCGATGGAAACCGGCCTGATCCGGATGCGGGACGACAGCACGGTTCCGCAGGCCGCAAAGGCCGGTCTGACCGATGCGTTTCATACGCTGGGCATCATGCGGGAGGCGCCCGTTCTGGTCGCGGTGCTGAATACCGGTTCCGGCTCTCCGTTTGCGGAAATCAGCCCCGCTGACCGCATCACGGAGATCTGCGACAGCCTTTCAATCGGCGCGGCCGTTGAAAATATGCTGCTGAAAGCGACCGCGCTGGGGCTCGGCTCGCTGTGGATTGCGAACACGTTTTTTGCATATCCGGAGCTGACCGCAGTGATTGGCACGGATGCACAGCTTGCATGTGCGGTTGTGTTCGGCTATGCGGATGAAGCCCCGCCGCAGCGTCCGCGGAAGCCGTTCGGGGATGCTGCGGAATACCGCTGACCGGATGGGAGCAATGAGATGCATGCGAGAGAGTTTCTGGAGATTCTGCATATCGCAGAACGGCTGAAGGACACGCCGCGGCACTGTACAACCTCGAACCGCCGGACGGAAAGCGTCGCGGAGCACTGCTGGCGCGTGTCGCTGATGGCCATGCTGCTGCGGCCGGATTTTCCGGATGCCGATATGGATAAGGTCATCCGCATGAGCCTGATTCACGATCTCGGGGAATGCTTCACCGGCGATATTCCGACGTTTCTGAAAACGGATGCCGACCGGCAGACAGAGGATTCCCTGCTGCGGCAATGGGTACGCACGCTGCCGCCGGAAACGGCGGAAGAGCTGTCTGCACTGTATGACGAGCTGGATGCGCAGAGGACGCTTGAGGCGAAGATCTGTAAGGCGCTTGACAAGCTGGAGGCGCTGATTCAGCACAATGAATCGCCGCTGGATACCTGGTCGGAGAACGAATTTGCGCTGAACAGAACCTATGCGTTCGACACAGTTTCCTTTTCGGGACAGTTGACGGCGCTGCGCGAGGAAATCCTTGCAGATACGCTGAAAAAGATCAATGACGAATGAGGTGCGTATGCGAAAGCACGCCGCGTGGACTGCCGACAAAACAAAAGTCCCTTGTCTGAATTGTGCTGCCCGGATAAACCGGAATTTTAAGACGGTTGAGGAAGAAGAATGTATATAGTAAAAGCAGAAGAAAATCAGGTGAAAGCAATCGTCGACATGTCTGTCAGAGCATTTGAAACAGACGTAAATGTCGGCGGAACAAAAGGGGACTGCCCGCCTGAATATGATTCGGTGGAATGGCATGAACAGATGGCTCGGGAGGGACATTTGTATCAGGCAATGATCGGAAAAGATATTGTGGGAGCTGCCGTCATATTCCCGGATGAAACAAACAATACCGTGTACATTGGCAGAATTTTTATTGACAGCGTCTATCATAGAAAAGGGTATGGAAGTCGTTTCATGGCGTGCATAGAACAGAATTACCCTTATGCCGCAGAGTTTCATCTGGATACTCCAGGCTGGAATGTACGGACAAACGCTTTTTACAATAAATTAGGGTATCAAATCATAAAAGAAGAGGACGGATTTGTTTTTTACAGGAAGACGAGAAAGTGAAAAAATGAGGTGAAAGAATGGAACCGCATGATTATATCGTAACGGATATTCAGGGCGATTACGCTTATCTGACGCAGACCGATACCGACGCGGCTGAGCCGTTTCAGGTTGCCATGGCGCTGCTGCCGCCCGAAACCGACGTCGGCACAAGGCTCCGCGGCTTTATGGGCATGTTTGAGGTGATACCGTGACGGAACCGGACGACTGGCGGCTTCTGAATGACGTGGAATATCTGCGCGGCATCTGGATGGAACCGACCGATGCCGCCGATCTGCGGAAATACAAGCCGGAGCTGAAACACTGTATTTTCTGCTGGAAGCAGGTGCCGGAACCGAAACCGTTCTGGCAGCAATGGTATGTGCCCCAGGATAAATCCTGTGCAGTCTGCGAGGAATGCTACAACGATTTCTGCACAGCGTTCGGCTGGAAAACAACCGACGGCTGGGATACCTGGGACGCATGGGAATACGGAAACAAAGGAGTAAACCATAATGAGTGATCGTACAGTTACGCTTGCGCACGGCGCGGGCGGCACACAGACCAATGAGCTGATCGACAGCGTATTCAAGGCGCATTTTGCCAACCCGATGTTCACGGGTGATGACGCCGCGGTGCTTCCGCAGCCGAAGGGCAGAATTGCGGCATCCACTGACGGATTTATCGTATCTCCGTGGAAATTCAACGGCGGCAACATCGGCAAGCTGTCAATCTGCGGCACGGTCAACGACCTTTCGTGCATGGGCGCGAAGCCGCTGTATCTGACCTGCGCATTCGTCATTGAGGAGGGCTTCTCCATGGATGCGCTCGAGGAGATTGCCGCTGCCATGGAAAAGACTGCCGCAGAGGTCGGCGTGAAGATTGTTGCGGGTGATACGAAGGTCGCAGGCAAGGGGCAGTGCGACGGCGTGTTCATCACGACGACCGGCATCGGAGAGATTCTGCCGGAGGCGAACACGTCCGGTACGCTTGCAAAGCCGGGCGATGCGGTCATCGTCAGCGGCGACGTCGGGCGGCACGGCTGTACCATTCTGCTTGCGCGCGATGATTTCGGCATTGCATCGGACGTGGACAGCGACTGCGCGCCGCTCTGGGGAACCGTCGAAAGCCTGTATCAGGTGACGGATCAGATTCATGTGATCCGCGATGCAACGCGCGGCGGCGTCGGCACGGTGCTCTATGAGATTGCAGGGCAGAGCGGCGTCGGCATCCGGCTGGATGCGGCAAGCGTGCCGGTTGATCCGCGGGTGAAGGGCGTCTGCGGTATGCTCGGACTGGAGCCGCTGTATCTTGCCTGTGAGGGCAGACTTGTTATTTTTGCGCCGCAGGAGCATGCGGACGCAATCGTGGAACAGCTGCGCAGGGGGAAGTATTCGCAGAATGCCGCCGTCATCGGTACGGTCACGTCTGAGAATGCGGGCAAGGTGATTATGGAAACCGAAATCGGCACGCAGACCGTTCTCCCGCAGCCCAAAGGCGAACTGCTCCCGCGAATCTGCTGAAGTGGTAAGAGGTGCCTCCGGCGGATTGATCATGGGGCGCTGCCCCAAACCCCGCTTAAGGGACTTGTCCCTTAAGAATCCCGGAATAAGGATAAACAGGCGCTGGCTGAAAACGGTCGGCGCCTGTTTTCATCATAATAAAAGTTTGCCGGATTGTCGATGACCTTGCGAAAAACCAAAAATTAAAGTTTTTGGTCGAGCTTTTTTCAAAAAGCTCGCGGGTCGAGGGCAGAGCCCTCGTCGCTCGCCGCAGCGAGCGAAATTCCCCTGCTTTCAAGAGCTTGGAGGGCTTGGGGACTTGCGATAGAAGTCCCCATTCTTCAATCGCATCCGCGAAGCGGATACCTTTTTTACAAGCTGCGGGCGCTGGCTGAAAACGGTCGGCGCCCTGTTTTTTATGAACGGCCACGGAGAAAGCCATCGTCTTCCATGCATAACAAAGACGCCCGGCAAGGCAGCAGAAAAATCCTTGCAGGCTGAAACGCATTGCCCCACCGATTGCGGTCTTTCCGGGCAGCATTGCGCAGAAGCATATGAAATTGTCAAGGTGCCGGAGCGCATCCTGTCCCGTGGCGTTCCCGTCATCGAACCGCCTTCATGCGCCGTCCGGTTTCCGCCTTTCTCGCCGCTGCGGTCAGGTTCCGGATGCTCCCGGATACCCGAGCCCGCGCGTATCGCTCTCTGTAAACCGTGCGGAAAACAGAAAAAGTTGCACGTTTGCGTACAACTTTCCGACAAAAATTTTTGTTTTAACATCCGGGTGCGCAGAAAACTGCACACCGCGAAAATCCCGCTTGCAGCCTGAAAATCAGATTCCGGCCTTTGCTTGCAGCGAAACCGGCCTATCAAATGCCTGTTGAAAGGTTGTTAAAGATTTCATGCAATCTTACAAAAATATGATTGCTGATTGACTTTCGGCGGGATTTATGATATACTGTGAATGTCCAAGACGCTTCATCTCGATGAGCTTTGAAAGAAAGGTTGATATGATGAATATCTGGCATAATATAAATCCGAAACGCATCACGCCTGATGATTTTATTGCAGTCATTGAGATCCCGAAGGGTAGTAAAAATAAATATGAGCTGGACAAGGAGACAGGTCTGATTCAACTTGACCGCATTTTGCATACTTCCACGCATTATCCCGCGAATTACGGGCTGATTCCGCGTACCTACGCGGATGACAATGACCCGCTGGACGTGCTTGTGCTCTGCTCCGAAACGCTCTCCCCCATGACGCTGGTTCGCTGTTATCCGATCGGCGTCATTCGTATGCTTGATCAGGGACACCGCGATGACAAGATCATTGCAATCCCGTTCGAGGATCCGAATTACAACAGTTATAAGGATATTTCGGATCTTCCCCGGCATATTGTTGAGGAGATGATTCACTTCTTTTCGGTTTATAAGGAACTGGAGAAAAAATCAACTGCCGTGGATGAGTTCGGAGATGCCGACGACGCAAGGGAGATTATTCGCTCGGATATTGACCGGTATGTGGAATACTTCTGCAAATGACTGACGGACGATGCAGCGGCCGGAAACGGCCGGCTGTGAAATATGAAGGAATGGGAAAGGAAGTACCGGATTATGTCTGCTGCTGCTGCTACCGATGAACTGTATCACAACCGAAAGAGCGTGGCTCCGCTCGGAATCATTGCGATGCCCGGCGCCGAACAGCTCGCTGAAAAGGTCAACAGCTATCTTGTGGGATGGGCCAATGAAAACGGCTTCCCCGATGAAAGCTATCTGATCGAATGCGAATGCCCGCGCTTTGCTTCGGGCGACGGAAAGGGCCTGATCAAGTCCACAATCCGCGGACTGGATCTGTTCATTGTCATTGACGTTGGCAATTACAGCATTCAGTACAAGATGTTCGACAAGGTCAACTGCATGTCGCCGGATGACCACTATCAGGATCTCAAGCGCATCATTCAGGCCGCCTCCGGCAAGGCGCACCGCCTCAACATCATTATGCCGCTGCTCTACGGCGGAAGACAGCACCGCAGAAACTACCGCGAGTCCCTGGACTGTGCCTGCGCTTTGCAGGAGCTTCAGGCCATGGGTGTTGACAATATCATCACCTTTGACGCACACGATCCCCGCGTGAACAATGCCGTTCCGCTCATGGGCATCGACAATGTGATCCCGTCCTATCAGGTTCTGAAAACCATGCTCAAAACCTTCCCGGATCTTGATATGTCGCCGGAAAAGTTCATGGTCATCAGCCCGGACGAGGGCGCACTCGGCAGAAATATGTACTATGCAACCATGCTCGGCGTCAACCTCGGCATGTTCTACAAGCGCAGAGATTACTCCCGTGTGGTGGACGGCAAAAACCCGATCGTTGCGCATGAGTATCTCGGCAACCCGGTCGAGGGCAAGACCGTGTTTGTTGCGGATGACATCATCGCATCCGGCGGCTCGATGCTCGACCTGGCACAGAACCTCAAATCCCGCGGCGCGGCCTGCATGATCGCGTATGCGACCTACGGTCTGTTCACGCACGGTCTGGAGCAGTTCGACAAGGCCTACGCGGACGGCGTGCTCGATGCCGTGTTCGGCACGAACCTGACCTACCGGATGCCGCAGCTGCTGGAGCGCGAATGGTTCCACGAGGTCGATGTTTCCAAGTACGCGGCCTATTTCATTGCGGCAATCAACCACGATGTTTCCATCACCACGGTCATCAATCCGCATGACAAAATTCAGGCGCTTCTCGAAAAGCAGCGTGCTGCAAAATAATGAACAATCATCCGGTATTGCACTGGCGCAGTACCGGATGTATATTTTATTTGAAATATTACATTAAATCTTAATTCAGGAAAATATTGCTCTGATGACGGAGATGCTTGAAAAAGATAAAACGGATATAAAATAAGTTAATACTGTTTCAGTTTTGTTTAAGGTTGTTATGGCATGATATAAGCAAGGGAGTGATATGCTCCGGACGCTTAGAAAAATGCGAATGAATATCAGAGGGGGTATCAGTGATGATACGAAAGAAAATTTGCAGGGCGGCAGCGGCAGGACTCAGTATGTCGCTGGCAGCGGGCGCACTGTCCGCGCTTCCGTCCATGTCTGTGCTTGCGGCAGGCAGTATCGTGATCAATGAGGTCTGCACCAAGAATACGACGGTGGCGGCTTCGGACGGTCAGTTTTACGACTATGTGGAACTCTACAACACCAGCGGCTCTGCGGTCAATGTCGGCGGCTTCGGCATCTCCGACGACGAGGCGGATCTGATGCGCTACACGATCCCGGCGGGAACGACCATTGCAGCGAACGGCTATCTGGTCGTTTACTGCGGCGTCGATGCAGGCGGCAGCGTCAAGGGCGCGGAGTTCGGCCTTTCCAAGAGCGGTGAAACCATTCTGCTCTCCGGCTCCAACGGCAGCCTGCTGGAATCCCAGGAGGTTCCTGCACTGGCAGACGACACCGCGTACGGCAGAGTGCCGGACGGCAGTGAAAACTATGCGATCCTGAGCAAGCTCACGCCGGGCAGCAGCAATTCTGCCGGTGCGGTCGCGCAGGTCATTGTTCCTGAGCCGACCTTCTCGCAGGACAGCGGCTTCTATTCCAGCGGATTCAATCTCTCGCTCTCCGGTCAGTCCGGCAGCACCATTTACTACACGCTGGACGGCAGCGATCCGACGACCTCGTCCACGCGCTATTCCGGCGCAATCCAGGTCTATGACAAGACCTCTGAGGCAAATGTCTATTCCGCAATCACGGATATTGCAGACGGCTACACGGCGCCGAAGGAGCCGGTTGACAAGGCGATGATCGTCCGTGCAATCGCAGTGGACGGACAGGGCAATGTTTCCAGCATCGCAACAAAGACCTATTTCATCGGCTATACTCAGAACGATTACGCGATGAATATGCGCGTCATCTCTCTGGTTTCCGATCCGGACAATCTCTTTGACGATGAAAAGGGCATTTACGTCAAGGGAAAGATCTACCGCGAATCCGGCGGCGGCGGAATGGCGATGTTCGGCGGCGGCAATCATCCGGCCAACTATACGCAGGAGGGCCGTGAGTGGGAGCGCCCCGCACATATCACCGTCTTTGAAAAGGGCAAGGCCACCTATGAAGCAGGCGTCGGCATCCGGATGCACGGTGCATGGACGCGCGCTGCGGCACAGAAGAGCTTCAACCTCTACGCCCGCGCCGATTACGGCACCACCAAGCTGGAGTATGATTTCTTCAACGGCAAGCTGCTGAACGTCAACGGCAAGGTCATTGATTCGTTCGACAAAATCACGCTCCGCAACGGCGGCAACGACGACAAGACCAAGATCCGTGACCGTCTGAATCAGGAAATGGTCGCTGACCGCGCATATGCAACGCAGGCGCAGACCGAGTGCGTCGTGTTCCTCGACGGCGAGTTCTGGGGCACCTACAACATCGTTGAGAAGCTCGGCAAGGAGTTCCTGGCGGATCATTACAAGGTCAAGCAGGGCAGTGTCTGCATGATCAAGACCGATGAGCTCTCTGACGGCTCCGATCAGGGCTGGGCGGATTACGAATCGCTTAAGAACCTTGCAATTTCTGCAAATTACAGCGATGTCAGCGTATACGATCAGTTTGAAAGACTGGTCGATCTTGAGAGCCTTGCGGATTACTTCGCAACGGAAATCATCGTCGGCAACAGCGACTTCGGCAACAATAACTACGCACTTTGGAAAACAGAGGTCGTGGATCCGAACAAGCCCTATGCAGACGGCAGATGGCGCTTCATCCTGTTCGATACCGAGTACGGTCAGGGGCTTTACGGCCAGAGCAATGCAAGCACCAATGTGATCAACTCCCTGAAAATGAAGAATACCTGGCTGACCAAATTGTTCTTCGGTCTGCTGGACAACAACGAGGAGTTCCGCACGATGTTCGTGAACTGCTACAATGAGCAGTGCAATACGAATTATCTGGCCTCGAAGGTGACGGGCAGACTCAATCAGCTTGAATCCGCATATAATGCATCTATGGTCGCAACACTGGAGCGCTTCTCCATGCAGCCGGATACCGTCGGCTGGGGCGGCATGGGCGATTTCCCCGGCATGGGTGACTGGCCCGGCATGGGCGAGATCGGCGCAGGCGGTGAGTGGCCCGGCATGGGCGAGATCGGCGCAGGCGGTGAGTGGCCCGGCATGGGCGAAATCGGCGCAGGCGGCTGGGGTGACATCGGCGCAGGCGGCTGGGGCGGCCAGCAGCAGGGCGGTCAGAATGCCGACGGCAATCAGAACGCGGCAGACGATCCGGTGCAGCCGGGCGCAGGTCAGCAGCCGGGCGCAGGCTGGCAGCCGGGTGCAGGTCAGCAGCCTGTTTCTACCGAGCCGGTGGATTACACCCAGATGTTCAAGGACGAGGTGGAGAAGATCCGCACATTCTGGAACAGCCGCGCGGAAAACTGCAAGACGCAGATGACCTCCTACCTCAGCAATAAGACGGTCGCAGCAAGCGGCGCTTTCACCAAGACCGACGTGCAGCGGCTCCAGAATTATCTGCTCAAGAAGGGCACGCTCTCCGATGCAAACGCGAAGAAGTACGATCTGGACAACTCCCAGACCATCACGGTCAGGGATCTCAGCGCACTGAAAAAGCGCGTGCTCGGATGACGGCAGTCCTTTGAAATCACGAAATGAATACAGAACGGGCACTGATCATATGTTCAGTGCCCGTTTCAGTTTGTCGGGAAAGCGGTATCTCCGATGGATTGATCATGGGGCGCTGCCCCAAGCCCCGCCAAAGGAATAAAATCCCTTTGGAATCCCAAAATATAGGAAAATGAAGGAAATGCATTGTTTTCATCGCAATAGGAATCCTGACACGATTCTAATCCGCAGGAGATACCGCTTTATGATCTGTCTTTGGGGTTCAGGATGTTCTCCCAGGTAATATCCTTGGCTGCAACGATCTTTTCCGTATAATATCTGAGGATGTACTGTGCGTCCTCCACGCTGACCTTGCCGTTATTGTCCGCATCGCCCGCCTGCTTCTGCCAGGGCGTCATGCTGACGTCCAGCCCTGCCACAGTTGCGGTATAGAGCCGCAGCACCATCTGCGCATCGTCTACGCTGACGGTGCCGTCACAGTTGAAATCACCCTTGATCTGTGCGGATGCTGCCTGCACATTCGTGAAATATCCGGGCTTGCCTGCCTTGTCAATCCGCGCGTATGAAGCATCCGTGCATTCCGGATTGAACGGGGTGCCGTTTCCGCCGGTCAGCTGACTGCACATCGAGAACATGTCCTCAGAGAACGAAGTCATGTCCGGCCCCCACTTTTCGGAAACATAGATTGTATTCAGCATATTGCAGTTATCAAACATGGCATGCGTTTCTGTGAGATTGGTTGTGCAGAAGCTGCTGAGATCCAGAACCCGCAGTCCCGTGCAGTTCCGGAACATATAGCTGAATCCGGTCGTTTTTCCGGTATCAAATCCGCTGACGTCCAGTGCGGTCAGCGCAGTGCAGCCGTCAAACATACGGGACATGGATTCGGCATTCGCGGTGCTGAACCGGCTCAGATCCAGCGCGGTCAGACTGCTGCATTCGCAGAACATGTCATTCATGACGATGACGCGGGAGGTATCCAGCATGCTGATATCCAGCCTGCGCAGCGCGGAGCAGTTCCGGAACATGCCGTTCATGAACTGCACATTTGCGGTGTTCATGCTGCCGAGATTCAGTGTATTCAGATTTTCACAGCCGGAGAACATTTCACTCGTATCTGATAAGCACGGCGTTTGGAAGCTGCTCAGATCCAGCGCGGGCAGTTCGGTACACATGCTGAACATGCCCTGCATCGTTGCTGCATTTTCCGTGTTAAAGCTGCTGAGATTCAGCGTGCGCAGGGAGCTGCACCCGCAGAACATCATTGCCATGTTCCGGACTTTGGCGGTATCAAAGCATGAGAGATCCAGGGACTGCAAAGCGGAACAGCCGTCAAACATGCCCTGCATTGCAGTCACGGCGGAGGTATCGAAGCTGCTGTGATTGACTGCGCGCAGCTTATCGCAGTCCTGGAACATGTACTCCATATTGACCGTTCCGGCGGTCGAGGCCTGGGAAAGATCCATGCTTTCCGCGGGCAGCGCCCTGAACAGCTCCTTGCAGTTCGCAGGGAACACGGTGCCCTTTGCGCAGACGACTTTTTTCACCTTTTTGTTTTCGCTGAACGCCTGTACGTCCGCCTTGTCGACATTTCCGCTGAGCGTCAGTGTGCCGGTGCTTTCATCGAGAACCGCGGTGGATTCCGCAGCGGAGGCCGTCAGCAGAAACCCGTTTTCTGCCGGAAGGACAGCGGCCGGCACGGTCCATGCGACTGCCGCCGCACATAATATACTGTGGATTTTTTTCATATGCAACACTCCTTTGTCAAGCAGTCCGCAGCTGCGGGGGAGCTTCTTACTTTCGGATATACGGCGCAATTCTGTGCGCGGCGGTCAGCGCAAGTCCCAGCTTGACCAGATCGGGCAGCACAAACGGGAACACGCACCAGCCGAGTACGGTTCCAAGTCCGACGGGCCCGTTTGCCTTCATATATACCAGCATGAACCATGCCGTGCCGAATGCATAACAGACGGCAAGACCCATAACCAGCACGAGGATCTCCGTCAGCAGATTTTTCGGGGCGAACCGCTCTGCAAGCAGACAGACCACGCCGGTCAGCAGAAAACCGGCCAGATAGCCGCCGGTATTGCCGAGCAGAATGCCGATGCCGCCCGTGAAGCCCGCAAAGACGGGCAGCCCGACGGCGCCGAGCATCAGATATACCAGAACGGAGAGCGTTCCGCGTTTGCCGCCGAGCGCGGACATCAGCAGAAAGACCGCAAAGGTCTGGAGCGTGAACGGAATCGCGGTCGGAATGCTGATCCACGAGCAGACTGCGATCAGCGCGGCACCGGCGGCGATGTATACAAGATCAAGCGTCCGGAAACGCGGCTGTGCTGTTTTGGAAGATGCCATTGTCATAGGGAAAACTCCTTTTCAGTGTGGATTTGACGGCATAGCGCGTACCATTCGCAGGACGCGCAGATCTGCCGGAACAGACCGGTTTGCAGAATGCGGGTGCGGACGGTTTCCGCGAGTGCAGCCCATTCACCGGACTGTGCCGCGGAGAATGCACAGGCGGCAAGGACAGCGCTGTCCAGCGCAGTGACCTTTTCCTGCGAATCGCAGATGCCGTTCTGATTGTGCGGACATGCGGCGCAGAGATCGTCACAGCTGACGGTCAGTGTGACGGGCGTCTGCGGCTGTGCGCGGAGCCGTTCCGTGACTGCCGTCATATGCGCGGTGAACGCGGCATCGTAACCGTGCCCCGTGAAATGCGGAATACAGAGCAGATGATGCGGCCGCAGGTTCAGCGGTTCCGGTATTTGGTTCTGCATGGGTTCACCTCCTGCCGTCAGTTATTATAGCACAGAATCTCGTTTTTTTCAATGGGAGAATAGAAGAAAAACATATCTTTGCTGCATGGGGAAAAACGGAGGTCGGACGGCTCTATGAAAATCCAATGGCAAAAAAATAACGTAAATACACGAATTTCAATTATAATTGGATTCCGAATGGATAGATCCCTTTGGCGGAGGGTGGGGCGAAGCACCATTCTCGATCCATCGGAGATACCGCTTTACCGGCAAGCCGGGCGGCGTCTGCTTGACATTTTCCGGAATATTTTGTATGATAGCATGTAACCGGAACACGCTTTTTCCATACTCATATACGAGATCTCAATTCAACACGAAAGGCGGTGACGTCAATGACGGATCAGGAGCTGCTCGCGCTGTTTATTCAGCGGGACGAGCGCGCGGTTTCAGAAACACAGAAGCAATACGGCAGACTATGCAGACATATCGCATACGGCATTCTCAGCAGCAAAGAGGACGCAGAGGAAATCGCAAATGATGTCCTGATGCGCGCATGGGACGTAATCCCGCGGGAAAAGCCGCAGAATCTGGGGGCGTTTTTAGCCGTGATGACACGCAATCTTTCCACAAACCGGCTCGATCAGTATACAGCGCAGCGGCGCGGCGGCGGTCAGCATCCGGCCGTGCTGGACGAGCTTGCAGAGTGTACCGCATCTGCGGAGAACGTGGAGCAGGCCGTCGATGCGCGGCTGCTGGACACGGCGCTCCGGCAGTTCCTCGATGCACTGACGGCGGAGCAGCGCGCCGTTTTTATGCTGCGCTATTATTACGCGCTGCCTGTGCCGGATATTGCAGAACAGCGGCAGATCGGCGTCAGCAAGGTCAAGGTCATGCTGATGCGTCTGCGCAAACGATTAAATGAACATCTCAGAAAGGGGGGATTCCTGTGAACGAACGGGATCTGTTTGACGCAATCGGCCGCCTGCCGGAGCAGTACCGCACAGAAGCCTTCTCTTCGGTACAGATGCCGGAACAGGCGGAGAAAAATGAAATCGACGCAATGTTTGAAAGTTCCGTCCGGACGGAGGCGGTCTGTTCTGCGGCAGAACCGCAGCGCGGTACGGCGGAGCAGAAGCCTGCGGCTGCAATCCGGCAGACGGAACAGCCGAAGCCGCACAGAAGCGGCCTGATCGGGCTGACGGCGATTGCGGCGGCGGTCGCGCTGACGGTCGGATTCTTTGCATGGAGCATGCGGCAGGAAACACTGGATCCTGCGGCAAAACCCGGTTCCTCTGCCGGTGCGGATTTTATCCAGCAGAGCGACATCTCCGGCGAACCGGTTACCGCACTGCCGGAGAACACAGCTGACAGCGGTTTCAGCACAACCACTGCGGCAGATTCGCCCATTGTCAGTGCAGAGGATGAACGGTACAGCACAGCAGAGCCGCTGCCGGAATCCCTGTCCGATTCCGAGGTCAATCTCCTCGGCGGGCACGGGCCGCTGCGGATCGCGGAAAGCATCAATTACAATCTGGTGCTGGAGGATCAGGATTTCTGGTATTTCAATGCATACAGCAAAGTCAGCAAATCAGAAACCAATCAGTATGGCGTTCACGAGGAAAAGCTGCTCTGTGACGATCCGGGCTGCAAGCATCAGCGGGAGGACAACTGCCTGCGGTACCGCTGCGAATGCAGGCTGATGTCTGACGGACAGTCGCTGTTCCTCGCGGCGGACAATCAGTCGGAGGATCCGACGCAGCTTGACAGGATCAATTCAAGCGGCGAAACACAGCCGTTCTTCTCGCTGAAAGCATACCCGGCGCTCCGGAGAGCGCTGGAACAGCTGTGCGCAGCGCAGTATCCCGATGCCGAGTCGGTGAATCTGTTTTCACCGAAGCTGGACTGGAGATTTATGAATCTGTTCCGGCTGGGAGATGAGGATATTTACTACATGGTGATCGGCACGACGCTTTCCGAGGCGGAGCAGCATTACTTCAATGCGGGATTCCTGCTCAATACAAAGGACGGGAGCTTTGCGATGCTGCACCTCACGCTGAATGAGGCGCGGTACGATCCGGACAACCGGATTCTCTGCCTGTCGGACGTGATGCCGGAACAGGCAGTCAAAGGCGTTCCGGCGCAAGAGATCATGCTCTATGACATGAATCAGATTCAGTTCACAAAGGAAACGCACACCGAGCAGGCAGCTGCGAAAATCATCTATATGGCGGACAGATGGTGCTTAGAGGACGGCAGACTGATCTTTATCCGTGTGAACGGGGCTGAAAGCGATGCGCCCGGCGCCGCGGTCAGGTACTCGCTGGAAGCCTGTAACCTGAACCAGTTAAAGGACATCGAAGCGGAAGTGCTGGAGGAGAATACGAAGAAACTGTACCTCACCGCCGCGGACGGCAGGCTGTACTATATTATAAAGGAAACCATCGGGCCGGACAGAATCTGCTCCTGCGATCTGAACGGCCAGAATGAGGTAACCGTATTTGAATCGGAAACAGTCGGCAAGATCGGGTATCTGTATCCGATGCAGAATTCCGCCTTTCAGCGCTTCCTCATATCCAACGGCAGAATCGTAATCCTTGAAAACGGTGAACCGTACCAGATCAAGCAGCTTTCTGAGCCGTAACAGCAAAACCGAAGACGGAATGCTCCGTCTTCGGTCAGTTTGTTGAAAAAGGTATCCGCTACGCGGATGCTATTGAAGAATGGGGACTTCTATCGCAAGTCCCCAAGCCCTCCAAGCTCTTGAACGCAGGGGAGTTTCGCCCGTTGCGACGGGCGACGAGGGCTCTGCCCTCGACCCGCGAGCTTTTTGAAAAAAGCTCGACCAAAAACTTTTATTTTTTGTTTTCCGCAAGTTTATCGACAGTCTGACCGAAGACGGAATGCTCCGTCTTCGGTTTTTTCTGCATGATGATATCCTGCTGTCAGCGGTCAGATTGTCGAATCCTGCCGGGGCGGCATTCAGCGCACGCCGGGCGGTTCCGCTGCGGGCTCTGAACCCGCCGGAGATTCTTCTTTCAGCTCCGGGAGGCGGAGCTCAATGGAGAGCAGATTTTCCTCGACATGTGCGGTAATGCTGCCGCCCATCTGCTCCATGACGGTTTTCGCAATCGCCAGTCCGAGCCCCGTCGAATGCTGCGCCGACTCCACCGTATAAAACCGGTCAAACAGATGCGCCAGATGCGCCCGTTCCATTTCTGCTGTGTGATTCGCAAAGCAGACCGTGCCGTCTGCCGCTGCCGTAATCACCAGGTCGCCGCTGCTGTATTTCAGCGCATTGTGCAGCAGATTCGTGAACACGCGCTCGAGCGCCGTGCGGCTGCATTTGCAGAGAATCCGCGTTTCCGGCAGCGAGATTTCCGGCGTGATGCCGCGCTGCATCAATACCGCGTAGTATCCGGCAATGCACTCCTCCAGCAGCGCATTGACGCACACGGTTTCCGGTGCGCTGCCGCCGTCCGCGGAAAGAATCAGCGAATAGCGGAAGAGCTCCTCGGTCAGCTGCCGCATCTGCTCGGTGCGGGAGCCGATTACGTCGAGATACCGTCTGGCGTCCGCAGACAGCGCTTCCGCCGACAGCAGCTCCAGATATCCGGAAACTGCCGTCAGCGGCGTGCGCAGATCATGTGAAATGTTGGTGACGGCGTCGCGGAGTTCACGGTCGCCGGTCAGATATTTCAGCTGCTGTTCCCGCAGCGTATCCAGCTGCCGGTTCAGGGCGGCCGCCAGCGCCCGGATCGCCGCATCGCCGGTTTTCAGCCGCAGCGGGACATTCGTGTCCTCTGTCAGCCGCCGTTCGGTCTGCCGCGTCAGATCACGGAGATCCTTTTGCATCAGATGTATTTTGATCAGCGCGGCGAGCAGCATGGCTGCCGTGATGCCGCATAGGAGCCAGGGGAGCATTGCTGCACCGCCTTTCGTTCAGTTGAAATTCTTTTTCGGGGCGAACAGGATGCCGCCCGCAAACACCAGCAGCGTCAGCCCGAACAGCGCCGCGGGACGGTACCGGAGCAGACTGCGCTCCGCTTTCCTTTCTTCTGCACGGTTTTCCGGATAGCCCTCCGGTTCCAGCTGCGTTTCCAGATAGTCGCAGAGCTTCGGCGGCGTTTGCAGCGGATTCATGACCTGCGCAGCCTCACAGACCTTGCGCAGCGTGCCGTGAATCGCCAGCGGATTGTCGTTGATGAGCTCCTGATGACTGATCAGCCGGCCTTCCTCATCGAATTTTTCGTCTACCCACACCTTGTAATGCTCCGGCTCCGCCAGACGGTCTGCGAGAATCGCGCCGCCCATGCCGATCACTGTGAAAAAGACACATCCGGCAATCACCGCAAAGGATGCACGCGGGGAATAATACCACACGACCGTCATGACGACCGCGAAGAACAGGTATCCGGTCAGGCAGACCGCAAGCAGCTTTGCTGCAAGGCTTTCTTTCATATCGCAGCCGCTCAGCAGCACGCCGAACAGCGTCATGCCCGCGGTAATCAGGCACTGGATCAGCGAGATTCCGACCGCCAGAATCAGCTCACTGAGCAGAACCTCACCCTTGGAGGCACCGCCGATCAGACGGTTGCGGATCATGCCGCTGTCGTGCTCCAGTGCGCCGCGCAGCAGCAGCAGCGCCGAAGAAACTGCTTCCCCGGCAATCAGCAGCGTGACCGTTACAGGAAATGTCGTGTCCCGGATCATCGGATTGTAATTCAGCATCATCCACATCGGGAGCAGCCCGCAGAGAAAGCTGACGGCCAGCGCGAGATAGGTGTAAATACTGTGCAGGTCGCGCCGCAGACCTGCCCGAAGCAGCGCTCTCAAAATAACTCCTTTCTCCGGAACAGCCATACACCGGCGGCGCTGAACAGCAGCGTCAGAACCGGCAGGGCATACAGATGCGGTACAATTTTATTATTCCATTCTTTTCGTTCGGCCGTGCGGGATTCAGTGTACAGCGGAGAGCGGTCACTCATTGGCTCAAAGTCAATCTGTTCCGCAGCGTAGATCAGCGGGGCGTAGGGATTTACGAACCGCAGCCCTTTCAGAACGCTGCGGAATGCGCCGCGCGGCGCACCCTGCACATCATAATCCCGGTAAACATAGATCCCCTCCGCCGGTAATCCTTCTTCAATTTTCCGGGAAAGATCCTCCGCATCATACGGCTTATGATTATGGCTGAACGGTACGCCGTCGCTGCTGACAAGGATGCCCTCCTCGTTCCAGTGTGCGCCGTATTTCTTTGCAACCGAAAAATACTCGTATCCGATGTCGCCCTCGCTCCGCATCCGGTCGTTGTAGTAGGCTTGATAATCATCCGGGTCCGGCTCCTGATCCAGCTCCCTGATCTCTCTGATGATCCGGCAGGGATACCAGAGCATGTCCGTAAGGATGACGCCCGTGAAGGCCAGCAGGCTGACCGAACCGACGCCGATCAGCAGCGAGAGCAGCCGCCCGCGCATGAGCAGGCTCAGCGTGACATTGACCGCTGCGGTGCAGAGATGCATCAGCAGAATGCTGACCGCCGCCGTCACGAGATATTGACGCGGAATCTCCCGGACGGGATCATATGCGACCAGCAGCGCAGCAGGCAGAAAGGCGATATACAGGATCAGGGAAACCGCCCCGGCAGCAAGCAGCGCCGAAAGGAAGATCTGCCGCCTGGAATAGCCCGCGATTATCTTGCTCCGGAGAATGCCGTCCTTGTGCTGCGTTGTAATCAGCAGGGACAGCAGTGCAGACTGAATCATGATAACTGCCATGCAGAGCATCGGATCGACATGGAACCGCGAACGGTTAATGATAATCAGCTGCAAAAGCATATACACATGGCTGACAGCGTATATGATGAGAATGCCGATGAACAGCGGGTGCGTCAGAAAGCGCCGGAGATCGGTTTTCAGCAGATGCTTCATTCAGACCAGCTCCTTTCTCCGGAACAGAAGCCAGCCGAGGATCCCGAGCGCCGCAAACACGCCAAGCTGCCACGGCAGATACTGCGGGAGCAGTTCAAACTGCAAATCGCGGTACTGCTGATCCTGTTTCAGCATTTCGGCCGTCGTGTCTGCATTCTTTTCGTAACAATACTGCGCAGTTGCGGCATCCAGCGGGCGGACCGGGTTCAGGCAGTCGATCACACTCAGGATAATCCGCACGGGGCCGCTGACATACTGCGGATTCGGAGAAATCCGCACGATCGGCTTGTACATCGGATCAAGCGGTTCGCCGTAAAGGTCAAGCAGGTTGCCGCCCTGATCCACAAGCTGATCCTCTGCGTTCCAGTGCGCGCTGGTTTCCGGCGGCATCGCAACGTGAATCGTACTGTAACGCTGTCCGGAAGATGTCACGGAAACGGAGCCGTCCGTGCTCGGTTCATCCAGCACGATCTCCAGCATTTCCGGCGCGTGCAGGTAATCATTGCAGGTATAGCTCAGTGCATACAGCAGAAAGACTGCGCCGAAGCACAGGAGCATGGTCGGAATCCGGCCGCGCATCCGCGAGCAGAGAAAGACCGTCAGTGCCGCAAAGGAGAAATAGATCAGCAGCAGCACACCTGCGGCGGCAAGCAGCCGCGCAGCCGGAAGCTCCCGGAGCGGCCGGTATGCCATGACGCAGATCGGCAGCATGCAGGCAGCAAACAGCGCCGCAGAAACCGGCAGTGCGGCCAGCAGCTCCGCAAGGAAAATGCGCCCCTTCGGATTGCCCGCGATGACCTTGTTCCGGAACACGCCGTCCTTGTGCTGCGAGGTCACAATCACGGACAGCAGAATCGCCTGTGCAAACAGCACAAGCAGAAAGGTAAAATCATCGAGCATCAGGAACAGTTCCTGCCCGAGGGAAAAATACACATCCATCACACCGGCACCGGCTGAAAAGAGTATTGCAAGCCAGAACAGCGGGTGCGTGAAATACCGCCGTAAATTCGTTTTCAGAAGCGCTCTCATTTGGAAGCGCCCCCCTCCTGGCTCGGATCCCCGACCAGATTGATGAAGTAGTTTTCGAGGCTTTCCTCCTGCTCCGTCACGGAGATCAGCTCGCAGCCTTCTGCCTCCAGCAGCTTGGTCAGCTCGGAGATGCGGAATTCGCCGTAGAGATTCGCGGTCTGCTCGGAGAGAATCTCGTAGTCCGTGCCGGTCGGTTCCAGTGCGCGCGCCAGCAGTGCGGTATCGCTGACGACCGCATGCAGATATTTGCGGCATTTCTTTTCCAGCTCCGCCGCGCTGATTTCCTGCACAAGATGTCCCTTGTCGATGAAGCCGTAATGCGTTGCCAGGCGGGAAAGCTCATCCAGAATGTGACTGGAAATCAGCACCGTGATATTCTTTTCGCGGTTCAGCTTGAGAATCAGCTCGCGGATTTCGATGATGCCCTGCGGATCCAGGCCGTTGACCGGCTCGTCGAGAATCAGGAAATCCGGCTTGCCGCACAGCGCCATTGCAATGCCGAGGCGCTGCTTCATGCCGAGCGAGAAGTTCCGCGCCTTTTTCTTTCCGGTATCGGCAAGGCCGACCAGCTTCAGCAGCGCGTCGATGCCCTCAAAGGACGGCATTCCGAGCAGTGTATACTGCATTTCGAGATTCTTCTTTGCGGAGAGGTCACCGTAAAATGCGGGCTTTTCCACAACCGCGCCGATCCGCTTGCGCACATCGAAAATCGCCGCCTCCTTTGAGCTGACGCCGTAGAGCATGTAGTCGCCCTCGGTCGGCTCCTGCAAGCCGCAGATCACACGGATTGTGGTGGTCTTTCCGGCGCCGTTTCTGCCGACGAAGCCGTAGACCGCGCCCTTCGGAATGTGCATCGTGAGCGCATCAAGTGCCTTGTTTTTGCCGTATCGCTTGGAAATTGCATTGGTTGTCAGTACATAATCCATATGGATCCCTCCTTCTGTTATGATCATATCACAGAAGTGTAAAGAAAACGGTCAGCAAAACCGTAAAGATTCCGTAAAGATTCTGCGTCATTCCCTGTGCAGCCGGAAGCCGATGCCCCAGACCGCTTCGATATTGCACACGCTGCCCGCGGCGCGGAGTTTTCTGCGGAGATTGCTGATATGCTGCTTTAACGAGGTTTCCGTGCAGTCCGGTGTATCCGGCGCAATCTGATCGAGCACGGCGGATTTCGTCACAACCTGCTCTGCATTGCGCAGCAGCAGCTTTAAGATTGCGTGCTCCGTGCGCGTCAGGCGGATGTCGCTGCCGCAGACCGAAACCAGCGGCGCGTCCCCGCTGAGTGTCAGGTCTGCAAAGCTCTGCGCCGCAGCGGGATTCGTTGTTCTTCCGCGAAGCTGTACCGCAACGCGCGCCAGCAGTTCCTTCATATGAAACGGCTTGGTGATATAATCCGCGGCGCCGCCCAGCAGCAGCGAAACCTTGTTTTCCGTATCAATCTTTGCGCTGACGATGATAACCGGGATTCCTTTGATCTGCGGCAGAAGCTGCTCGCCGGAAAGCCCCGGCAGCATCAGATCCAGCAGCACCAGATCCGGCTTCTGCCCCTCCAGACGCAGGAGCGCCTCGGTGCCGGAATATGCCCGCGAAACCGTGTATCCCTGTGCGGTCAGTGTTTCCTCCAGCAGGTTGCCGATGTCGGCATCGTCGTCAATCACAAGAATATGTGCCATGCTTTGAACCCCCGTTCCCCGAATGTCATATATGGTACAGTATAGCATATTTTGCGGAAAAATGCAAACTGCCCCCGTTCCTTTCTCCGGAACGGGGGCGTATGTTGAAAAAGGTATCGCTGTGCGATGATTTTGAATGGGACTCTCGCCCGCTTCGCTATGAGTTTGCACCGCAAACTCACCAAACCCGCCAAAGGGATACGATCCCTTTGGAATCCCACAATATAGAAATGTGAAGAAAATGCATCACTTTCATCATAATGTGATTCTTAAGGAACCGCTGAATAAATCTGGTGCGCAAGATGGCGGAAAAGATGCAAGCAGATTACGTGCCAAGCCGTCAGGCGTGGTTTGTTCAGCGGTTGTTGACCTGCTCGGGATACATGTCATGATGCGTCAGGCGATCCCATGCGACCTGTTCCCATTTGGTGCCGGGACGGCCGTAATTGCAGTACGGATCAATCGAGATGCCGCCGCGCGGAAGGAACTTGCCCCAGACCTCGATATAGGCCGGTTCCATGAGCCGGATCAGATCATTCATGATGATGTTGACGCAGTCCTCATGGAAATCGCCGTGGTTGCGGAAGCTGAACAGATACAGCTTCAGCGATTTGCTCTCCACCATTTTGATCCGCGGCACATACGAAATATAAATCGTGGCGAAATCAGGCTGTCCCGTGATCGGGCAGAGGCTTGTGAACTCCGGGCAGTTGAATTTGACGAAGTAATCCCTGTCCGGATGCTTGTTCTCAAAGGTTTCCAGCACGGAAGGATCATAGTCCGACGGATATTTTGTGTGCTGATTGCCGAGCAGCGTGATGCTCTCCTCGTGTTCGCGCTTGTCCATATACAGCCTCCTTATTCGTTGCAGATGCCGGAAACATTGTCCAGCAGAACCTTTGCGATCTGTGCGGTGGAAACATCCCAGCTGTTCCGTTCCTCGATCAGAATGCAGAATGCGACCGGTGCGCGGTCATCCAGACAGAAGCCCGCCAGCAGCGAGTTTTCGTATTCGCGGCCGTTGTCGTTGACCTGCGCCGTGCCGCTCTTGCAGCCGCAGTTGTAGCCGTCAAACGACACATAGTAATGATCTGCGGCATTCTGCGTTTCAATCTCTTTGACGCCCTGCGCCGCAGCCGGTGTGAACATCTGCGGGGTCGAGCCGTGGAATGCGATGTCAACGGTTTCACCGGTGGGGGACGTTTTTTTGCTGACCAGATACGGCTGCACCGCCGAGCCCGTGCCGTTTGCGATTGCGCCCTGCCACAGCATCAGCTGATACGGGCTGACGAGCGTTTTGCCCTGTCCGAGCGCGCCCCACTGGGTTTCAAAATTCTGCGGGTCGCTGAGCCTGGTCGATGCCGGACTGATCGTGATGCCGTCCAGATTCAGCGGGTTTGCCTTCTGTCCGTTGACGGAATAGCCCATGCGGGTATATGTCCCGATGATCGAGGAAAGCGGAACGATGCCCGACTGCACGAGCTGTGCAAAATACGGGTTGCAGCTGTTCTCAAAGCCTTGCAGCAGATTCTGCGTGCCGTGGCCGTAGATCTGGTGGCAGTTGATCGTGTCGCCGCCCGCATTCGTCCATTTGCCCTCGCAGGTGTATTCCAGTGCATTGACTGCCTGTACGCCCGCCGATTCATAGGCGGCGAGCAGTGTCGAAACCTTCTGCGTCGAGCCGGGAACGGTCGGGAAAAAGGCTTTGCAGAGCAGGCTGCCCGGCGCCATATTTTCAAGATTTGCGTAGCCCTGTGCGATGTCCACGCAGGGACGGCTGACACAGACCAGAATCTCGCCGGTCTTCCAGTTGTACGCAATGGCCGCGCCGTTTTTTTCGCCGAATGCGTAGTAGACTGCGCGGTTTGCAGCGTGGGAAAGCGTTGTCGTCAGGGATGCCGAGCCCGCCTCGTTGCCGTAGGTGAAGCTGTAATTTGCCAGCTCCGGCAGATGCTTGGCGACGACGGTATTGGACATCTGACCGCTCGTATCACCGATCAGGTTGCCGACGTCCGCGAACTGTCCCGGCGCGTAATTCGTCAGCGGCTGGCTGCCGTCAAACAGCACGTCGCCGTTCCGGTCGCAGACGGTTCCGTAGGTCGTCTTGCCGGATTTTGCCATGTAAAGCGGTGCTTCGGAAATCAGCGTATAGCCGAGATACACCAGCGCCGCGAGAAAGCACGACAGCAGCAGCGCCGTCCATTTTCCGGCTCTGCGCATGCTGGCCGGCGCGGAAATATCCAGCTGCGGGGCATTCGTGCGTGTCTTTTGCTGCTTTTTTGCCATATCACTTGCCTCCCTTCACAGCGCTTCTGTCCGTCAGGACAGGTGCCTGCGCCGCCTTGAGGAAGCCTGCCAGAATGCCGCTTGCGAGCATCGAGCTGCCGCCCTGCGAGATAAACGGGATCGTGACGCCGGTGAACGGAATCAGGTTGCAGGAGCCGAAGATATTGAGCGTCATCTGCACCATGAACACCGCTGCGACACCGACTGCCAGTCCGGAGTGATAATAGCTGCGCGGCGGCACCGTCAGGATCGAAGCGGGCAGGAACAGCACGAGAATGACGGTCATCATCGCCGTGAACAGTCCCCATTCCTCGCAGATTGTCGAGAACACAATGTCCGTTCTGGACGCGGCGACATGGACGAGCGAACCGTTTCCGGCACCCTTGCCGAACCAGCCGCCCTCCGCGATGGCCGTCAGCGCCTTGACCTGCTGATAGCCCGTGCCGGACATATCTGCCCAGATATCGGAGTGCAGACGCTCCTGCACGTAGGCCGGTGCCATTTTCCATGCAAAGACTGCCGCGGCACAGACGCAGAGAATCAGAAAGACCATCAGGCGGACGGATATTTTCTCGCGCAGATAACAGAAGCGGAGCAGGAACGCAAAGCCTGCCACCGCAAGGAAGGTCGGCAGGGAACCGAGGTCGCGGCACCACCATTGCAGCACCGCAATGACGCCCGTGCAGAGAATCACCAGCAGGTTATCCGGTACGAAATGAATGCCGAGCAGCGACGATTTTTTCAGCTGTGTGCGGATTGAACTGGCGCAGATCAGCACGAACACCGGCTTGACGAATTCAGACGGCTGGATCGTGATGAAGCCGAGGTCGATCCAAAGGCCGCGCGAACCCGTCAGGAAGCGGATTGCGGCGATCAGCACGAAGAACAGCACGTACCACAGCGGCTTTAAGCGCTCTGCGCGGTACGGGTTGCGCGTGACGACATAGGACGCCTGGCACATCAGAAATGCGCCGACGCCGAAGGCAAAATGCTTCGTTGCAAATTCCAGCCCGCCGAAGCAGGACTGGTAAATGGTACTCATGCCGAGCACGAGCAGCAGAACTGTATCCACGGTGCAGGCCTCGCGCTGGACGAATTGCAGGATGATTGAGCCGACGAAATCCGATGTCAGGACGATGCACGCGAGCTTGACGACCTCCGGCGTGACGCCGAAGGACAGCGCGACCAGCAGCATCATGGCGGAGTGCGCAATCAGCACGAGCAGCAGCAGGAACGGGTGGGATACCGGCTTGATTTTGGTCTGTGTCATTCGATCACACCCTTTCCGGAGCCCTTGACGACGGTCATGCGGTGCTTGCCGATCTGAATCGCATCATTCTGGTGGAGCGTGCAGGGCTTGGCGATGCGCCGTCCGTTGACGAGCACGCCGTTCTGCGCGCCGATGTCCTCAATCTGCCATTTGCCGCCCGACAGGCAGAGCAGCGCATGAAAGCGCGAAACCTCCGTATCCGAGAAGCGGATGTCTGCGGCGGGGTGGCGTCCGATCAGGATTTCTGCGGCGCCCAGCGGATACAGGGTGCCCTCGCAGGCGAGCATGTAGCCGCGGCTTTCCTGCGCCCAGCCCCTGTCGCCGCGGCGGCGTTCCCGTCCGGCCGCGAGCAGGATGACGAGCGCGCAGATGTCTACAAATATGACGACAAACGCCGTCGCAGCCTCCCGCAGAAACGGGTACTGCTCAAACAACGGTGTCAGATCCATATGCAAATTCCTTTCTGGTTGTCCGGTTTCTTTTCTTAGTAGTATAGCACAGGGCGGGGCGTTTGTCAAGGCGCGGGGGAATTTCTGCGGCAGATGTGCATAGATACTGTAAACGCACATGCAAAAAAATGGCAGCTCTATACAAACAGGACTGTGGATCCGCGCCTCTGAAATCTGCGCGCGGAGGCTGCGCCCCAAACCGAAACATACTTCGCTCAGCTTGCTTTTTGCTGCGTAATATGATATAAGGAGGCAGTGCCGCCCTCCGTTGATCTAAAGCTCTCCGGTGAGTCAGGTGCTGCATAAAAGATACTTCGCTCAGCTTGCTTTTTGCTGCGTAATATGATATAAGGAGGCAGTGCCGCCCTCCGTTGATCTAAAGCTCTCCGGTGAGTCAGGTGCTGCATAGAAGATACTTCGCTCAACTTGCTTTTTGCTGCGTAATATGATATAAGGCGGCAGTGCCGCCCTCCGTTGATCTAAAGCTCTCCGGTCAGTCAGGTGCTGCATAGAAGATACTGCGCTCAACTTGCTTTTTGCTGCGTAATATGATATAATAAAACGGAAACAAGCGCAGAGGAGCTGGCCGAATGAACGATCAGGTTTTATATCAAAGCGAAATAGAGTTCCGGCAGCCAGGCTGCACGACGGTACCGTTCTGCCTGTTCGCAGCTGCCGACATTGTGCTGCTTGTGCTGAGCCTCGTGAAGGGGCAGGGGGAGCCAAATCCTTTTATACCGGCCTTTTATGCCGTCCTCCTGCCGGTGCTTCTGCTGGCGCTCAACTGGGTGATCGGATACCTGTTCTTCCTGTTCCGCGCGCTCCAGCTGCTGCCGGACCGGATCCGGATTGTCAATACGGACAGCGGTGCTGAGCTGGATACCGTGATGCTGGGCGAGATTCAGTCGTTTAGGGCGGAAAATGCACATACCCTGTGGATTTACACGGCGGGCGATTCCCTGCGGATCAGCGGGCTGAAAGATGCGCCCGCCTTTGCCGAAGCCCTGCAAAGCCATATGCAGCAGATGCGCACAGCCTATTTACAGCGGCAGGCGCAGACCTGCGCCGTGCAGGGGCAGGCGGAGCAGCTCCGGAATGTGTGCAGCGCGGCAGAGCAGCTGCGGCTGACCGGGCAGATCACGCAGGAACAGTTTGATGTCATGACCGGCAAAATAGCGCCGCAGCAGGCGCCTGCGCCCGCGGCAGCAGCGTCGGCCGATATGCAGAATGCTGCGGACTTTATGCAGCGCAATGCGATGATTGCGCAGCAGATGCGTGCGGAGCAGTCCGCGGAAGAAAAGCAGCAGGAGGGACAGAATGCTGAATCAGGAAGTGCTGTTTGAATGTGACTACCGCTATCAGGTGCCGTGGAAGTCGCTGATTTTTACCGCACCGATTCCCGGCCTTTTTTTGCTGCTCGGATGGTGGGGGCACTCTGTGCTCATCGTTTCGCTGACAGCGTTATGGTGTGCGGGTGTTGCCGGAGTGGTTGCACACAACCATGCGGAGCACGATCATGCAAAAATACAGGTGTGTCAGCGGGATATCCGCGTTGTTCGGGAAAACGGAACCGTTGTGCGCTCATTTGATTTCCGTGATATGCAAAGCATCAAGGCGAGCGGCGGGAATTCCGTCATCGTTGAGATGCAGATCAAGGGCGGCAGTGCTTTGTATACGCTGACCGGCGTGACGGATGCAGCCCGCTTTGCGGAAACGGCGGCGGCGCAGCTCCGGCAGATTCAGTCCGGTGTGGATCCTGTACAACAGACGGATCCGCTGAAAATCCCCGAGCAGGCCTTTTGGCCGGAGCAGTCTGCGTGCGCTGAATCGGTTGCCGATACGCTTCATGCGGCAGAGCAGCTGCGGCTGACCGGGCAGATCACGCAGGGGCAGTTTGACGTGATGACCGGTAAAAAAGCGCCGCAGCAGGCGCCCGTGCCCGCGGCAGCAGCGTCGGCCGATATACAGAATGCCGCAGACTTTATGCAGCGCACTGCGATGATCGCGCAGCAGATGCGCACGGAGCAGGCCGCGGACGAAAATCAGCAGGAGGGACAGACCGATGGGACCGGATGTGTTGTTTGAAAGCAGTTATACGTATGAGATGCCGTACCAATCCTGTGCGTCAGGTCTTCCGATTCTGCTGCTCCTTGTTGTTTTTTTGTGAAAGAGGCTTTTGTTCCCGGACTTCTTTTTATACTCTTTTGGTGCTTTTTCGTATATAAGATCAATGCCGATGCAGTCAAAGAGCACGATAACAAGAAAATACAGATCACAAAGCAGGATATCCGCATCGTCAGGATCAACGGACCGGTCGTGCGTGCATTCCTGTTCAAGGATCTCACAAGTATTTACGCGTCGGACGAAACGACACTGGAAATACAGGTGCGTTCCTTTACGAATCCAAGCGGTTATGAATCACACCAGCTGATTGGTGTCGGCCAGGCAAAGCGCTTTGCTGCAATCGCACAGGCACAGGCGAAAGCGGTGAAGAAGGGTGCGGCAGCATCGGGGTATCCTGTTGTCCCGAAGGTGCCGGAATATGCGTTTCAGCCTGCAAAGCGCACGGTGTCCGAATCCGCTTCCGATACGCTGCATGCGGCAGATCAGCTGCGGATGACCGGGCAGATCACGCAGGGACAGTACGACGTCATGACCGGCAAAGCGGAGCCGCAGCAAATGCAGCCGCCGGTTCCGCAGCAGGATTCCGGCGCAGTGGATCTGCAAAACGCCGAGGACTTTCTGCGCCGGAATGAAATGATCGCGCAGCAGATGCGTGCAGAGCAGATGCAGCAGAGCCGTTCGGAGCAAAGGGAGGACGATACAAATGGAGGAACCGGTTTTATTTCAGGCGAAGGCTGATTACTACGAGCTGGGCTGTGCGCTTCCGGTTTATCTGCTCATTGCATTCTGCTTCTTCTGTCTGATTGCAGTGCTGCTGCTGGAAGGTTACCGCGGCATGACGCTGCTCCGGGAAGCGCTGCATTTTTGCAGGATTCCGTTTGCACTGCTTGCGATCACCACGCTGCTTCATCTGATTACGTATCTGCTGCGCGGGCGGTTTTATATGCTTGCAACGCCTTCCGCAGTCATTCTGCGGTCTGCGCCGCTGCTCGGAACGCGGAAGGATACCCGCATCCCGTTTTCGTATATCCGCAATGTGCGCGTATATTACAATACGGTCTGTGTGGATACGGAGGATCGGTGCTATAAGCTGCGGCACTCTGCCGACGCGCAGAAGTTTGCTGCGAATCTGCGGCAGCTTCTGATGCAGTCCGGTGTGCAGATTGAAAAAACAGAGGCGGATAAATACCGCGAGCGCATGGAGCTGACTGCAAAATGGAAACGCAGACAGGTTGAAAAGGCACTTTATCCGGAAACGCCGATGCAGATTTCTTCCACAGCGGATGAAAACGGCAATCCGATTCTGCCGCAGCAGCTGACAGCCGAGCAGGCAGAGGGCGTGTTTGTTCCGGCGCAGAAGCAACAGGAGGAGGAAAACCATGCAGATACCGATCTGTTTGCAGGCCGAGGGTGACAACTTCGATCCCGGCTGCGCATATTGCTTCTGGGCGACGTTGACGTTTTTCAGCGGATGCCTTGCTGTGGCACTGCGGTTTGCCGGTGAGCACGGCGGTTCGCTGATGCGGACGGGGCTTTCCGTGTTCGCGCTCCCGTGTGTGATCGGCGGCGTGATTCATGCAGGGACATATCTGGCGCGGACGCGCGTCCGCATCACGGCTACCCCCGCGGGAATCACGCTGGAGGAGTTCTGCCGCGGAAAGGAATTACGCACAGATATCCCGATTGACGAGGTGGTGAACATTTACCATCACGGCAAAGGCATCGAAATTGAAACAAAGCGCAGAATCTTTCGGGTGCGGCGGCTGACCGGCGCCGATCCGGACAGCTTCTGGCTGAAGCTGAAGGAGCATGTTAATCGGTACGGCAAGGCTGGCATCACGGACCGGAAATGGCATGTCGGGCAGGCGATGCAGAATGTGAAGCCGCGCCGGCAGCCGGAAACACTTCCGGCGCAGCAGATTCCGCTGACGCCGGTCACGTATCAGGACGGTGTGCCGATTCTGCCGCAGAGCCTGACCGCTGAGCAGGCAGAGGGCGTGTTCCTGCCGTTTCAGGCAGAGCCGGATCCGCAGTTCGATTTAGGAGAGGAGGAACCGACCTATGGAGAACCAGGTGATTTATGAGGGCAAATTTCAGTACCGCATCAGCAGCTGTCTGATTGTTCTGATCGGCGCGCTGGCGATTCCCGCCGGAATCATACAGCTCTTTTTGCTGGCGATTTCATCGGACGGTTCGTCTTTTGATCCGATCTCGAAGCTCGGAACCGTCCTTTTCTTCGGCATGCCGGTGCTGCTGGTGCTGCTCGGGATTGCGCTGCATGCACGGCAGTTTATGAAGCGAAAGCTCCTGCTGCTGCCGGATGCGATACTCTGGATCGTCCCGAACAGACAGCCCGCAGAAATGCTGTTTCCGCTCCATACGGTGCAGGAGATCTATGCATCGGGCGAGCGCACGCTGATGATTACGGCAGACGGGATGCAGTATGCGGTGGACGGGCTCGCGGACGCCTATGCGTTTGAGCAGGCGGTACACAGCCGGGTTCGCGCGCAGAATCAGATACAGGAACAGGCGGCTGCGGCGGCCGATGTCAATCCTGCGGCTGTCTTTCTGGCGCCGACGGCACAGCCGGTGCAGGGCGTGCAGCCGGTGCCGGAAATAAAGCCGGTGCAGGCAATACTGCCGATACCGGAAGTGAAGCCGTTGCCGGAAGTACAGCCGGAACCAGCAGGGGAGAATGCGGTTCCTCAGCCGGAGGAAGCATCCGAATAAAAACACAAATCAAAAGTCACTTTTCGGAATTGTGCTGCTGGGATCAATCGGAAGATAAAATACAATGCGGGAATTCGGAGGTTAAAAATGAATTATCCTTATACAGTAGGCTTTGGCAAAGTCGATGAAGAAAACAAGCCTTATTGGAACGAAGAGGCGCATGAATATCTGATCATCACCACCGACGAGGAACAGAACTGCTACAGTCAGACGATCAACGGTAAACAAACGAATTATAAAACTTCAAGAACCGTTCTCGGACACATAGACCTGACCACGGGTGAGCAATACAGCGGAAAGGATGCTGTTTTTTGGGAAATGACTGCCGAGGAACACGATACGGAATTATATAAAAACCTGTTCAAAGGCGGTGTCGTCTATCGTATCCGTGCTGCAATGCAGAAGAAAAATGTCGTGCTGTACCCGATTGAGATACTCGGTGTGGAAGACAGTGAGCCTTTTCTGGAGCAGCTGTATGCTGCATATGTTGAAGAACGTGACCGCCCGGTATATCTTCAGACAAAAATGTTCGGAGACCTGCTGCTCAACAAGCGGTACAACAGTTTTAACGGGACTTTTGAATACATGGGACATAAAATTGAATTCAGCATTGACAACAGTGACGACGCTCCAAAAACTGTATCCAAGCTGGAAGCATTTGTTCAGGATTTCAAAGCGCATGACGAGGAAATGCGCCGCTTTGCAGCAGAAAAACTCACTTCTCTTGCAAATGAATGGGCAGATGAAGAAGGCGATGCACACATTACCGAAGAAGAATTTTATGCGCATATCGTTCCGGAAGGCATCGAGATGAAAAGTACCGGCCGGTATATCGTATACTATACGGACGGAGGAGCTTTCGGCGGTCATTCCGTAGAAGTAAGCGGTAATTCAAAGGGACCTGCCAAAGCGAAAATAACCGGCTGATATTACAGGAACACTTTTCTGAAATGGGAGAATCAAAAGGTGCATCCGGCGGATTCATAAAGAGGCGGCTGCCTCCATACACCTGCTTAAAGGCTGACAACCATTCAGAATCCCATTATCAATTCATCGGAGATACCGCTTTATCAAAAAGCCGAGAGGCGCTGACTTTTCAGTCAGCGCCTCTGTTTGTATTGATTGGAATTGTTCAGCGGCAGATCAGGAATCTGACCATTGCGGCGGTATCTTTCGCATCCGCCTTGCCGTCTGCATTGAAGTCCGCGGCGCGCTCGGTGCGCTTGTCCGCAAAGCCCTTCATCAGACCGTATTTCAGCTCGCTCAGATCCCGCGCGTCCACGCGGCCGTCAAAATTGACGTCGCCTGCCAGTACCGCCTCAGCGGGCGGCTGGTACGAAGGATTCGGAATCGCCAGCGCGATGCGGTCAATCGAAGGCGCGTTGCCGCTGCTGTTGTACAGCCGGACGGTGTTCGTCCCCTTTTTCAGCGTCACGGTCGTGTTGACTGCGCGGATGCCGCTCCAGTCGTTTTTGTTCGCGTAGCAGCCGTCAATCTTCGTGACGAATCCGCCGTTGACATCGACCATAAGGCTTCGCGGCTCGCCGGAGATATAGTAAATGCGCAGCGTATACTCGCCGTCCTCCGGCGCCTCGACCTTTTCAAAGGTCACGCCGCTGTCACCGCCGCCGACATAGCCGACATACGCATCACCGGACGAATACTTTGCGTCCTTGCCGCGCGTGACAGATGCCTTGCCGGTCAGCTTTGCGTTTTCCGCCTCGTAGAATTTGTAATTCGTGTACGGCGTTTCCAGATTCATCGTGCCCTTGGTCAGCTTGATGACGAAGCCGCCGTTTTTCAGCAGACTGCGCTCAATCGTGTCGTTTTTCGTCAGACCGTTTTTGACGGTGACAGTCAGCGCACTGCCGTTTTCGTTGTCCGCAAAGATATATGCATTGTATTCGCCGTCATCGGTAATCAGCTCGGAAAGCGGAATGCTGACGGTTCTTGCATCAAGCGTTGATGCGCCGATGTACCAGTCAGAGCCCTTGCGCCGTGCCGTGACATTGAACTTCATCGGTCTGCCGTCGATGACATGCATGTCATCCCATGCGACCGGAACGTCATTCAGCAGCGGCAGGGCAGGGGAGCCTTCATAGGTATAAACAGACTGCGCAAAATGCTGCACGCCGGATTCAATCGTCACGACGTCCGCGAGCGCAAAGCCTGCCGTTGCGCCGATGCCGTAGATCGGCACACCGGTCGGGGTGAAGTCCGCAGAGCCGATGACATTGCGCGTAAAGGTGTAGGAAACGCGGTTTGCAAGCGCCGGTGCCTCGAACCATTTGTAGTATTCCGTGCCGTTGATCGCCTCATAGGATACGACGTTCGGATAGGTACGGCTCTCGCCGCGCGGAACGGTACAGCCGTGGAACAGCACCATCAGATGATTCTTTGCGGCGATGTCCATGCACATGTACATCTGCTTCATGGTTTCCTGCGTGTCACTCTCGTAGTAATCGACCTTGACGCCCTGCACGCCGAGTGCGCTGATGCGTTCAAACTCGCGGACGATTGTTTCCTCGTCCAGCAGCGAATAATACGGATAGGCCGGATGCCCCTGGCTGTCCTTATAGCCGGAATGTCCCTTGTTGTTGACGCCGTACCACAGGTAAATGCCGATGCCGCGCTCTGCTGCGTATTCGCAGAGCTCCTTGACCTTGGCTGCACTGTCATCCCAGAGCGCCCAGCCGAAGTCCAGACAGACATAATCCCAGCCGTTTGCTGCGGAGAAGTCGATATAATCCTTCTGCGTGTGGTATTCGACCGGCGAATCACCGCCGCTGCTCCACCATGACCACGAAACTTTGCCCGGCTTGATCCAGCTCGTATCTTTGAGCTTGGACGGCGGGTTCAGGTTGAGAATCAGGTCGCTGGAAGCCATTTCATCGAGCGTGTCACCGATGATGACTGCACGCCACGGCGTATGGAACGCGCCCTGCATGGAAATGCCGTTCACCTTGACGCCGCCCTTCCAGTGCAGCGTGCGGTAGTTGCCCTCAAATTCCAGTGCGCCTGCGCAGTACGGATTCTCCTCGTTGAATACATTTGCTTCGGAAACCGTCACCCAGTAGCGGTTTGCGACCAGTCCGGTATACGGCACGGAATAGGTCGCGTTGGTTTCGTTTGCGCGGTCGCGCGGGAGCTCGACCATATCCCATTCATAGGTCGCGTTCGGCCAGTTGCCCCAGAATGTGCTGTTGTCCGGGAACACGACCTGCGTTGCCTCGCGTCTGATCGACGCGCCGTGATTGAGCGCATAGCGCACGCCGACGCCGTCGTTGTAGGTACGCAGATAAACGGTCAGGATGCTGTCGCCCTTGACCAGCGGGAACGAGACCTCGGTGTAATTGTCACGGATGACGACATGCTTGCCGTTCGGCATTTTGTAGGTTTCGTCGTGCTCGGTGATGGTGCCGTCCGGATCACTCTGCGGGAAGCCGGAGGACAGATCCTCGGTCGTGGTCGTGAAGCCGAGCTTGGACGGCAGGATCACATTGCCTGCCTTATTGCCCTTCATCTGCACGGAGTAGTAGTAGCTGCCGCGGCTGTCACGCCAGATCTTGGAAACCAGCGTGCCGTCCGGCGAAACGGTTTCCAGGCCGGGGACGCTGGAAAGCTGCGTGCCGTCCGAAGCGGTGCTGACCTCGGCCTCCGCGGGCTCCTCGCCCTCGGTGATTGTATCAGATTCAAAGGTATAGCTGTACGCGGGATCGTCCGGCATGGATCTGACCTGCGCTGCCGTCAGCGGATAGTCATAGAACAGAACGTCATCGACGCGTGCTTTCAGGTCGTCATCGGTATACAGTGAATGTCCGATGCTGCAATACTGGTATTTCGGCAGCAGCTTTTCGCCGAAGAACGTCTGCATGACGGCTGCCAGATCGTCGTCGCCGTCAAGCGTCAGCAGGCTGCCGTCCATGTAGAACTGCGCACCGGACGGCGTATAGACCGCGGTGATCTGATGCCACTTGCCGGAATCCGGCGCTGCGCTCATCGTGAAGATCGAGCGGTGCTTGCCGTCGTTTTCAGTTGCGGATGATGTACCCGCAAAACAGCTTGCGCGGTATGCTGTCTTGTCGTTGAGGTCAACGGAGATGTCCGGTGAGGAATACGACGGCGCGGCGCCGGTTCCCAGCGGAATACTGGAAAACTGGAACATGCGCATGTATTTCTCCGTTCCGGCATCCAGTTTGAACCGCATGGAGAACGTGAAGCCCTCCGTGCAGCCCTCGGAAAAGAGCTTCGGCAGCTGGAGCCAGCCCGTGCCGAAGCCGGAGCCGTTCAGCGCCAGTACGTCGGAGCCGAGGTCGCTGTCATGTACCACGGAGGCACTGTCCCCGCGGATGACCGCAGCATCCGTATGCTTGCCCTTGCTTGCGATGTTCGCACCTGCATAGTTCGTGACCGCTGACACGAACTGCTGCGGGCGGACACCGGAAAGCAGGGACGGGCTCGCAAGCCCTGCCTCTATGCTGACGGCTGCCGCTGCCAGCAAGGAGGCTGCTTTTCTGATGATCGCTTTATTCATTCCCTATTCCATCCTCTCTTTTTATGGACGCAGCTTTATGGTTCCCCCTTGAAACCAAATGTATATGCACGGCAGACAGACGGCGTGCAGCGGTACAAAGCTGTCTGTGCAAATTTGCCGAAACATATATATACATCTTTATTTTATCTGATAATTCGTGCAGTGTCAAGCAATAATTGGGCAATCGCCGCAAATAATAAACAATTCGCCACAATCGCACAATACAACAGCATAAAAAAACAGCCGGAGATGTATGCTTCTCCGGCTGATTTCCTTAATGAATGTAGATTGTAGCTGTCACGGTGCGATATTGCGGATCCAGAAGATCCTCCGGCCGCATCGCAATATCCGGCACGCCGTTCGCGTCAATGTATACCTGCCGGATGCGCGTGTGGCGGCAGGGATCGTACAGCGGATCGGAGGCGTAGCTGCCGCAGGACTTGGAATCGTGTGCGGACGGCCTTGCATGATAGACAATCAGCAGATTGCCGTTTTCGTCGGTGACGAAGGAATTGTGCCCCGGGCCTGATTCGCCCGGAACGTCCGCGGAGCTGAGCACGGGTGTTTTCAGCTTTGTCCAGCTTTTGATGTCCATGAGATCTGCATTTGCGCCTGCTTCCATTCTGCCGACGCAGTATTCCGAGCCGGTGCCGGAGGCCGAGAAGAATACATAGACCTTGCCGCCGGTTTTCAGAACGGCTGCGCCCTCATTGACGCGGTGGTTGACCTTTTCCCAGTCGTACTCCGGCTTGGTCAGCAGAATCGGCTTGGAGGTCAGCTTCCACGGTTCATCCGGACTGATTTCCGCCATGAACAGCGAGGAATCGCCCTTGATCTCCGCCCAGATGACATAATGCTTTCCGTTGTTCTCAAAATAGGTCATATCGAGCGAGAAGCTCGTGAAGGAATCGGAATCGCCCGCAGAAGCCTGCATCTGGCCGCATTCCCTCCAGCTTCCGGTATACGGATCGCCGTCGCATTGCAGCACATAGGGCCGGATTGCCCAGACGTCTGAGCTTGCGCCTGCGGCGAAGAAAATATACCACTTTCCGCCGATTTTGTGCATCTCCGGCGCCCAGATATGCTTTGCCATGATGCCGCTTCCATGCGCTTTCCAGACCGTTTTTTCTTCTGCGGAGGCCAGCCCCGCAACGGTATTGCTCCGGCGCAGGATGATCCGGTCATAGCCCTTGTCTGCGCTGCCGTATGCCGGATACGAGGCGGTGAAATAATAGTATCCGTCACCGCCGTCCGTGACAAAAGGGTCTGCGCGTTCCTCAATAAACGGATTCTTATAGTCCGCGGCGAGCACCTTGCCCTCTACGGTATACGTCCCGCGCGATGCGCTTTGGAGCGCTGCAACTGCATCGGCATCCCACTGCACGGGGAGTTCCATGCTGCCGCCGTCGCTGTACTGCGCCGCAACCGATTCCGGCAGCTTCACCGGATCGCCCTTTGCAGCCGAAACGATGACATTCTCCATTCCGCTGTTATAGACTGCGGAGGAGATGCCGCCGCCGAATGCGCCGGTCAGTGCGGTGTACTGATCCTGCGTGATCCGGATGACATAGCCATGGCGCGGCGTGAATCCTTCAAAGCTGTAATCGCTGCGGCTGACCGTCGTGAAGTTTTCGAGGTCGGTCGTTTTCTGCATGACGTAGTAGCCGTCGCCGTAGGCATCGGACATCATCACCCATTCGTTCTTGCCGATGAGCCGGTAGATGTTCGGGCCTTCGACACCGAGGCTGCCCTCGGAAACCTGCTTGATTTCCTTGTAGGGGCCGCTGGCCTTGTCTGCCGTCGCAAGATAAATCCGCTTGTTGGTTTCATTCTTATAGTACATATAATATTTGCCGTTTTCGCAGATGATGTCCGAGTCAATCGCGTCATTGCCGTTCTGCGGTGCAAAGAGCAGCTTCGGCGCCGTATCGAGCTTTTTCAGATCCTTGCTGTATGCATAGTACATGACTGTGCGGTCGTCGGTGCCGGGGACGCGCGCCGCGAAGTAGATCATATACGATTTCTCGTACGGATCGTAAATCGCCTGCGGTGCCCATGCGCGGTCGCAGCCCTGCATGTTCGGGTACTTGTTTGCAATTTCAATCAGCGACTCGTCGAACCAGTGAACAAGGTCGGTCGATTTGGCGCTGATCAGATTGCGGTTGCTGCTCCAGCCGAGCGAGGATTTCATATCGGTTGCGAGCAGATGCCAGAGGCCGTCCTCGCCTTTGAAAATATACGGATCGCGGATGCAGCCCGTACCGACGGACGACTGCCAGACGGCTTTTCCGCCGTTCAGCGCGGTGAAGTGATAGCCGTCGCGGCTGATTGCGTAGGAGAGGCGCTCCTGCTCCGGCGCATTGCCGAGGAAGTATGCAAACAGATACGCGACTGGCTGTCCCTCACTGTAATAGACCGAGGATGTGGATGCGGAAAATTCGTTCCGTTTTGCCGTCAGATAATCGCGCATTGCTTCGGCATCGGAATGATTGACGATGGACTGCGGCGGATCCTGATCCAACGGCAGAACTGCAGCGGTGGAATAATCCCCGCAGTGCGCAATGCCCGCCATGATCCTGTCAAAGCCGCTCAGGATGCCGCGCTTCTGGAGCGTCAGATCCTTTGCGGTCAGGACGCCGTCAAAGTCGAGGTCGCCTTTGAGATAATGATACTTGTTATCCGCCGGACGGATATAGAACTTCTGTCCCTCGCCGCCCCAGTAATCCCACTGGTCGATGTTCGCGCCGTCGTCGTAGCTGATGTCGTAGACGTCCATGGCCGCATTGCCGCTGCATTTCGCGGTGATGTAATAGGCATCGTCGGTGCGGTTCAGTTTGAACATCTGCGATTCCGCGCCGGTATACGGCGCAAGTGAGAAGTTGCTGCCGTCCGTGCTGTCACCGCTTTCCACGGTGATCGCTTTTGTATGATCCGCGCCGGAGAGAAACGCGACATATCCGCCGCCCGCATCCGCGATGAACCAGTTCTGCGCGCTGTCGCCGCGGGACGCCCACTGCTCGATGTTGCCGTTATCGGCAGCGGTGATGAACTTGCCGCTCAGCCGCACCATAATGGTATAGTCCGTGCCGAATGCGATCTTTTTTGCAGCATCTGCGTACTGTGCGCAGACCGCCGGTGAAGCGGCATTCGCTGCGGCGTCCGGCAGCAGCAGCGCGGTGCTGCAAGTGAGCAGCAGGGCGGTGATCAGGTTTCTTTTTTTCATATAACAGCCCCCTTTTCCCAGGCCTGCAAGAGCAGGTACACTTTTTTTGATTATAGCATATCGGCAGAACAAATGCAATGTTTTTTCTTGTGTTTCTCTTGTATTTTTTTATCAGGGGGAGCATTGCAGTTTTCCGGCAGATGTGGTATGATAAAGAAAAAATGCAGGAGACCTGTAACGCGCGGGGGGGAAATCCTGTCTTTTAGTCAGGAAAGGTAAAAAGGAGGGCAGGTCAATGAAAGATGAAGCGATATTAGAACTGTTTCAGAACCGGGATGAGCGCGCAATTCAATATGCGGATCAAAAATACGGAAGAGGCTGTATGAAAATTGCACGCGATATCCTGAGCAGCCCGCAGGATGCTGAAGAAGCGGTCAATGATATGTGGATGCGTGTCTGGGATGCGATTCCGCCTGCAAGGCCTGAGAACCTGTTTGCCTTTCTCTCTGCGACAGTCAGAAACTGTGCGCTGAACCGTGTCATTGCAAAACAGACGCAGAAGCGCGGCGGAGGGCAGCAGGACGCGGCACTCGATGAGCTGGCGTACTGTGTGCCTGCGGGGGGCTCTGTGGAGGAAACCGTCGATGCCAAGCTGCTGCGCACAGCGATCGAGCGTTTTCTCGACGGACTGTCGTCTGACGCCAGAACGATTTTTGTGGAGCGCTACACAAATCTCAAGCCGGTTTCAGAAATCGCGGAGGAATTCCGAATCACCGAAAGCAAGGTGAAGGTCACGCTTATGCGTGTCCGCAAAAAACTCAGGACATTTTTGAAAGAGGAGGGCTGGCTATGACGGAAAAGGATTTGCTTCATGCACTTCAGCATGTGGACCGGAAGTACACGGAAGAAGCCGGAATGCGTGCGGCAGCGGCGGCTGAAAAGAAGCCGCGCGGCATCGTGATGCGCACGGCAGCGGTTGCTGTGAGTGCGGCGGCCTGCTTCGGGCTGATCCTGTTCGGGCTCGCTATCAGAAAGGATCCGGCAATCACAGTCGCGGAGAGTGATACGTCCGACGAGCTGAGCTTCGCGGCGCAGACAGAAATGCCCGCTGCGGAGGCCGTGACGACTTTGTATTCTGTTGCCGGTACGACAGCGCCGGGATCTGTGAAAGGAACGGCCGCTGCTGTGACAGCGGGATCCGGCACGGGAAAGGCAGTGACATCCGCTGCAAAGAAGACGGAAACATCTGCGGCAAAGAAGACAGAAACCACAGCCGGAAAGAAAGAAGAAACCGGAACAAAACCGACTGCTGCTGCCGAACCGGAGCAGCCTGCTGCAACGCACGAATCAACACAAGCTGCGGCGGAACCGAAGGTGCAGTACACCGAACCGTCCGGGCTGATCTATAATCTTGTGCCGGACGGCAAGACGGACTATATCCCTGCTGCGGTGAACGGCCTCTCAAACAATGTTTACCGCGCAAAGCCGGGCGAAAAGCTCAGAATCGGAATGACTGTGAAGAATGCTCCCAAAACCGGCGAAGCGCACTTTTCCTTCTATGCGGAACACATGACGGTCACACAGATGGCGGCGGGTGATGCATACGCTTCGGCTGCGGATCTGGATGCGTATGCGAAGGATGAATTTTTCAGCTTTCTATGTGCTTCCGGCGGGAATCCGGCAGACGGCAGCACGGTATGCAGCTTTACGGTTGACGTGCCGGAGGCGCCGGGCAGATATACCGTTACCCTGACACCGGGCGACGAATGGAACATTCCGATGATTGCGGTGTACAGCACGGAGGATGACGAACGGTATATTGAATACAAAAAGATGATTGACTTCACGTTCTACGGTCTGGATATTCTGGTCGGCGATACCGCAGTGCCGGCGCCGGCGCAGCCGGTTTTGTCGGATGACATCTACTGGCTGCTTCATGAGGTGGGAATTATCCCCAGCCCGGATGCAAAGCCGACTTATGCGTGCTATGATACGCTGGAAGAAGCAGGCAGCAAAATGATATTTGCAGCGGATTCCGTGACGGCACATGCCGGTGACAGGAAGGTTCCGGTGCGCGTGTTTATCAGGAACAATACCGGTTTCATTGACTGCGGGTTCCGGCTCATATGCAGCCCGAAGCTGGGCGTTGTGCTGGATGACAGCAGCATTCCCGATTTTACGATTGATCCGGCGTATGTCCACAGACTGCATTATGCATCGGAGCTTGCAGATCCGTACCACGGCATCGGATTCAGCATTGTGGCCGGAACTTCGCCCAATTTCGCAAAGGACGGAACGCTTGTGACATTCTACTTCGATGTTCCGGAAGATGCTGCAGCCGGTGATGTGTTTGAGTTCAGCATCGAGCTGGTGAATCTGGATGTGCAGCTGAACGGGAATGAAAGCAAGCCGGTCACGGACGCATGCACCGTGAAAGGAAAAATCAGCATTGCGGAATGACGGAAATCGGATGACGGGTAAACGGGACAGGCGATCCCGGCAGGCAGGCCGGACACGGAATGTGCCGGTCTGTCTGCGAATACGCTGAATCTATGATACTTTGCAATTTCTTTTCGCTTTCAGATGATATGGATGCAGAACGCCCCGCAGATCTTGCGGGGCGATTCTGCCTGCGGCAGATAAAAAAAGAAAAGCCCATGCTTTTCTGCATGGGCTTTCTGATGCGCCGGAAGGGATTCGAACCCCCGACCTACTGGTTCGTAGCCAGTTACTCTATCCAGCTGAGCTACCGGCGCATTTGACGTTTTCCGTCAACTCTGATATTATAGCACATTCGGCTGAAAATGTCAAGCCCTTTTTTTCGGAAAATTTGTCTGCAACCCGAATTTGACGCAGATGCGGAGTTTAGACACATTTTAAGAGAAATCATGTGAAAAATCACAACGCACGACCGTACAACTGTTCGCAATTATTGGCGCGTTTTTCGCAATCTCTGATTTGCAGATGCCGCGATTTTTGTCTATACTGTAAATAGAGATAGAATGGCATTCAAAAAAATAAGATAGAATGACAATAATTCACTTTACCGGGGGAATAGGAAACAAAAGCAAACTGTTTTCTGCAAAACAAAACTTAGGGAGGATTTGAACATGAAGAAACTTTGCGCACTCCTGGCATCTGCCGTACTGGCGGCGGCTGCCATCCCGCGGTTCGGCCCGGAGCAGGCCGTTTCTGCTGCGGGTACCGTCAAGATCATGCCGGTCGGTGACTCGATTACCTTCGGCATGGGTGAGAACGGCGGTTACAGAAAATATCTGTATGACACGCTGAAAAAGGACGGCTACGATATTGATATGGTCGGGCCGGAGGGCTCCAACAGCGCAAGCGCCAACGGCATCACGTATGACGACAATCATGCGGGTTACAGCGGCTACCAGATCAAGGAAGAACCGAGCTGGGCACAGCAGCAGGGTACCTCCGGCAGCCTGTACAACACGCTGAAACAGAAGAATGCCGTCAAGCAGTATCAGCCGGACATCATCCTGCTGATCATCGGAACGAATGACATGACCGCAAACCGCTCCATGGACGCATGCGCCAGCGATCTGCGTGCGGTCGTGGACTACATGCTTGCCGATCTGCCGTCCGGCGGCGTGATTTTCATGGGCTCCATTCCGGAGTTCACCGCATACGGCGGCAACGCACAGAGAGTTGCAAACTACAACAGCACCGTGAAATCCGTTGCGGAAGAATACGGCAAGGCGGGCAAGAACGTCAAGTTTGCCGACGTTCACGGCTGCCTGAACGGCACCGCCGATCTCGGCAGCGACCAGCTCCACCCGAACGGCGGCGGCTATAAGAAAATGGGTAATTTCTGGGCGGAAACCGTCGAGAATTATCTGAAAAACGGCAGCACCACCGTCACACCCGGCACGACCGAGCCCGTTACGACCACTCCGCCGCAGACTACGACCGATCCGGACGGCTACATCGCACATTACACCTTTGAAAACGGCGATGAGGACTTTACCGGCCGCGGCGGCGCATCCGTCAAGACGGCTTCCGAGGCTTACGCAGGCAGCAAATCCCTGCTCTGCTCCGGCAGAACGGATGGCTGGAACGGCGCGGCACATGCGCTCCCGAGCGGATGCTCCGCAGGCGGAACATACAGCTTCAGCGCAGCCGTCAAGTATACAAGCGGTTCTGCATCGGATACCTTCCACTTTACGCTGCAATACAGCAGCGGCAGCACCAGCTACAAGAAGATCGCTACCGAAACCGTGACGAAGGGCGACTGGGTACAGCTTGCCAACGCGAATTTCGAGATCCCGGCAGGTGCAACCGACTGCACGATTTATATTGAAACCGAAAGCAGCACCAGCGATTTCTATGTCGATGAAATCATCATTGCCAAGGCAGGTACGACGATTTCCGGTCCGAAGCCTGCAAAGTACGCAGTTGCGGACGTCAACGGCGACGGCTTCACCAATGCAGTTGACCTCTCTCTTGCCAAGGCCGGCATGATCAAGGGCAGCTTCTCCGCATCCGGCGCCAAGAAGGGCGCAGACGTCACCCAGGACGGCGACGTCACCAAGGACGACATCACCTGGTTCGTCAAGTATCTGACCAAGCAGGAAACTGCAATTCCGGAGCCGCCTCCGAAGCCGGTCGGCCAGATGCGCTCCATTGAGGAGTATACGCCGGTCGCAAAGGAAATGCTCGTCGAGCGCGAAAAGAACGGCTCCACCAGCCGCAGAAACGGCGTGACCTACTCCGAGGTCAAGAAGTATCAGTACCGTTCCAAGAAGGCCAACAAGAACAAGAATGTCAATGTTATGCTCCCGCCCGGCTACGATGAGAGCAAGCAGTATCCGGTGCTCTACGTACTCCACGGCTTCTTCGAGAACGAGGACCGCATGATCCTCACCGGCAACAACCCGCCGATTCCGACGCGCGAGATCATCTGCAATGCATGGGCAGACGGCGAAGCGGAGGACATGATCGTTGTTGTTCCGTTCGTGTTCACGAGCGCTACAATGAACGATGCAACAGACTTCGCGGATCCGGGCTCCAATGAGGGCTACGATAACTTCGTCGATGACATCGTTGACAGCCTGATGCCGTGGGTTGAGGAGAATTTCAGCGTCGCAACCGGCAGAGAGAACACCGCTGTCACAGGTTTCTCCATGGGCGGCAGAGAGTCCCTCCAGATCGGCATGAAGTACGGCGACAAGTTTGGCTATGTCGGCGCGATCTGCCCGGCACCGGGCGCATCCGGCGCATGGAAGTGGAACAGCCCTGATGAAACACCTGCACTCGTGATGATCACCGGCGGTACGAACGACAGTGTTGTCGGTCTGAACACACCGCAGGGCTATCACAACAACTTCGACAAGAACAACGTCCCGCATCTGTGGCATGTTGTCAACGGCGGCAACCACGGCGACGATTCCATCTGCGCACACATCTACAACTTTGTCCGTATGGTCTTTAAGGCATAAGGAACAGTGTATTCTGTATCACTGTGAAACGGAAAAGAGGCGGGGAACCCGAACGGTTCTCCGCCTCATCTTGTTGCTCAGTGGATTGCTGCGCGATAATCCGGAATGAGGGGCTCTCGCACGCAAACTTCCGCCGGGGGATGTATCCCAGGATCCCGCTTTGTATAAAGAATGTTTTTGAATCTGCTGCGAAGGTATTTTCCGAAATCACTTGACATTATATATTAAATGTGGTATACTAATTTTTGGTGTACGGCGCCGTACACCCGACAGTTCGTTTGCGCCATCCTGTCGATAAACAAAACCAGGGCAGGTAGAGAGGTAAAGTGTGCTCCTGTCCGCTTGCGGACAGGAGCATCTTTGTTTTTGAGGTGATCACTTGTATATTCTGAAAACATCCGCAGCCTTTGACAGCGCGCATTTTCTGGCGGGCTACAACGGCAAGTGCGCGAATCTCCACGGACATCACTGGGTGATGGAGGTCGAAGCCGGTCAGGACGCCTTGCAGGAATCCGGCGAAAAGCGCGGCATGGTCATTGACTTTTCCGATCTGAAAAAGGCCGTGCGCGCCCTAGCGGATGCTTATGATCACGCGCTGATTTATGAGCGCGGCTCGCTGAAACCGGCGACATGCGCGGCTTTGGCGGATGAGCATTTCCGGATGATCGAGGTTCCCTACCGTCCGACTGCGGAAAACTTTGCCAAGGCGTTTTATGATACGCTGCGGGAGCAGGGGCTGCCGGTGCTGTGCGTGACGGTCTATGAAACGCCGGACAACAGCGCGCGCTACGAGGTGTGATATGGACGATACATTCAGACTGGCCGAGCATTTCATCAGCATCAACGGCGAGGGACGCTGTGCAGGCGAGCTCGCGCTGTTCCTGCGGTTTGCGGGCTGCAATCTCCGCTGCGACTGGTGCGATACCGCATGGGCATGCGGCAAGGACGCGCCCTGTGAGCCGGCAGGTATGCCGCGGCTGATGAAGATTGCAGAAGATGCCGTCCGTGCGGGCGTGCGGAATGTGACGCTGACCGGCGGCGAACCGCTCTTGCAGGAGAATATTGGCACGCTGATCCACGAACTCGGACGCAAGCTCGGACTGCGCGTTGAAATTGAAACAAACGGCGCTGTTCCGCTGGCGCCGTTCCGGGACTGCGGCGGCGTGTTTACTATGGATTATAAGCTGCCGTCCAGTAAAATGGAGCAGCATATGTGTACGGATAATTTTGCGCTGCTGCGGGAATTCGACTGCGTGAAATTCGTCTGCGGCTCCCGGCAGGATGTGTTCCGCGCAAAGGAAATCGCGGAGCAGTACAAGCCGCAGTGCCCGCTTTATCTGAGCCCCGTGTTCGGGCGGATTGATCCCGCGGAGATTGTGGACATCATGAAGGAGCAGAGCATGGGCAATTTCCGCTTGCAGTTACAGCTTCACAAGTTTATCTGGGATCCGGCGGCGAGGGGCGTGTAATCTGAGCAGAAAATTGAAACGGATGCGTAAAATACTATGAACAAAGAGTGGTCTGAACTCCAGAAAACAATGCAGGCACAACTGAAAAAGGAGAATACCTATCAGGATGGCCTCGGCACGCTGTTTACGCTGCGGAATCAGCTGATGCAGACTTTGACCGCATTGCGGGAAGAACTGACAGCGGATGATTTCTGTGCGATTCCGTTCCTTAACGCAAACGGCTTTCACTGCAAAACGATTGCCTATTCTGTATGGCATATCTTTCGCATTGAGGATATTGTCGCACATACGCTGATCCGGGCAGATGAGCAGGTCTTTTTCTCCGGGCAGTATCAGGCGCGCATGCATGCGCCGGTCATCACAACCGGAAATGAGCTTGTCGGGCAGCAGATTGCCGATTTTTCAAAGCAGCTTGATCTGGCAGTACTGTACGCGTATATTTCGGAAGTGAAGGAGAGCACGGAACAGATCATCGGCAGTCTGCCCTATGACGCTCTGAAACGGAACATTCCGGAGGAACGGAAGGCGCAGCTGCAATCGCTGCATGTCGTCAGCGATGACGAGCAGGCAGTATGGCTGATTGATTACTGGTGCGGAAAGAATATCCGTGAACTGATGAACATGCCGTTTTCGCGGCACTGGATTATGCATACAGAAGCATGCCTGCGTATCCGGAACAGACTATACAAGCAAGGAGAGGGGAAATAATGATCGACCAGAAGGCAATCGAGGAGCATGTCCGCGGCATTCTGCTGGCGCTCGGGGAGAATCCCGACAGAGAGGGACTGCTTGAAACCCCGGCGCGCGTCGCCAGAATGTACGCAGAGGTGTTCGACGGCATCAACTATACAAATCACGAGATTGCTGAGATGTTCGGCAAAACCTTTGAGGCGCCCGCCAATGCAGGCCCCGTCGTCGTGCGGGATATTGAGGTGTTCTCCTACTGCGAGCATCACCTCGCGCTGATGTATGACATGACCGTCAATGTCGCGTATGTGCCGCAGGGCAAGGTCATCGGGCTGTCCAAAATTGCGCGCATCTGCGATATGGCAGCCAGGCGCTTGCAGTTACAGGAGCGCCTCGGCTCTGACATTGCGGAGATCATGATGGACGCCGCCGGAACACCGGATGTCGGCGTCGTGATTGCGGGGACGCACAGCTGCATGACCGCACGCGGCATCCGCAATGCCTCTGCAAGAACCGTTACGCAGACCTTCTGCGGCAGGTTCAATGAGGACTGGAATCTGCAAAGACTGATCACGGAGGGCGTCAAATAATGAAGGCACTGGTTTTATTCAGCGGCGGTCTGGACAGCACGACCTGTCTGGCGCTGGCAGTTGAGCAATACGGCGCGGACGAGGTGCTTGCGCTGTCGGTATCCTACGGGCAGAAGCATACAAAGGAAATTGAAGCGGCCAAAGCGGTTGCGGCATACTACGGTGTCAGGCTGAAAACGCTTGATCTTGCTGCGATTTTTGCGGATTCAGACTGTTCGCTGCTCAAGGGCAGCTCGCAGGAGATTCCGAAGGTGAGCTACGCCGAGCAGCTCACCGGAACAGACGGCAAGCCGGTTTCGACCTATGTGCCGTTCCGCAACGGACTGTTTTTGTCCTCGGCGGCAAGCATTGCGCTGTCCAACGGGTGCGAAGTGATTTACTACGGCGCCCATGCGGATGACGCGGCAGGCAATGCCTATCCGGACTGCTCGCAGGCGTTCAACGAGGCGATCAATCAGGCGGTTTATCTCGGCAGCGGACAGCAGCTGCGCGTCGAGGCGCCGTTTGTCGGAAAGACCAAGGCGGATGTCGTCGCGGAGGGACTTCGGCTGAATGCGCCGTATCAGCTGACATGGAGCTGCTATGAGGGCGGAGAGAAGCCCTGCGGTCTGTGCGGTACTTGCAGAGATCGCGCCGCCGCCTTTGCCGCCAACGGCGTTGCCGATCCCGGGGTATAAAAGGGATCTCCGATGGATTGATCATGGGGCGCTGCCCCAAACCCCGCCAAAGGGATATAATCCATTTGGAATCCCGCAATATAGAAAATCAATGCAAGTACATTGTTTTCACCACGATGGGATTCTTAAGGGACAATGTTCCGTAAGCTGGAGTTTGAGGGCAGCGCCCTCATTTTGAACCCGCCGGAGGTACTGTATGTACAGAATGAGGGCGCTGACTGTTTTGTCAGCGCCCTTGTTGTGTTTATGACGATTGGAAGCGGGATATAGCCGCAGTTTGGCGTGAAGCTCCCGTTATGCATCCGCCGGAGGCTGTGCTTATCGCATCAGGGCGTCAAGCTCGGTGAGGGTGAGCGCCTGCACGAGCACATTTTCTCCGTTGTCGTCGAGGAGATACCCGCCGGTCACGAGCTTTCGCATCGCGGCGTAAAAATCGGTATCTCCGATGACGTCGCCCTTGGTTTTGCTGTACAGCAGAATGCGCCACTCGTCAACCTGCTTTCCGTTGACCTGATAGCGCGCCTGCGGCAGCTTCGGCAAAATTGTTTCAATGCCCTTATTGATTGCGAACACACCGAACGGCGTGCCGTCGGGTCTGCGGTAAAAATGCGGATCCGCGACAAATGCGGTTGTCCAGTCGGCGTTTTCACCGACATATCTGTTTTTTTCCATGTGTGATCCTTTCAGCTTTCCGCCCAGATCAGGCGGCCGTCTGCGCGGGCGGGCGGCTCCGGCTTATCCGCATCCGGATAACCGAGTGCGCAGTGCCCGATGCCCTCCCATTCGCCGTCGATGCCGAGCGTCCGGAGCAGCGCTTTTCCTTCTTCGCTTTCAAATTCTTCCTTTGCGCGGTGAATCCAGCAGCTGCCGAGTCCGAGCACATCCGCCGCAAGCATCAGATTGCCCATGACGAGGCTGCCGTCATAGATGCCGGTCGGGACGCTCTTGTCCGCAAGCACAATCAGCACCGCGGGCGCGCCGTAGAACGGATCAAAGCCTGCCTCCCAGCCGCCGATCTGCCGGTTCATTTCCGACAGCCGGCCGCGGAGCGCCTTGTCCGTGACTGCGATGATTTTGACAGCCTGCTTGTTTCTGCCGCTGGCTGCGTAGAGCCCGGCCTCTGCAATCTCCTCGATCAGCAGCTTCGGGACGGCATCTGCGCGGTATTTCCGGCAGCTTCTGCGTTCGATCATGGCCTTGATGACCTCATTCATGACGGTATCCTCCCTTACAGTATTGTTTCCATTCCGATTTTCTGCGGCTTCATGCCGCAGCTTTCGTAAAAGGCCTGCGCGCCTGGGTTGCATGCCCAGACATTCAGCGTGACGTTGTAGCAGCCCTGTTCTCTCGCAAATGCGAGCACCGCATCGTACAGACGCGTTCCGACATGCTGTCTGCGGGCGTTTTCGTCCACGCAGATGTCGTCGATATACAGCGTGCGGATGTCGGTGAGAACATGATCGCTCTCATGTTGCTGCATGATGCAGAACGCATGGCCGAGCACGCGGCTGTCCGTATCGTCTGTCAGGACAAAGACCGGCGTTCTGTCATCTGCAAGAATGTCTGCGAGCTCTGCTTCGGTGTATTTTGTTGCGGGGCCTTTGAACAGATCCGGGCGGCCGTTGTGGTGTACCATGTCAACCTGCAACAGCAGCTGCATCAGTCCGGGAATGTCCCGCGGTTCGGCTCTGCGGATCATATGAAATCCTTTCGTTACAGCGTCATCTGTCCGGCGAGCTCCAGATCCTTTGCCATGCATCCGGCTGCCGGAATATTCTTGATGATATACTTTTTCTGCGCCTCGGTCTGCTCGTCGGTGAGCACGGACGCGGAATCCAGCTTTGCGGCTCTGGCTTTCAGCGTCATGACCTGCACGCCGATGGAATCGCGCGTGGTCTTAGGCAGAAGCATTGCCGTGTTGAAGATGATCGCGCGGTTGTTGGTCGAGCGCAGCAGCACATTGCAGTCCTCCGGTACGAACAGAATCTCGACAATCGGATTCTTTGCGGAGTACGCATTTGCGAGCTTTTTACGGTTCGTTTTCGTCGCGTAGGCGCTGAGCGGCACCTTGGCGATCTTGCCGTTTTCAAAGCAGAACAGCACAAAGCCGGTGTAGTCGTCCGTAGCGATCATGAACTTGACGCGCTCGCCGTCGTCAAAGCCGAGCTTGACCGGCACAAAATCGCCGAGCACGCTGGCCTTGGTATCGTCAAATGCCGCGGCACGCGTCTTGTAGACCTGCGCCCGGTCGGTGAAGAACAGCAGCTCCGTGCGGTTGGAGGCGTTCTTCTGCTGCGTGATGACGTCGCCCTCCTTGAGCTTCTGGTCGCTGCTCATGCGGAGGCTCTGCGGGGTAATCTTCTTGAAATAGCCCTCCGCGGAGAGGAACAGGTGTACCGGATAATCCGGCGTATCGTCCTCGCCTGCGTCCTCCGGCTCGTCGTTCAGATCGTAGAACAGCGTTTTGCGCGGCTGTCCGTATTTCTGCGCGACCTTTTTCAGCTCCTCGGTCATGATCTTGCGGATCTTTTTGACGTCCTTCAGGATTTCCTCCATCTCCGCAATATCCTTCCGGAGCTGTTCGATTTCCTCCGTACGCTTTAAGATATACTCCCGGTTCAGATGCCGCAGCTTGATTTCTGCGACATACTCCGCCTGCACATTGTCGATGCCGAAGCCGATCATGAGGTTCGACACGACCTCGGATTCCTCCTCTGTTTCGCGGACGATTTTAATCGCCTTGTCAATGTCAAGCAGGATCTTTTCGAGGCCTTCGAGCAGATGCAGCTTGTCCATTTTCTTGTGCAGATCAAAATACACGCGTCTGCGGATGCATTCGGTGCGGAATGCGATCCATTCTTCCAGAATCTCCCGCACGCCCATGACCTTCGGCATCCCTGCAATCAGGATATTGAAATTGCAGGACACGGTATCCTGGAGCGGCGTCATGCGGAAGAGCTTCTGCATCAGCTTGTCCGGATCGGTGCCGCGCTTTAGGTCGAGCGTCAGCTTCAGACCGTTGATATCGGTTTCGTCGCGGAGATACGAGATCTCGCGGATTTTTCCCGCCTTGACCAGCTCGACGATCTTTTCCATAATCGCTTCGACGGTCGTGGAGTAGGGGATCTGTGTGACCTCGATGCAGTTTGCGGCCTTGTCATAATTCCACTTGGAGCGGAGCTTCACGCTGCCGCGGCCGGTGTCGTAGATGCGGCGCATCTCCTCCTCGTCGTAGAGCAGGAACGCACCGGTCGGGAAGTCCGGGCCTTTCAGCGTGGAGAGCAGATCGTGCGCGGGATCCTTGATCAGCGCGATCGTCGTTTCACAGACCTCGGCCAGATTGAACGGGCAGACATTGCTCGCCATGGAAACGGCAATGCCGACGTTCGCATTGACCAGCACGGAGGGGAACGTCGCAGGCAGCAGCGTCGGCTCCTGCATGGTATTGTCGTAGTTCGGCACGAAATCGACGGTCTCCCGGTCGATGTCCGCGAACAGCTCCGACGCGATCGGCTCCAGTCTGACTTCGGTGTAACGCGGGGCCGCATAGGCCATGTCGCGGGAATAGACCTTGCCGAAGTTGCCCTTGCTGTCCACATACGGATGCAGCAGCGATTCGTTTCCGCGGGCAAGGCGCACCATCGTTTCGTAGATTGCGGCATCGCCGTGCGGATTCAGACGCATCGTCTGGCCGACGACATTGGCGGATTTTGTTCTGGCGCCGGAGAGCAGCCCCATTTTGTACATGGTATAGAGCAGCTTTCTGTGCGACGGCTTGAAGCCGTCGATTTCCGGCAGCGCACGGGAAACAATCGCGCTCATCGCGTATGGCATGAAGTTCTTGCGCAGCGCTTCCGTGATGCGCTCCTCGGTCATCAGACCGGCGCCTTCAATATAGGCATTGGAAGGATTTGCCTGTCGTTCAGGCAGATCCCGTTTCTTTCTGGGCATGAATCAGGTATCCTTTCAGTCTGCGTCTTCCAGCAGATTCCATTTTTTCTCCTTGTATGTGCCGTACAGCGCCACGCACTGTTGTTTCAGTGCGTCCAGCACCTTTCCGACATTCGCCTCCTGATCGGGAAAGCGGTTTCCGAGCACTTTCGGGGTGAAGCCCATGCGGTATCTGTGGCCGTCGTACACGATCTGCACATTGCGCCCGAGCACCGGCTCAGAAACCAGCACCTCTGATGCTGAGGCAAGCGGGATGACCTCGGTTTCGACCGGCTCATGACGCTGTCCGCGCATAATAATGAGCTGTCCGCCCTCGGTCAGGCCGAGATAGCCGGGAATATCTGTCTTTGCATTGCCGCTTTCGTCAATCGGCGCATCGGTCTTGGCAAAGGCTGCGAACACCCACGCAGCGAGTGCGGTGCCGTCGGTGGCTGCCGCCGCCAGACGCTGCTGCATATCCTCATTCGTGTTCTTCAGTGCGTTGGGGTCATCCTCTTTTTTCAGAAAATCAAACAGACCCACAGCAATCCTCCTTTCCTTCTTATCGTGACCGCGGTATTCGCACCGGCGGTTCGGAACAGATTATGTCGCATACTCCTGCATCGTCTGCGTGATGAGTGCGGCGCTGGCAAAATGTGACGGGAATTTATCGTTCTGTGCACGCAGATTGTATGTGATCCGCTGCCGCCCGAGGCGGGCGTCCGGATCGCTGACGCGGAGATGCACGGCGCCGAGCGGCATCTGCGTCACGCTGACAGCCGCACGGTCAAGCCGGATTGCGAAGGTTTCATGCAGAATGATGCCGTACCGGGTGCCGATCAGTCTTGCATGATCGGTCAGGCCGATGTACCCGGCGATGACGCGCTTGGATGTGAAAAAGAATCCGTAGTCCTGATACGTGCAGTAGACGCCTGCCAGCAGGCGCTCGTCCGGAGCCAGCAGGGGATTCAGATCATCCAGCAGCTCGGCTTCGTTCCATTTTTTTGCAAGGATTCCCATACAGCAGCGCCTCCTTTGTCAGGTTATGAAATATCGGCAAGATCGAGATAATCGCCGCCGTTATCGGCAATATAGTCCTTGCGGGCTGCAAGATTGTCGCCAAGCAGCATATCAAACATCTCAAAGGTCGCCTCGGCATCCTCCGGCGTGATGCGGATGATGCGGCGCGTTTCGGGATTCATCGTGGTCAGCGCCATCATTTCGGCTTCGTTTTCGCCAAGACCTTTTGAACGCTGGAGCGTGAATTTCTGTCCCTCGATCATCGAGAGAATCTTCACGCGCTCCTTTTCGTCATAGGCGAAATAGGTGCGGTCCTTTGTCGTGATTTCAAACAGCGGGGACTCCGCGATATAGACATAGCCCTCGCGGATCAGCGTCGGCGCAAGGCGGTAGATCATCGTCAGAATCAGCGTGCGGATGTGGAAGCCGTCCTCGTCGGCATCCGTACAGATGACGATTTTGTTCCAGCGGAGATTGTCAAGGCTGAACGTCGCAAGCTCCTTGTTGGCCTTGGTCGTGACCTCCACGCCGCAGCCGAGCACCTTGACCAGATCGGTGATGATCTCCGATTTGAAAATGCGGGCGTAATCCGCTTTCAGACAGTTGAGAATCTTGCCGCGCACCGGAATGACCGCCTGGAATTCGGCATCGCGCGCCATTTTGACGGAACCGAGTGCGGAATCGCCCTCCACGATATAGAGCTCGCGCTTGTCCGTATCTTTCGAGCGGCAGTCCACGAACTTCGGCACCATGTTGGAAAGATCGAGGTTGCCGGAGAGCTTCTTTTTGATGTTCAGACGGGTACGCTCTGCGTTCTCGCGGCTGCGCTTGTTGATGAGCACCTGCTCCGCGATCCGTGCGGCGTCGTCCGGATTTTCGGTGAAATAGACCTCAAGCTGATGCTTGAGAAATTCGGTCATTGCCTCGTAGATAAAGCGGTTTGTGATTGCCTTTTTCGTCTGGTTCGCGTAGGATGCGACCGTTGAAAACGAGGACGATACCAGAACGAGGCAGTCCTGCACATCCGCAAAGGTAATCTTGCTCTCGTTTTTCTGATAGCGGTTGTTGTTTTTCAGAAAGGCGTCGATCTGCGCGGTGAATGCGCGCTTGACGGCGTCATCCGGGGAGCCGCCGTGCTCGAGCCAGCTGGAATTGTGGTAATATTCAAGCCGCTGCACGGTATTGGAAAACGCAAACGCGACATTCAGCTTGACCTTGTAGTCACCGCGGTCGGCGCGGTCGCGTCCCTTTCTGTCGGCAGACCAGAACTGCACGGGCGTCAGTGGCTTTTCCCCGACGATTTCCGTGACATAATCGGTGATGCCGTTTTCGTACCGGAATTCGTTCGTTTCAAATTTTCCGGGCGTGACTTCATTGCGGTACACAAACAGCAGATTCGGATTGACGACCGCCTGCCGCTTCAAGACGTCGCGGAACCACTCGTCGGAAACGGCGATTTCCGTAAACACTTCAAGATCGGGCTTCCAGCGCGTTTTCGTACCGGTCTGCTTGCGGGCTGCGGGCTCCTTTTTCAGTCCGCCGATGTTTTCGCCCTTTTCAAAATGCAGGGTATACTGCTGCCCGTCACGGATAACGGTCACGTCCATGTATTCCGAGGCAAACTGTGTCGCACACAGACCCAGACCGTTCAGGCCGAGCGAATAGGCATAGGTATCAGCGGCGGAATCGTACTTGGCGCCCGCGTACAGCTCGCAGTAGACCAGCTCCCAGTTATAGCGCTCCTCGGTGCTGTTCCAGTCCACGGGGCAGCCTCTGCCGAAGTCCTCGACCTCAATCGACTGATCCAGAAAGCGCGTGATGATGATTTTGGAGCCGAAGCCTGCACGCGCCTCGTCGATGGAGTTCGTGATGACCTCAAAGACGGAGTGCGCGCAGCCGTCGGGGCCGTCAGATCCGAAGATGACGGCGGGGCGCTTGCGGACCTTGTCAGGGCCTTTGAGCATCGTGATACTCTCATTGCCGTATTCCTGCTGTTTTTTCGCCATGGGGATGTTCCTTTCTATGGGTATGCAGCGAACGGGCGCACACCCGAAATAGTCATATAAAGTTAGTATAGCACATTTTCCCTAAAAATGCAAGCATCGGCAGGAACAGGGGAGTGGTTCATCATGGAGTATTATAAAAGAGGTATCCGCTTCGCGGATGCGATTGAAGAATGGGGACTTCTTGGTTTTCTTTCAACTTCCTGATTCGCCGCGCCGAAAATCCCGGAAAGGTCTTGCACAAAAATTGTTTTTGTGTTATACTGAAAGCGCAATATTCCTGCAAGGAGGACGAACCCATGAGAGAGCTTCATACAGACCGGATCACGGAAACCGTCCGCGATCTGTGCATACAGGCAAATAAAGAGCTGCCCGCGGCACTGGAGCAGTGCATCCGCTGCGGCAGTGCGAAAGAACAGTCTGCGGCCGGCAAGGCAGTCTTTGCCGACCTCTGTGCCAACCTTGACGCCGCGCGTGAAACCGGCCTTCCGATCTGTCAGGACACCGGCATGGCAGTCATCTTTATGCAGATCGGTCAGGACGTCCACATCACCGGCGGCGACCTGCGCGAAGCCGTGAACAAGGGCGTCGCTGCGGGTTATCTGGAGGGCTATCTGCGCTGTTCGGTTGTCGGCGATCCGCTGGAGCGTGTGAATACCGGAAACAATACCCCCGCCGTACTGCATCTGGACATTGTGCCGGGCGAGCAGATCCGCATTGACGTCTGCCCCAAGGGCTTCGGCAGCGAAAACATGAGCGCCCTGAAAATGCTGACGCCCGCCGCTTCTGAGGATGACATTGTCGGATTTGTGACGGATGCCGTCGCACATGCAGGCAGCAATCCCTGCCCGCCGATTGTGGTCGGCGTCGGCATCGGCGGCGACTTTGAACAGTGTGCGTATCTTGCAAAGAAAGCGCTCTGCCGCGACGTTGCCGTGCGCAATCCGAAGCCGCTGTACGCCGCGCTTGAGGAGAAAATGCTCACATCCGTGAACCGCCTGGGCATCGGGCCGCAGGGCTTCGGCGGAACCGTGACCGCGCTGGCTGTCAATATTGAGCAGGCGCCGACGCATATTGCCGGACTGCCGGTTGCTGTCAACGTCGGCTGTCATGTGACGCGTCATGCAAGCGCCGTCCTGTAAGAGATGACGGATTTGTCTATCAAATTTGTACAAAATTACGATAACCGCTTGACGTATTTTGAAAGATATGGTATAATATAACCGTAATTGCAGACCGTAAAGGAGGCTTTGCCGATGACGCCCGATCCGAGCCGCATCGAAAACATGAAGCAGAATGCTGCGGTGCTGACCGCGATGCTCGATCACCGCAATCTGAAATATACTGTGCAGGAGCAGACCGATGCACGCACGCATATCCGTATCCGCTTTTCGGGTGCGGATCTGCCGATGACGCTGCATATCATTCTGCGGGCGGATAAGCAGATCGCATCCGTCTTTTCCGTGATGCCGTTTGCCGTTGAGGAAACGCGCAGAAAGGATGCCGCCGTCGCAGTCGCGGCAGCCAATCACGGATTGATTGACGGCTCCTTTGACCTGAATCTCAGCACCGGTGAGATCCGGTTCCGGCTGACAAGCTGCTTCATTGACAGCGTTCTCAGCGAATCGCTGTTTTCGTATCTGATGTTCGTGTCTGCCGAAACGGTTGACCGCTATAACGACCGCTTCCTCGCGCTGAACAGCGGAGATATGACGCTGGAGCAGTTCCTTGCAGCGGATGCTGCGGACGGGGCTGCCACGTAACCCGAAAGGATGATGCATCATGCGGAAATATCTGACGGAATATCTGCGCGCACTGGAGGCCAGACTTGCGGATGCCGATGCGGATATCGACTACGAAGAGCTGGAGCAGTCGCATCTGATCATGATCGGCTTCATGCAGCATGAGCGGCTGATTCATTTTCTCGTGACGATTCTGTTCGCGCTGGGATTTTTCATTACACTGGCGATTTATCTGCTCGGTGAGCTGATTATGATGCTCCCGCTGCTGATTCTGATTCTCGGTCTGCTGGTGCCGTATATCTGGCATTACTATTTCCTTGAAAACTCCGTGCAGAAGATGTACAAACTTCACGACGAGATCCATGCCCGCAGGTTGCGGCAGACAAAGAGCAGCACTGCATCGTGAACGCAGAAAGGAAGGTATCCTATGGAGCTTTACCGCCCGCTGAATGCAGACGAGTTTCATGAGGTGGAAGCGCGCAGCTTCCGCGGATTTCCGCCCAGACCGGCCGAGCAGCCGCTCTTTACGGCGCTCCTCTCGGAGGAGGGCGCTTCGCAGATTGCGCGGCATATGCGCATTGCGAAGGAATGCGACAATGTTGTGTATGTGGTGAAATTTCTGGTGGAGGATGCCTATATCCGGCAGTTCCCCGTGCAGCATGTGCAGGAGCGGAACCGCCGTGCGCTCTGGATTCCCGCGGATGAGATCGACATTCTGAACCAGCATCTGATCGGAGATATCCGCGTGCTGGCCAGCTATGAGATCGACCGCGCAGACGGCGAGGTGTTCTTTGCCTGAACGGGGTTCAGGGGCGGCATTCTGCAATGAAGCAGAAGCGGCAGGAACGTACGAAAATAATCAGGCGCACTGATTCCGTGCAGACGCGGACAGGCACACCGATGCGCAGGCAGCCGGAGGGCTGCCTGCGTTTTTGCGGAATACAGGAACAGGCAGAAGAAAGGGCCGATATGGAACAACAAAAGACAAAACTGAAAAATCCGCGGATTGTGGCGCTGCTGGCGTTTTTCAGCTGCGCGCTCTGGGGCAGCGCGTTTTCCGCCGTCAAAACCGGCTATGCGCTGTTCGGCATCCGGACGGATGCATGGGCGGATCAGCTGACCTTCGGCGGCATCCGCTTTGCGCTGGCGGGGATGATGGCGCTTGCATTCGGAAGTATCCGCGCGAAAAAGCTGCTGATTCCGAACCGCCGCTCCTTGAAAAAAATCTGCATCATCAGCCTGTTTCAGACGGTGCTGCAATATTTCTGCTATTACATCGGCCTTGCGCATACGACGGGCGTCAAGGCGTCGGTGCTGGTCGGAATAAACGTGTTTACAGCGATTCTGATTGCGTCGCTGCTGCTGCGGATCGAGAAGCTGACCGTGCGGAGCATCATCGGCTGCACGGTCGGGTTCCTCGGAATCATCCTGATTAACCTGGACGGCCTGACCGGCGGGCTGCGCTTTCAGCTGATCGGGGACGGCCTGATTCTGCTGTGTACGGTCGCAAGCGGGTTTTCGTCCGCGTTTATGAAGAAGCTCTCCGGCGGGGAGGATCCCGTGCTGCTGAGCGGCTGGCAGTTCCTGCTCGGCGGCATTGTGCTTGCGGTGATCGGTCTGCTCGGCGGCGGACAGATCGGGACATACACGGTACCGGCGGTTTCGGTGCTGCTGTATCTGGCATTTGTATCGGCGGCAGCGTACTCGGTCTGGGCCATGCTGCTGAAATATAATCCGGTTTCAAAGGTGGCGGTATACGGGTTTATGAATCCGGTGTGCGGCGTGGTGATTTCCGCGATTGTGCTGCATGAATCCGGCGTGCTGAGCGCCAGCTTTCTGATTGCGCTGGTGCTGGTCTGCGCAGGCATCATCATTGTAAACCGATGCCCGAAGGCAAAAGTGCCGCCGGCAGATTCATAATGGGGGCAGCGCACCATTCTGAATCCATCGGAGATACCGTATAAAAGGGGACGCCCTCTACCGCAGGGCGTCCCCTCTTGCCGCTTTGCGGCAATTCACCCCTTGCGGAGCTCTTGAACGCAAAAGTGTTTCGCTCACTGCGGTGAGCGACGGGGGCGCTGCCCCTCGCCCCCGCAAGCCTTTGAAAAGGCTTGACCGAAACTTTTATTATAGGCTTATTTTCTATACATAATGGGATTCTTAAGGGCTAGTAGCCCTTAAGCGGGGTTTGGGGCAGAGCCCCATTCTCAATCCATAGGAGATACCTTAGACAGAACCGGGCGCTGACTGGTTTCAGCGCCCGGTTTCAATGTATATCATTTTGTCAGATTATGCGTTGTTTTTCGCTGTACGCGGCGTTGCGACAACCGGCTGAATCAGCACGGAATCCTTGTTCTGGATCGGTGCCAGCCCGTAAACATCGCCGAGTTCCCGGATGATCGCAGCGGCACATGCCTGCATATGGTTCGCATTCGGCAGAATCCGCACGCCCGCGTCCAGATCGCGGTAGAGGAACCGCCGAATCGCGGTCTTGCCCGCCATGACGCCCGTCGTGATCATGCAGTCCCCGAACAGCTCAATCTGAATGAGTCTACGCTCGGACTTTTCCATCTCCGAACGGATCAGCGAAAGCAGCGCCTGGAGGAGAACCGTGTTCTCGTATTCATCCGCAAGCTGCTCCACATGCTCCTGATTTTCCTTTTCCGCCTGCCGCGCAAACGAAATATCGAACAGCGCGGTCTTGGTGACGGCATTGTATTTCTTTGCATATTCCTCCGCGGTTTCCGGATTGATGTCCTTCAGTACGCGGTAGAAATTCCGGTGAATCTTCCGCTGCACCTTGACAGGATACGACTGCGAAAGATCGGTGATTTTCAGTTCTTTCAGCGCGTCGCAGTCCGCAAAGGCATTCTCCCCGACGGAGATAATGAGATTGGTCAGCTTGACCTTTTCCAGATTGACACAGCCGCGGAACGCCTCTGCGCCGATTTCTCCGATGCCGGAGGGCAGGTCGATGATATGCAGCGACTTGCAGTTCTGGAATGCGTGCGCAGAGATGACGTTCACATCCGGGGGAATGATGACCTCCCGGAACACGCCGTAATACTTATGCAGCACCTGATAGCCGTTTCCGGGGCTGAGCGCGAACATCGGCTCAAACCGGATTCTGCTGGTTTCGGCGTATTCCGACGCCTTGGAATTCGTCATGCCGAAGATCGTCAGGGACGCGCTGTGCTTTTCAAATGCATCGGACGCGATCTGATTGATCCGGTTCGACAGGAAGATAAACCGCAGACCGGAACAGCAGGCGAATGCGCGGTGCTCGATTCTGGATACGGAATACGGGACGAACAGCTCGGCGATACCGGAAGAAATAAACGCTTTTTCGCCGATTTTCACGATGCCGTCCGGCAGCCGGAGCTGCGTTAGCGATGCGCAGTATTCAAAGATACCCATGCAGAGCTCTGTCAGCTTGGAGGGCAGATGCACCTCGGAGAGCTGCTTGCAGCCGCTGAACGCATATGCGCCGATATACGCTGTCCAGTACGGCAGATTGACACGCGTCAGGCTGATGCAGTTCTGGAAGGCGCAGTTTTTGATCGTTTCCAGATTCTCCGGGAATATGACCTCGCGGAGCTTCATGCAGTTGCGGAATGCCGAGGAGCCGATCAGCTTGACGTTTCTGGTCAGCTTGATGCGCTCCAGATGATCGCAGCCGCAGAATGCGCTGTCGCCGATGGAATACACATTTTCCGGCACGATATAGTCCGTTGAGAGGCGACCGGCGGGATAGAGCAGCAGATGCTTGCCGTCGTAATCGAACAGGATGCCGTCAATGCTGCGGAACGCCAGCGAGCCCTCGCTGACGGTGATTTCCGTCAGGCTGCTGCAATCGTAGAACGCGTCATAGCCGATTTTCTCAATCGGGCAGTCCAGCGTGACGGCCGTCATGCTCCGGCAGCCGGAAAACGCACTGGCGCCGATCTGCGTGAGCGAGCCGCGCAGTCTGACAGACCGCAGCGCGATACAGCCGCGGAATGCCTCATTGTTGATGCAGCGCAGGGAATCCGGGAAGCGAACCTCCTCAAGGGTACGGCAGCTGGAGAACGCCTGCTCCTCAAGCCGCAGCAGGCCGTCCGGCAGATAGACTGTGCGCAGATTGCGGTTGCCCGCAAAGGCGCCGACGCCGATTTTCGTGATGCCGGCGGGCACTCTGACACGCTCGTCATTGCCGTGGTAGTGTACCAGAACAGTGCCCTCGATCTCCATTTCCTCGCGTTCCTCCGCGGCTGCTTCAGAACGCTGGGCGCGGCGGTCGGGCGCGGGACGCTGATCCCACTGCATCTGCATGGAGAGCTCCTGCAAGGTTTCGGTGAACTGCGGCATCACAAAGGACGCGCGTTCCGCTGCCTGCTCTGCATGAATCTGCTCCGGCGTCACCGGGATTTTCTGCGTTGTTGCAGGCTCCGGAGTTTTTTCTGTTTCCGGTTCCGGCTCCGTGACGGCTTCTGCCTCGGGTTCCGGCTCCGTAACGGCCTCAGCCTCGGGTTCCGGTACCGTGACGGCTTCTGCCTCGGGTTCTGGCTCCGCGGCGGCTTCTGCCTCGGGTTCCGGCTCCGTGACGGCTTCTGCCTCGGGTTCCGGCTCCGCGGCGGCTTCTGCCTCGGGTTCCGGCTCCGCGGCGGCTTCTGCCTCGGGTTCCGGCTCCGTAACGGCTTCTGCCTCGGGTTCCGGCTCCGTGACGGCTTCTGCCTCTGCCTCCGGTTCCGTTTGATTCTCCGCAGCCGTTACGGCTTCGGGTTCTGCATCTTCATTCTGTACGGCGAAAAACGCTGCACGCTTCCGAACCGGCTCAGCTTTTGCCGGTTCCCGTAGCCCCGCTTCTTCTTCGGATTCGCGGCCTGTATTGGCCGTCTGCGCGGGCATCTTGCGGATAATCAGATCCTCAATCAGCTGTTCTGCGGACTGATAGCGCTCTGCGGGATCGAATGCGCAGCACTTGCGGATGATCAGGCTGAATGCCGCTGACGCGTGTTTCAGTGCCGGGAACGGTTCGCCGTTCATGCGCATATCCCATGCTTCATCGGGGTCGCATTCTTTTTCAAACGGCAGATACATCTCGTTCATCAGCTGATACAGGCAGACGCCGAGTGCGTAGAGATCCGCCTGCGGGGTAAACTCATCCGCCGACTTCGCATAGACGATTTCCGGTGCGGTATATGCATCAGAATCCTGCATCGGGCGTCTGGCGCCGGTGCGGTTCGGCACACGGAAGCCGCCGAGCTTTGCGGTGCCGGTGCCGGAGAGGAAAATTTTGTCCGGCTGAATATTCCTGTGCATGATGCCCTGTGCGTGCGCATAGGCCAGCGCCTTTGCAAGATCCATTGCAAGCGCGCGGACTGTGGCCTCAGAAAGATCAAAGCGGTGCGAACGGATCCGGTCGGTCAGGCAGTCGAGCTGCTCCATCCGGACCAGATACGCATAGCCCTCAAGCTGGCCGTCAGCCTTGAGCTCTTCCAGTGCTTCGTCCTGATAGGTGACGATGTTGGGGCATTCCTGCATTTGGAACAGCAGGTCGGATTCGCGTTCGGTGCGATCCTTTGCCTTGGCGATCTGCGCCTGCTTCTGCTCGTCGTTGAAGTATGCGCGCGCCGCGGTGAGTGGAATAATTTTGAGCACCGCCGTTTCTGTCCGGTTCATGCGTCTGGATTCGAGGCGGTACGTGAGGCAGTCCGGCGCAGAGGCCAGCTGTTCCTTGCGTTCCCAGCGTCCCCAGAGGGGCTGCGGGAGCTGTTCCGCGATCTGTTTAAGAGATTCCATGCCGATCATATGCCACATCCTTCCTTTTCCTTTCAGTTTGAATGCGGAAAGCCGCGCGGCCTTCCGTGCATGTTATGTGCCTTATATACTATTTTATTATACAATATTTCAGAATGCTTGTCAATACCTTTTAGTCATAAAGTTATAAACAAAGCGGACACAGAACGATGCTGTGTCCGCTTGCATGTTATTCTGTTCGTATTTGCGAAATACCTGCGCTGTCAAAAGAGTTTTGAACGGATGCTTTTCCGGTCACGCTGCTGATGCGATACGCAGGTTATTCCTGCTGTTCATACATATTCGGGTAATTGGCGCGCACCCATGCGCAGACGTCGGTGCCTTTCTGATCCGGATCGCTGACTGTGTAAACGTAGAATCGGAAGAGGCATTGCGAATCTGTCACATCCACACTGGCTTCTTCGCCCCACCAGGTTGTATAAGACAAACCGTCCACATCAGCGAGTGCAAGCTGTTCCGGTGTCAGGATATGCGGCTTTGTAGCAACGCAGTGTTCCACATATTCCATTAAAATCAGAAACGGATCCTCAATAGAAACCTCTCCGTCCATGTTGACATCACCCATCTGGTACTTTTGTTCCGCCGATGCCGGAGCTGTCATCACCCCGCAGAGCAGCGCGGCCGCAGTCAGTGCCGCAAAGAGCTTTGTTTTCATGTGTCTTACCTCCCGTATAGACATAGATGTTGCAGCACACCGGCTGCGCCGCTGCAAGCTGAATACAGGGCGTGTGAGGAATGGCGTGCAGACTGTCAGCAGTCCTCCGCTGCTGTTGTGCATTCAGTATAGCGCATTTTCACGAAAAATGCAATCCTTTTTGTGGATCATTTTGTGATTTAACAGAATCCGGTGCGCTGCAGCGGGAACGATGACGGTGCGGATATTTTCGCGGAAGATACTCGTTTCTTTCCGCAGACTGTTGAAAAAAACGCCGGAATATGGTATACTGAAAATGGCAAGATGATCCGAACGGAGGTGCATCATCATGAAGCTGCTGCAAAAAGCGGCGGCAGTCCTCTGCGGCTGCCTGCTGATAACGCTGACCGTTCCGGCTGTGCCTGCATCTGCGGAGGCTGCGCCGGAATTCACACGCATTGCAAAATATACCGCATCCACCGGCTATAACACCGGCGTGCTGACCGACAACAACGAGAATACTGCGTATAATTTTCCTGCGGGCGGCACCCTGACCATCACGACAGAGGATCCGATCTGCGGCATTTCCGTCAAATTCAACCGGCAGGCCGTGCCGTGGCGCGCCTGTGCCGGACAGTATGAGCAGGATTGCGGGCAGTACGGGTTTCTGCACGATTTTACGGATATTTCCGAGTTTATAACCAATACGATCACGCTGACCTTTTCGCAGGCGGCGTCTGTCTGTGACGTCCGGGTATTCGGCGCAGGGGAGCTGCCGTCGGATGTGCAGGTCTGGGAGCCGCCGTGTGCCAAGGCCGATCTGCTGCTGTTCACGACGCACAGCGATGACGAGCATCTGTTTTTCCTCGGACTGATCCCGACAATGGTCGCAAACGGTTACAAGACGCAGGTTGCGTATCTTGTCCACCACAACGGCGAGCCCGTCCGCCTGCATGAGCAGCTGAACGGCCTCTGGACGGCGGGACTCCGGAATTATCCGGTGCTCGGCAAATTCCCGGATCAGTATTCGACGTCGCTTGCGGGCGCAAAAAGCAATTTTGCGGCGGCGGGTGTATCCTATGATGCGGTCGTCGCCAATCAGGTGGAGCTGCTGCGGCGCTTCCGCCCGGATGTGGTTGTCGGGCATGACGTGAACGGGGAGTACGGCCACGGGCAGCACAGGCTCAATGCGGATACGCTGCGGAAGGCGCTGGAGCTTTCTGCGAATGCCGATGCGTATCCCGCCTCCGCGCAGAAGTACGGGACATGGGACGTCCCGAAAACGTATCTGCATCTCTGGGCACAGAATCCGATTGTTATGAATTATGACATTCCGCTTGAATATTTCGGCGGCAGAACGGCCTATCAGGTCAGTGCGGCGGCGTACAGCTGCCACAATTCGCAGCAGTATACATGGTTTACGAGCTGGCAGCGCGGCAACAACCGGCAGTTCACAAAGGCGACGCAGATCACGAGTTACAGCCCGTGCCGCTTCGGCCTGTACCGTTCTGCTGTGGAGCCGGATACCGGCATCGGGGACATGTTTGAGCATCTGGATCTGATGTGCGGGGACACGGACGGCGACGGTCAGGTGACGGCCGCGGACGCACAGCTGGCGCTCCGGGATTATGCGAACCGTGTTGCGGGAAAGCCCTCACTGCTGGGCGTGCGGCGGGAAAAGGCTGCTGACATCAATGGGGACGGCGAGGTTTCGGTGGACGACGCGCAGCGAATCCTGCGGTATTACGTGCAGAACACGCTCTCCGGCATTCCGACTGCGTGGGAGGAGCTCTGAAAGAGAAATCTCCGATGAATTGATAATGGGGCCTCCGTCCGCAGACGGCGATATCCGCATGCGCTCAGGAGCAACGCAAGGGGTGAATTGCCGCAGAGCAGCAAGAAGGGACGCCCCTGCGATAGAGGGCGTCCCCTGAAAACGGAACTTCTTCGACAAGCTAAGAGCCAACTGCAATCGTGCGGCGCCCTTAGCTGTGTCTTACATCAATCAAAATTATCCGATTTTCGAGCTTAATAACGTCTTTGACAGTATGGTGTGGCAGCGGTCACATTCCTCAATTCTATAATTACAAGTGAATGGAATATAAAATAAAGCATGGAGTTCACTCGGAAAAGCCATCTGATAGGTTTCTGTTTTTTCGTAAGTAATGACATAAAGACTTCCGTAATGACAGTGATTGCATGTGGCTGCATATGCTGTGACAGAATCGTTTGCCTGCGGTGCAATCGTCTTTGTAATTGCTGTTTCGGCGCCGATCAGCGTAAATGCCAAGGCGATTGCTGTGATTTTTTTGATGAGTTTTTTCATTGTTTGCACCCTTTTCAATTAAATTTAAGGCGAATCGTATCACCTTATGCATTCTATTATACATCGAAGCGGACGAATTGTCAAGTATGATTGCCGAAAGCGTCAAAATATGCGATGCGTGCTGTTTTGCTTTCTACATAAAACGCAAAAGATGTACAAAATTCTTTTTTCTTCCTTCTCATTCCGACAGATACAAACGAAGGCGCTGACTGCAACCGTCAGCGCCTTTTCTGTGCTGTATCGGGATTCCGAAGGCCTTGCAAATGCTGCGTGCAGCGATACCGCTTTCAGCGGAAACAGCCGGCGTCGTTGGTCATTTCGCTGAACTTCTGTTCAATGCGCCGGACAGCTTTTTCCTCGCTGACAAATGCCTTCACGACCAGCGGATCAAAATGCTTGCCCGCACCGTCCTGGATGATCTTCATTGCATCCTCAAACGACATCGGCTTTTTATAGCTTCGTTTGGAAACCAGTGCGTCAAACACATCCGCAACTGCCATGACACGCGCAGACAGCGGAATATCTTCCCCGGCAATGCCCTCCGGATAACCGGAACCGTCCCATTTTTCGTGATGGAACGCGGCCAGATTCCGCGCTTCGTTGAGATAGCCGGAATTCGGAACCAGTGCAATCGCCTGCGAAATGATATCACGTCCGGCGGTCGTGTGCGTCTTCATGATCGCATACTCGTCATCTTCCAGGCGGCCGGGCTTGTTCAGAATCGCATCCGGCACCTGAATCTTGCCGATGTCATGCAGCGGCGCAGAATTGACCACGTCGGAGATATAGTCATCGTTGAGCTGTTCGGTATAATACCCCTTTTTGCGCAGTGCGTGGAGAATAATCTCTGTATACCCTGCGGTTTTCCGGATATGCGCGCCGGTATTTTTGTCCCGGCTTTCGACGATGTCAGCGAGCACAATAATCAGGGAGCGCTGCATCTGGGCGAGCTGATTGGTCTTTTCCTGCACATCCGCGACATAGCGCATACTGTCATCCGATGTTTTGGCAATCGCATGGTACAGGTTCTCCACCTCGTCGCCTGTGTGGATATTCAGCTCGCGGATACGCTCAATGCTGCTTTCGCGGGCTTTTTCGCTGTCATACGCGAAGGTGCCCGTGCTCATTGCAATGGAGTTGACCGGCAGAATAATGTGATACTCGACCAGCCAGCGCACGAAGACGAAAATCAGAATGAATACGCCGAGGAACAGCGAGACCAGCTCTGCGAAGAAGCTGCGCTGCATGACAGCGAGATGCTCCATGGAAACATCCGCAGCCGCATAGCACTGACAGATCCCGCGCACATCGTAGACCGGCGCATAGGCGGTCAGCAGCCAGCCGTAACGTCCGTCGGATTCGACCGGATCAATTTCCCGTCCTTTCAGCAGCCGCGGGAGATATGGCTCAAATGCGTCGTCGAACGGGATGACCTCACCGACCTCCGAGCCAGGCGTATCCGGTGTATCCAGATCAAAGACCACATGACAGCCGTCCTCCTTGATCCGGTAAACGTAGATGTATTCGATATCCGGTGAGCTGTTCCGCAGCGAATACAGGATCTCTTTTGTTTCCCGGTAATCCGCGGTTTCGTAATTGCCGGACAGATAGTCATTGACCTTTTCCGCATGGACGGCGCTGGCGGCAACCCGCGCAACACCCTGAACCATCTGCTTCTGGTCGCGGATCAGCGCCTTTCTGTACATGATGATGCTGATGCTGGTCGCGCCGAGCGACACCGCGACGAGCGCAACGCTGAGCACGAGCATGATCTTGGTGCGCAGGGACATGACGCGGGAATCGTTCTTTCGTGCAGCCTCGGAGTCCTCTCTGGAAAGCGGTGTCTGCATCCAGCCGCTGAACTGCATGAATGTCCGCACGCGCTGCGGCAGGAACTGCACAATCAGCCCGACCAGCAGCATGGTCACTGCCTTATCCAGAAAATCTGACAGCAGCCCGGAAAGCATCTGCGCGCAGGCCTCATTCCGGATGCCCATATCATAGAGCGTCGCGGCCAGCGAAGCGCTGTCCAGTGTGACGCCTTCCAGGAACCAGGGAATCAGCGTGCCGATGCCGCCGCCGATCAGCGAGAAGATGCATGCCGCCTTCAGCAGATGATCCGGATGCTTCAGGTCAAGCGGGTGGCGCCGTGCCATATAACAGGCAGCAAGCGCAATCAGGACATTCAGAACGCCGTAATACAGCGCGGAAGAATCTGTGATGCTTTTGAGAATATTGGTAAAGAATCCGACGATCACGGCGGAAAGCGGCCCGCCCATGACCGCCGCACATACGGTTCCGACTGTATCGAGATACAGCGGCAGATGCAGCGCGCCTGCTGCTGTGCTGAGGAGCAGATTGATTGCGATGCCGATGCCGCACATGCAGAGCGCAATCAGATTCCGGTTGCCGGATCTCTTTTCCGGACTGTTTTCTGTTTTCTGTTTCATACGACCCTCCGTTTCCGGTTCGCCGCAGCGAGGAATACTTCCTGTTTGCCTATACCACAATTATAGCATATCCGTTTCGAAAAAGCAATAATCTTTTTCAAAAAAAGAAACAAAGGCGGCGGGGAAACGGATTTTGCACGGTTTTGGGACGTTTTTGACAATACCTGTCCGTCTGCGGCACTGTAAATAAAATTGCAGAAGCGCACCTGCCGCAGCGTATGAACACTGCGGCGGGTGCGCATGAATCTGATATTTTATACGGTCTGCTCCGGTTTGCTCAGCGGGTAGCAGAAGCCGCTGAGCCTGTTTTCAAATTCCGCAGTCGGCAGCGGCTCGTCAAAGAAGTATCCCTGCGCGAGCGCGCAGCAGCTGTCCAGCAGAATCTCCACCTGACTCTGCGTTTCCACGCCTTCTGCGATGCATGCGAGCCCCAGCTCCTTCGCCATCGCAATCACATGCCGGAACATGATGCTCTGCGGATTGTCGGGATCGCCGTTCCGGCGCGGCAGAAAGCTGCGGTCGATTTTCAGCACATCCCACGGAATCTCACGGATCAGGTTCAGCGAGGAATAGCCGACGCCGAAATCGTCCACCGAGGTGAAGATGCCCGCGGCCTGCAAGCCTCTGACCACGCGCTTCAGCGCACGGAACTCGACATCCGTGGTGGTTTCCGTCAGCTCGATTTCGATATACTGATGCGGCACCTGATGCCGGTCGATGATGCTGATAATCGTCTGGAGCAGGTCAAAGTCCATCATATGGCGGCGCGAAAGATTGACCGAAACACGCACGACGCTGCGCCCTTCATCCAGCCAGCGGCGGATGTCCCGGCAGACATGATCCAGCATGTAGAAATCCAGCTTGCAGATCTCTGTGCTTTCCTCGAGCGTCGGGATGAAATCACCCGGCTGGATGATCTGCCCGCCGCGGAACCAGCGGCAGAGTGCTTCCGCACCGGCCAGCGCACCGGTTTGCAGATTGATCTTCGGCTGATAGAAAACATGAAATTCCTCGTTCCGGAGCGCCTCCGGAAGGAGATGCTGCAAGCGCATGAAGCGTTCCTTGCCCGCACGCAGGCTGTCGTCGTAATACGCGACAGGATCCCCGGTGCTGCTGCGCGCCGCCTGCGATGCAGTGATGATCTTGTCCATGATTTCGCCGGGATTCTGCATGACAAAGCCCGCAGGAATCAGATAGACGCCTGCGCTGGCCGAAATCTTGATGCGGCTGCCGGATTCCTTGTCGTAGCAGACCGGTGCGCCGCGGAGATATTCCAGCACGCTGTCAAGCTGCTCCCTTTCGCAGAGTGCCACGAAATTGTCGCCGCCCAGACGGCAGACCGTGCCCGTCCGCCCGATCAGCGCACTGAGGCCGTCATAATAGCTGCGGATGACAATGTCGCCCGCCTGATCGCCGATCTCCTGGTTGACGAGCGAGAAATGCCGCAGATTGAAGTGGATCGCAGCCTTGCCGCCCAGCGCCCCGTCCTGATTCTGCGTTTTCAGATACTGCATCATGGAGCGGATGTTGCGGAAGCCGTGCTCATCGTGCAGCGAGAGCATCTCCACAACGCTTTGCAGGCGTACTCTGCTGACGAAGCTCAGTACAGTTTTCATGACCAGATCCACTCTCTGGAATTCCTCGTCGTTCAGCGGCGCAGCGCCGTCCGGCATGGTGACGCTGCATGTGACAACGGCGCCCACCTTGGTGACGATGCGGATTGTATGCGCAACAGAGCCGCCCTCGCCGCTGTCATAGCAGACGAAGGTATCGCCTTTGTCTTCCATTTCGTGATTCAGCCCCTGAAAAAAACGTACCGTGCCCTTTGAGATGCGGAACATGCGGCAGAGCGCGCCGAGGGCACCGTACAACTCCCGCAGGCGAAGCCCGCTCATGTCCGTCATGATGTTCAGGAGCCGTTCAAGGAGGAAGTAATACTGCAAATCGCTCCCGTTTACGGTCTTTTCCATTGTTACCCACCTTATTGCAATCGTTCATTCTGCGCGTTTTTCTGTCTTTATTTTTCTGTGCGCAGTCCGGTGCAGGATTCATATTTTATATTATACCACATCTTATACAGTTTTTCAAGCGGTTTAACAGATAAAAATATATAGATGCATAAATTTGTCTGCTTTCGACAACCGGAGCCTTTCCGATTTGGCAGAGCAGCGCAAAAATACGAAAAGCACCCCGCAGCGGCAAGGATGAAAACCGCTCCGGAGTGCTTTCCGTTTGCCCGATTGGGGATGTGGGAAGGGGGTTGGATATGGATGACGGGCATTGGGGATGCCCGACGAGAGGGGGCTGATCCATTGCAGCCGTGTGTGCCCGCGGATCCGTGCCCGGATCCGCTTCTTTGTTATTACTATAACATATTTCGCAGCTGAAATCCAGTCTGCTGTTGCGGAAAACATTCGGGCGCCGCGGGGCTGCTTTGCGGGATTTCGGACGGTGAATGATTCAAAAGACGACGGTTATTACGGCGATTTTCTCAAATATTGCATTTTTGAACGAAATCTGCGGTATATTTAACGATTGCGTCCCGCAATAATTGATGATGCTGTGCTGCGCAGGAATCCCGGCGGCAGCCCGATGTTGGGGATAAGGGGCACCGCCGGTTTGCGCGCGGAAAAGGGATGTGTATGGGTACGGGTATGGGGATACCCGCGGGGGGCTTACTGAATATATCCGTACTGGTCAGTCGGCTCGCCTGTGCTGCAGAAGCGGAGCAGCAGCGCAAGGTCCGTGCTGTTCACCTTGCTGTTCTTGTCGAGGTCGCACACACAGGTCAGGATGCGGAAGTCTGCGCCTTCGCGTTCGATGCCGTTCAGGATGTCGCGCAGGGAGAGCATATCCTCGTAGGTGACTGCGGCATCGCCGTTGATGTCACCCAGCGGGATCGGGCGCTCAACCCACTCGAATTTGTACTGCTCGGTGCCTTCGCTCCAGCAGAGGCGGCCTTTGTCGTCCTGCTCGATGGTACGCTGCTGGTTCCAGCGGATCTTCATATCTCCGGCGGCGTTGCAGTCCGCAAATGTAATCGTATCGCCGCTGACCGCCGTGACAAAGACGCTGTGCGATTTATCAATTTCATGACCTTTGCTCCACTGACTGACGCGGAGGTGGTCGCCGGGCTTCGGCGTATAATTCTTCTCATTGGAAATGCGGATATACTTGTTTGTGCCGTAGAGATCCTGCTGGAGCTTGCGGGCAAAGCCTGCGCACTGATAATACGGCTCCTCAGAGATGAAATCATAGTTGCCGTGGCCGTCCGTGACAAGGGATGTGACGGTAATGCCGTTGCAGTCGGTGTAATCCTTGAACGATACGGGATCTTTGGACACGGTGTCCAGATCGGAGCTCATCCAGTAACAGCCGTTCGGAAACTTCTTCTGCTCCGCAGTGAGGAAGCTGCTGATGTGCGACGCATCCTGCGCCTCGCTCTGCTTGATTTCGGTTTCGCCGTACTGGAGCGAATAGCCGAAGTGGTTGGCATAGATTTTTGCGCTGTCGAAGCCGTAATTGACAGCGTCCAGATATTTTGCGCGCTGATCCGCAGAATAGTTCTGATTCTCAACGAAATAAACCGCAGCATTCGTCACGGCGCGGCGGCAGTCAATAAAGGTTGCCTGCGGCATATAGGCCTTGTAGAAATCCAGCGAGTTGAACCAGATCTGTGCAAGATCTGCACGCGGAATGCCCGCCTTGTTCATCAGGTACGCGGCGTGAGAAACGATCAGGGAGCCGCGGGTTGACGGATTGAACGCCTCCTTCGACAGCGACTGATTGCCCTTGAAGCTGTCCAGTTCCTTCATATAGACCTGATAATCTGTGTAAAGCGTGTTCTCCATGATTGTTGCAGAGCCGGATTCCGGGAAATAGGGCGACTGCGTTGCGGACGGATTTGCAATATCACGCATACTGTAACCGGAATTCTGATCCGTAAACACTTCGGCGCCGATTTTCCAGTCAGCTTTATCATCCGCCAGCTCGCCGATGATGTCTGAATATGCTTCCATCAGCGCCTTGGTTTCCGCGTTTTCCATGCTGGTCGTCCAGTGACATTTTTTCAGCGTGACCAGATGCATCATCTCATGGCCGATGACATCCTTGCCCGTGCCCATGCAGCGGTAATTGTCATCGCTCTTGCCCAGAATGATAAAATTATGCTCGGATTTTGCATCGTTGCTGCTGTCCAGCAGAACGCCGTACAGCGTGGTGTCCATTGTGCCGGGTTTGCCCTCGGCCGTTTCGGGTTCCGAATCACCGATGGTATATGACCAGTCCTTATAGCCGAGCGTATCGGCATAGAAATCATACACGCTCTGCATGTTTTTCAGAATTGTCTGATTCTGGTCGTACAGGTCAGCGGAAGCATCAATGATTTTGGACTTGTCCGGAATCATGCGGATGCCCTGTGCTCTGCTGCCGGTCGATGTCAGTGCTGCAATCTTGATATTCCGTTCGCTGTCAATCAGCTCGCCGGCTGCAAACGCCGTGCTGCCGTATGCGGAAAAAACGGAACAGCAAATCGCAGCCGAGAGCAGTGCGCTCAGCCGTTTTCTGCCTGCGGTTTTCATATTCACTTTTCTCCTTCACAATATGATTGTCCGCAACACGAAAGCTGAAACACGATGCTGAAAAGCCGATAAGGGGAAATCGGTTCGCTTCCGGACTTTTTTACTATAACATAATTCAATGATAAAATCTAGTCTGATATTGCGAAATGGCCTCTGCCCGCAAGACATGCATATATTCATTATTCACCATTCTTAACAATATGTTTTTTTCGATTTTTCATTGTGATTTCCTGAATCATGCGCTTTGCAGCTGAAAACACCAAATGGTTAATTATTACAATCCGCAATAAGTGATGAATATAATCCAAATTGAATAAAAGCAAGAAAATCAGGTTAAAAATTTTCGGCGGCCATCCGCCCTGCCGTGCTTGCAGAGCGGATAACCGCCGGAATACGTGATTTTTCAGCTTCTCAGCTTAAAGGTTTTCGGTGCGAATTTATACACCAGCGCATATGCGATGAGGCAGTAGCACAGGCAGAACAGAATGCACATCAGCCCGAACATCAGCGTCGGGAGCTGCACCTGCATCAGCATGTAACAGACGAAATAGGTTCCTGCTGTGATGAGTGAATACGCGCCGCCCTTCATCTCTGTGCCCGATGTGTACGGCTGGAACAGGTAGTACAGCATCAGATAGTGGAGCGAGAAGAACATGCTCACAGCGATCGGCGCGACGATCAGCACTGCGTAATTCAGCGGATTCTCTGTGCCGCCGGTCAGGAACAGCAGCAGCGCCGCACCGAAGCCGATGATTGCGGCAGGCACTGCATTGATCTTGGAGATTTCCCGCAGACGGATCCGGAACAGGCGCAGAATCGCGCCGGGCTTTTTGTAGAACGGATAGGTCAGCAGCGAGTGGTCGCAGTTCATGAAGCAGGCCTGTGTGAAGCTGGTGCCGCGGTTCAGCGCATACAGAATCAGCCAGATCATCGGCAGCTTCGTCATCAGCAGGCTGTTGACCGTTTCGTGGGATTTCGGTGCGCGCAGCACGAAGAGCAGTGCCGCCGCGAGCAGTACCAGCAGCACCGCTGAAATCTTTTCCGTTGCGCTCCACAGAATTTTGCTGTGCCGCTTGATGAACAGCTCGTTCAGGAACTCAAAGCCGCTGCGGCTGCTTGTCACGGAAGGATCCGTGGAGATGTTCTTTTCCGCATTGCGCTTGAGGTTCAGCTTCGCGTCGTTCATCTGGTTCATCGCGTTGAGCTGGAGCCTGCGCGTGAGTGTTTTATAATTGTATGAATCGAACTGTAAGATCGGGCGGATGCAGAGGATGCCGAGCGGGATCATCGCAAGCAGAATGCCTGCGGAAACTGCGGACGGCAGCGGCATCCGGATGATCGGCAGGAAGATTGCCGCACTGAACATCAGGATCAGATAGATCATAACCCAGAGCGTCGCCCCTTTTTCGTCCTGTACAATGCCGAAGCGCTTTTCTGCGAACAGTGCGAAACGCGCGCCGAGCAGCTTGGAGCCGACCACCGCGAACGGCAGCAGCAGGCAGAGCCAGACCGGCAGCTCGCAGAGCCGTCCGAACAGCAGCGAGAACGGCAGCCAGCCGATCAGATAACGCAGCTGATGGTAGAAGAAACTGGAAAGCGTATACTGCTTTGCGTCCATGCGCAGCAGATTGACGATGTTGTAGCCGAGCTTGGAGCTGTCAAGGAACTTTGTATTGATGAGGCCGCCGGTTGCGGTCAGGAACAGCAGCATATGCAGGAAGACACAGCCTTTGCCCGAGGGCTCGTCATAAGCCTCGGAAATCAGCAGGGTGGATCCCAGGACAAGACCGAGATAAAAGGCCTTGGTCAGAAAGGTGATGCTGAACTCCCACAGTCCGATCACAACCATTGCAAAGCCTTTGACGCCGCGCGCGGAATAGGCTTCCTGCGGAATCAGCTTCTTGATCAGCGGAATCTGTTTCAGCGCGAACAGAAATGCATTGGCGCGGGACGTGCATTTGACCGCGAAGGACTGCCGGAATGTCTTAAACATGATCTTCCTCCCGCAGCGCTTCGATGATCTTTTCGCGGAAGCCGTGGCTGTCCAGATTGCTCTTGTCCACCGGCTCCAGAACACCGTGATTCAGCAGCACGATCTCGTCGCAGAGGTCGAGCGCGAGGTCGAGGATATGCGTCGAGAGAATGATGATTCTGCCCTGCTTCTGCGTGCGGAGCAGCTCCTTGATTTCCTCCGCGACCACAACGTCCAGAGAGGTCAGCGGCTCGTCAAGCAGCAGAAGATTCGGCTCTGCGATGATGTTGACGATCATCTGCATTTTGTTCTTCATGCCGTGCGAGTAATCGCGGAGCAGCTTGTCGCGGTCCTCCGGCGCGATGCGCATATAGCTGAAATATGCCTCGGGGTCGGTGGCCTGCGGGATGCTGTCACGGTTGATGTCGATGAAGAACTTGAGAAATTCGCGGCCGGTGAGGAATTCCGGGACGGTCGGCGTGGAGAGCACATAGCCGATGTCGTCGGTTTTCATGGGACGCTGCTGTCCGTTCTCCTCCAGATAAAAGCTGCCGCCGTCGGGCTTCAGGTCGCCGTTCAGACAGTTGAACAGCGTGGTTTTTCCGGCGCCGTTCCGCCCGAGCAGGCCGTAGATGCGGCCTTCCTCAAAGGCGAAGTCGATGTCCCGGAGGACTTCCTTTTTCTCAAAGCCTTTTGAGAGATGAGAGATGATGAATTTCATGATGTTTCTCCGTTTGTTTGGATTCGATGGTATGGAATGGAACCGGCGGAGATGCCGGTTTCTATATTATAGCACAATGTTGCGAAAAAAGCAAGTTGAGAGCAGTATCTTTTATGCAGCACTTGACTGACCGGAGCGCTTTCGGTCAACGGAGCCGCATGTTTGCCGATGGCAAACTGCACAGTTTCGCTTTGCGAAACAGGTGGCACTGCCCGGGAAAAATCCGAAAAAGGTCTTGACAAATCCGCTCAAATAGTGTAAAATTGCACTAAGAGGAATCATCAACACCAAAAGGAGGGATGCGGCATGAACCGCGATACATTTATTAAAAAGGTGGATGCACTGGTGAAGCTCGTGCGGACGGAATACGGTCTGACGCAGGAGCAGATGGCGCAGTGCCTCGGCATCTCCAAGAAAACGCTGGTCGGCATCGAAAAGGAGCGCGGGTCGCTCGGCTGGACAGGCACCGCAGCGTTCTGCTCGCTGTTTTCGCAGAGCACCGTGCTGCAAAACACCTTCGGCGGCGAGATGTCCGATATGCTCAAGGCCTACGCCTTTGAACAGACCGCGCCGCATTATCCGCGCACAATGGGCGGGCGTATCTGGTGGGAGCTGACCGAACAGGGGGAGGGCTGGAAAATTCAGCAGAATTATATCTCCCGGCACTACCGCCTGCTGACCGCTGACAACAAGCATATCTGCTCGTCCTTCGATCCGGATATGCTCAGACGCCTTGCAAAGGAGCTGGAACAGGAGGGCGCGTTATGAAGATCAGTCATTATTTTGCACCGAAGAACAACGAAGTCCGTATGTACAACATCATCATGCCGATCTGGCTGCTCGTCATCTTCCCGGTCATGTGGGTTCCCGTTCTGGCGGGCAATTTCCTGATCGACAGCGGCCTGCTGCTGCTGTTTTTGAAGCTCAGAAAGCATGACAATATTAAAGAGAAGTGGAAAAAGAGCATTCTCAAGGTCTGGCTGTTCGGAATGCTCTCGGATATTGTCGGCGGCGGCATCATCGTGCTGGTCGCTGTGATCGCCGGGATGATCAACGGATCGACCCGCTTTTCGCAGGCGATTCTCGGAAACATCTGGCGCGACCCCGGCGCGGCGGCGGTCTGCATAGCGTGTATGCTGCTGTCCTCGCTGCTGATCTATCTGTTCGACAGCAAAATCTCTTTCAAAAAGGCAATCGACGATGAACGGGAGCGCAAAATCCTTGCGCTGCTCTTTGCGGTCGTCACGATGCCGTGGCTGTTTGCTTCCGGCATCACCTCGGGCTGAATATTTCATACGGCAGAAGCCGGAGCAGCGCTTTGCTCCGGCTTTTGCTGTCATATGAAATGTTAATTTCTTCATATGTTATGTTTTATTTTTTGCAAAATGTTTTGGAACATATTGACTTTTTGGAAAATGCGTGATATAATTTTAGCTGTCTGGTGCAAAATCAGACAAATCATATTATTTTTCAGCTAGGAGGATATCACAATGAACACGAAGCGACTCATCAAAAAGGCAGTTGCAGGCGTCATGGCCTGCGCAGTCATCGGCGGCAGCTCTCTCCCGATGGCAGAACAGTTCCCGGCACTTTTCCAGACCGCAATCACGGCAAATGCAATTTCCTACTGCGAATTCAATCCGACCACAGGCGTGCTGACGCTGCGCGGCAATTTTACAAGAACATCTGTCCAAACCTATGCAAATGACCCCAGAGTGAAAAAGGTTGTCTGCGATTACGGAACGAACTTCCCAACTGACTGTAACTGTTTGTTCCAGAATATCCAAGCCACAACCATGGATCTGTCAAATGCAAATACCTGCAATGTTACGGATATGTGCGGAATGTTCGCTAATTGCACTAAACTCACTTCGATTAATCTGAGTAACTTTAATACAACTAGCTGCAAAAATATGGCCGGAATGTTTGAGAATTGCACCAACCTGACTTCCCTTAGTCTTCTCAGCTTCAAAACATCTCAAGTTACTAACATGAGTCATATGTTCAATTATTGCACAAATCTTCAGTCTGTGCGGCTCGACACCTTTAATACCAAAAACTGTACCGATATGAGTTTTATGTTCTATGAATGTGAGAAACTGAAAGATATCGACATTTGGGACTGGGATTGCTCTAAGGTTACGAATATGCAGTGCATGTTTTCGTATTGCAAGAGTATGAGATCATTTGAAGCTGCTCTCATCAACACTTCCAAAGTCACAGATATGAGTCACATGTTCGAGGGATGTTCTGCTCTCAAATCTTTAGATCTCCGCCCTCTGGATACTTGCGGTGTCAAAGACATGCGTAGTATGTTCTTTGGATGCTCAAACCTTAAAACGATTTATGCATCCGCTAAGTTCCAAACCTACTTCGTCCTTAATTCTACCTCTACGAATATGTTTTATGGCTGTAACAATCTTGTTGGCGGAAACGGGACAACTTATAACAGCGATTTCACCAACAAGAAGTATGCACGGTTCGACCTGCCGGGACAGAAGGGCTATTTCACAAAGCGCTGATTCCCGTTTGTTTTGCCGGCACATTGAAACTGCCGCACACATCTGAATAAACAGAAACCGGGACGCCACATGTTGCAGGGTGTCCCGGTTTTTTTATCGGAAATGCAGCTTATGCTTCCTCCGGATCGGCCTCCGGCTGTATCAGCTCCAGCAGAATGCGCTTCACATGCTGCTCCTGCATCTGGAGCACGGTCATCCGGAACCAGTCGCCGCCGACGGTTTCGCCCGGCTCCGCGATATGTCCGGCAAGCTCGGTAAACCAGCCGCCGACCGACGTGCTTTCCACTTCAATGCTGCGCTCGTCAATGCCGACCGCATCGCAGAGATCGGCAATGGAGAGCTCGCCGTCCACCTCCCAGCTGCCGTCAGCGCGCTTCGTCACAAGCGGCACAACCTCGTCCGCTTCGTCGTAAATCTCTCCGACCAGCTCCTCGATGATGTCCTCCAGCGTGACAATGCCCTTGGTGCCGCCGTACTGGTCAATGACAATCGCAATATGCGATTTGGCGCGCTGCATCTGCCGCATTGCCTCACTGATGCGCGCAAATTCCGGCAGGCGCAGAATGGTTTTGATAATCGGTGCAATGCTCTTGCCGTGATGCTCCAGCAGACCGAAGAAATCCTTTTCCGTGATAAAGCCGATGATGTCGTCAATGGAATCGTCATAGACCGGCAGTCTGGAATAGCGCTCTGAGAGGAAAATCTGCTTGATTTCCCGGATCGGCGTATTCTTCTGGATCGCGGTGACGCGCACGCGCGGAACAAGCACCTCGTCCACCGAGATTTCGTCAAATTCCAGTGCGGAGCGCACAAGCTCGCTCTCCTGCTCCTCCAGCACGCCCTCCTCCTCGATCTGATCGACGATGACTTTCAGCTCGTCCTCCGTCACGGACGGCGTACCGCGCTTGCTCTGCACCAGCCTGGAAAGCTGATTCAGCAGGAAGATCAGCGGCGTCAGAATGACGATCAGCGCGGAAAGCGGCCCCGCGAAGAACAGCGCCATTTTTTCGGCATTCGCCTTTGCATAGCTTTTCGGCAGGATTTCACCGAAGATCAGTACCAGCACCGTCATCGCGGCGGTCGAGATGCCCACGCCGCCCTGCCCGAACCATTTGGTGAACAGGATCGTGCCGAGCGAGGCCGAGAGAATATTGACAAGGTTGTTGCCGATGAGAATGGCGGTCAGTGCGCGGTCAAAGGATTCCGCGAGCGCAAGCGCTTTCGCCGCCTTCTGATTCCCCTGCATCGCTTCGTTTTTCAGGCGTATTTTATTGACGCTGGAAAACGCGGTTTCACTCGCGGAAAACAGCGACGAGAGCACCAGCAGCAGGAGAATTGCAATGGGATAAAACATGAATGCATCCTTTCTGTATTTACGGATAGTTATTACTATTATAATATATATCGAAAAAAATTGCAAGTCCGATTTTGACCGGATCGCGGCCAAAACAGGCGCTCACCGCCAAATCCGCGCAGTGAGCACCCGTTTTCCTGCGAATAGCGGTGTTTCCGGCGGCAGGACGCGTCACGGCGGGAAAAAGCCGCTGCCCCCGGTCTGCGGGCATAATGAAAAAAGCAAAGCCAAAAACAATTATTAAGGTTTTCTTTCAACTTCCTGATTTGCCGCTTAAATGCGCAGAATCTGCGTTGACAAAACCGCCGCGTTGTGCTATAATAAGACGAAATCTTTTTAGGAGGCAACAATATGAATCTGATTCTGAAACGGGCAGCCGCCGTGCTGCTGTCTGCTGCCGTTTTGTCCGGCGGGACTGCAATGCCCGCTGCCGCTGCGGAGAAAACAGCCGAACCGGTCGATGTCAAGACCGTCTGCGCGGGCTACGAGCCGCTTTCCGACGATCTGATGTATATTACGATGACAGCAGCGGTGCCGGTGCGCGCGGAGCTGATTCAGCATTCACCGGAGCGCGATCCGCTGCCGCTCTATGACAGCACGCTCACCGGCAGCACCGCCGGAACGAAGTACCGCTTTGCGGTCGAGCGCGGCGACTATACGCTCCGCCTGACCTACTCGCCGGTCACCGCAAGCAAGAGCAATGACCGCACCGTCGAGTACAAATTCACCATGGAAAATGCCGATTATTCCAAGGAACCGAATGCATTTACGCACACGGACATGGAGATTACGGTTTCCGGAAAAGCCTGCAAGGCGACCGAAGCCCTCGCACCGGCAGCCGGAAAGCCCGCCGATACCGTCAAGGACGGCATCAAGACACAGACACTCGGCATCCGGCTGGATTATTACACCGGCGGCCGCGGCGATTACAACGGCGACGGTCAAACCGACGTTTCCGACGCACAGCTTGTCCTGCGTGCATATGTGGCGCGCGTTGCCGGCACGGTTTCGGAGAATGCGCCGAACGCCATGCAGAGCACACTCTGCGACATCAACGGCGACGGCGAGGTTTCTGTCGATGATGCGCAGTTTATCCTCAAATTCTATACCGCGACCGTGGCAGGTCTGGAGCCGGTCTGGCCCGACGGCGTCAAGGATCCGCGCTATACCGAAAAAACGGCTTCATAAATACAAGTTTTGGCAGAAGTTCATTTATCGATAAACTGAGGGGACGTCCTGTAAAAGAGGGCGTCCCCTTTTTATATATGGTATCTCCGGTGGATTTTGAACAGAACAGCGCCCCGTTATAAATTTTCAACAGACGGAACCCGCTGCACGGAAATGCCGGCGGATCCTGTCCGCATTCAAGCGCAGATCAGTTGACAACAGCGCCGCAAAAAGACTCTTTTTTAGATTCAATGACAAATAGTCTATGTTTTTATGCTGTATACGCATTGTAAATGAATTCGTAAAAAATCACACATTCGGCAGGAATAATTGAAGAAAAGATTGACTTTTGTCACAATTTATGATATAATAGTTATAAAAAGAAATTCATGTGCCGGAAGGTACATAAACAGCAAACTTTTGCTTTACAGATCGTATAATATCATTCACAGTAGTAATCGCAGGAAAGGGGGCCGCAGATGCCGATGGACAGCGGCAATGCAGATGCAAAACAGACCAAAAAGCAGCGCTCTCCGATGAACCCGATTCAGCTCTTTCTGCTGAACGCGCTGATCGCAGCAACAGCCGTATGGCTGCTGTTCGGGTTTGTGTTCGGGATTCAGTCAGCGCCGAACGGCGATATGTCCCCCAACATCAAGGCGGGCGATCTGCTGCTGTATTACAGGCTGGAAAAAAGCTGTCAGGCGCAGGACGTTGTCGTGCTGCGCAAGAACGGCACGAATTATGTCGGGCGGATCGTTGCGGTCGGCGGCGACACCGTCGAAATCACCGATGATGACCGGCTTGTCATCAACGGCAACACAATGACGGAAACGAATATCTACACTGCGACGCCGCGCTATGAGGGCTTCGTGGAATATCCTCTGACAGCGGCGCAGGATTCCTATTTTGTTCTGGCGGATCACCGCGCAGGCAGCGAGGACAGCCGCTATTACGGCACCGTGCAGAAATCCGAGGTGCTCGGCAAGGTCATCACCGTCATCCGCCGGAACCACCTGTAAGGCGGTGCAACGATGAAGCTGGCTTTCCGGGCGGCATCGCTGGCGAACCGTCTGCTGATGGCGGCGGTTGCGGTGCTCGCAGCCGTGCTGACCGCTTACGGTCTGTACGTGCTCTATGATATTTTCTACATCAGCGAAAACGCATTTATCTCGCGCGATCTGCTGCAATACCGTCCCGGCCTGACGATCACGGACGCGGAAACGGAGCAGGAGAGCTTCACCGAGCTGCGCGCGATCAATCCCGATACCGTCGGCTGGATCGAGCTGTTCGGGACGCATATCAACTATCCGGTCGTACAGGGCAAAGATGACCTGGAATATCTGAACAAGGATATTTACGGCAACACCACGATGTCCGGCTCCATTTATCTCGCGGCAGACAACAGCAGCGGGTTCAACGACTGGTACAATCTGATTTACGGGCACCACATGGACAACGGCGCCATGTTCGGTGATATCGACCGCTATCTTGATCAGGAATATTTCGACACGCACCGGCACGGGATTCTCCAGACGCCGGACGGCGTCTACGATATCAATGTGCTTGCGTGCATCTCCACGGATTCCTACGAGGGCACGGTCTACCGCATAGATCCGAACGCCGCGGACGCTTATCCCGTTCTGCGCGCGTATATCGAGGAGCATGCCGCGCAGATCTCCGAAATGCCGGAGGAACTGGACGATGACACCATGCTCCTGGGACTGTCCACCTGCACGGACGCCGTCACGAACGGACGGATCGTGCTGTTTGCCGCGGCGGAAAAGCGCGCGCTGGATGCGCCGGTTCCCGAAGCCGTACTGGCTGCGGAAGCCGCAAAGCAGCAGGCGCAGAAGAAGGATCCGCCGAAGCTGCTGAAGGCCGTCGGGCACATGACCGACAGCGCACACTGGGCGCTGCTCAATCTGGTCTGCGTGCTGCTGACATTCCTGACGTTTCTGCCGCTGTTTTCTCTGCGGCGGAAATACCGGCAGCTCTCCTACGCAAAACGGACGGCCAGATCGCTGACCGAAAGCGGAAAGCATGACATCCGCACGAACGATATTGTGCGCGGACTGCGCAGATTTGTCCGGAAATGCAGGATCGGGATGCTCGCGGAGGCGGGACTGCTGATTCTCGCAGCGGTCGTGTTTCTGCTGACGGAAAACCTCACCAAACAGGCGGTCATCTGCGACGGCATGACAGGCTGGATGCTTCTCATTGCAGCCGCCGCACTTCTGACAGACTTTATCTGCTTCCGGTACCGCGGCGAACGCCCCGACCCGCCGGAACAGACCAATCCGGAAGCCGCCTGAACGGGCGCTTCGGAAAGGGGGTGATATGAATATGAACAAACGCATACTTGCGCTGCTTGCAGCATTGCTGATGACGCTGGCTGTGACGGCCGGGATCCTGCCGCTTTCCGTATTTGCGGAACCGGAACAGCCCGTTCTGACAGAGCAGCGCCTGATCATGACACCGGACGGCGGAATTGTCCAGCCGGAGGTGATCAGCACGCGCGGCACCAAGAGCGGTACCAAGGGCAGCACCAAGAGCGGAACCAAGAGCGAATCGAAGGACGGCTCCGCGCTCCCGCAGATTGTTCTGGAGGGTGCGCTGCCGGAGGACATTACCGCAGAAGCGGTCAGTGTGGATCCGATGGATTATATCCGGCCGACCGAGAGCGACATTCTCTGTGCGTATGACATCTCGCTGTATGCCGCAGAAAAGGCATACGAACCGGAGAACACGGCGATTTCCGTGTCTGTTTCCAATGATCTGATTGCGAAGGCCGAGCACCCGGTCGTGGTTCATATTCAGGACAACCCCGCTGCACCGCTGGAGCTGATCGAGGAGTACACGCTCAACGGCAGAACGATTACATTCAGCACGGAGCACTTCTCTGTGTTCATGATCGTGGATGTCGGAGAAAACGGCACAGACGATATTCTCGTGACGCCGCGTGTCTATTACTACTTCCTCAATCCCGGTACGGAGAGCGCCCCCGGTGAATACACCTCGACGCTGTATCCGATTGAAACCGATGAACAGGACAATCCCGGCAGAAGCCCGGTGTGGATGCAGATCGTCAAGAACGGCGATGTGCTGAACGATACGCCGATTCCGCCCGCACAGTCCGGCAAGAGCTTCCTCGGCTGGTATTACGTCCAGCTTACGGAGGGGCAGGCGCCGCCGCCGGAGGAACCGACCGGTACGGAAACATTTACGTACACATGGCCGAGCTCCGCGCAGATGCGGCGTGCCGAATTCGGGCAGCCGGTTTCCGTCAGCGAGGAGGAGGACGGCACCTGCTACTATCTGGCGCCGCTGTACCGCAATTACCGCATTCTCGTGTTCCATGAGTCGGACGGCTCCGTCATCACGCGGAAAATGGTCGTGCTCGGAAACGAGAACGGCGAGCTCCAGGGCACAGTGCTCATCAGTGATGTGCAGGCAAAGAGCCTGGATATCAACCGCTCGTTCTATATGTGGAAGATTCAGGAGCGGACGCAGGAGCAGCAGATCCGTATCATTGACGAGCAGGGCAATCTCACGAATACTTATTACACAGTCAAGCCGTCAAACTTTGACGAGGGCAAAATCGAAATCGACGTGATCCCGGAATTCATGGATTCGCACTGGGTCAACTTCAACACAGTCGATTCAAAGGCATCGTTCCTCAAGCCTGCACTGATTCCGAAGAAAAACGGCTCGATTAAGATTACCACAGAGCTGCTTTCCCAGAAAATCCCGACGCTGGATAACCACGTCTTTGAGGGCTGGTATCTTGATAAGGAATACACGACACAGCTGAGTGACGGCACCGGCACCATGGTCGATCCGTATACGGAGGGTTACGAAATCCATCAGGACACCATGATCTACGCAAAATGGCGGTATAAAGGCGATCCGGTTCCGTACCGTTATCTGTTCTGGCAGCAGCTTCCGACGGACAGCCTTGGCATGACGGACAGCCAGAAGCATTACAGCTTCCTGCGTTCCGAAACAAATACCGGTATTGCAGGTTCAGGCCATTTCACGGAAGAACCGACTATCACCTCAATTCCCGGCTTTTCTGTGCGAAAGGATGCACCGCAGGAGATCAAGGCGGACGGCTCTACGGTTGTCAACATCTATTATGACAGAGAGCCGAGGACGATAGAGTTTTATATACAGAAAACAGATTACACTTATACAAAAACAACAAGTGACAGTACAACTCCGCAATATGCTTTTATCTACGACCATTATGAAGAGCTAACGCGTGCTCAGACCGGAACTGATTATAGATATAGTATGAGTTACCGATATTCTGTTTCCAGTGCGCCTTCCAATAGTAGACGTTCGTATTCCAGATATATCATTGATGAAAATGGAGAGTACGTTTCTAAAACGATGTATTCTTATCGTTACAGATGGTATCTGGATTATGATTGTACAGAGGCATATACCGATACCGTTTATGAGCGCTCTAACTCCACCACCAACTATACCGGAACAAGATATATCAAAGTGAATGATGTCTTTATTGAAACGACCGAGCATGACGGAACACAGTATGGTATAGATGCAAATGGCGGATATCAGACTTTGACACAGCAAGCCACTCCTGTTTATTCATGGTATTTAGGGGATTCGCGCTATACAGGAACAAGGTACACTAGGGGTAGATCCCAATACGGTTGGCATTTGTATCGTGTGTTTACCGGTCTCAGCGGTCAGACCTTTACTCAGGCTGGTAATTATAAATGGCTGACAGATTATCGCTGGCATCTGACTGAGAACGGCGGTACAACGTATACGTTCCTTGATACCTTTATGGAAGATGATGATTATAACAGCGCAGGTATCATGACGTTCTACGGTTCAAGCCTTTCGACAAGCAATATCATCAAGTTTTACAAAGAGGAGCTTGACGGAACATGGAGCGAACCTGTCACAGCATATGCCAGCAGCAACAACTTCTCGCTTTCGGAGAAATTCCAGGGATTTAAGTTGAGCCAGTACAGAAACGGAACAGGAACGTGGCATGATGCCGCGGTAGGTACATCTGTTTCAGCAACGAATCTGGAAATTCGATTTAAGCGAGAAAGCTACGACATCCTGTTCCTGGACAAAAACGACGACCCGGATCATCCGTATGCGAAGATCGAAAACGTCCCGTTTGAAGCTGACATTTCGCAGTACGCTTCTCAGGCTCTGCCGCCGAATGAACCGAGCCTGACCTATACCGGCTGGCGGTTCACCTTTGAAGGCGCAAAGATGCCGGCCTATGATCTTTCGATCTATGCGAACCGGAAATCGGCTGAGTACAAGGTCACGCTGGAGCTGGACGGCGGTTCATTCCCGCAGGGCTTTTATGAGAACATCGCACAGCATGATGACCCGGACTGGGAATGGACATATTCCACGTACTTCAAAATTGATTCGCAGCCGTACCGCATTGAGCCGTATGACAGCATAGAGCGGAAGTACAAACCGGATCCGAACGGCAATTTTGTGTATATCTACGTCACGCGGGAGTCACCGCATAACGATCCGGGTACCGGCGAGGAAATGCCGCGTCTAGCACTGTATGTTGATAAAAACAGCGAGTATGCCCGGCGGTATGCAGACAGCCTTGTGCGTGACGAAAACAACGAGATTCAGTATTATTCGCAGATGCAGTGGTCAGACGGTGAGTACAAGCTGGAGGGCTGGTATGAGGTCGATCCGGATACCGGAGAGCTGAAATCCGAGCCGTTCAACTTCATGACGCCGATCGACCATGACGTCACGCTCCGCGCAGTCTGGATCAACCTCGGCGCCAAGTATTATGTGGTCTATAATACGTGGCAGAATGTTGACGGCGTGGATGTCAGCGGAACGCTGAACGGCAACACGATGGTGAGCAACCTGCTTGAAAAGGGCGAATATACGCTGCTCGGCGCGCCGGATAACATCACGGAAGGCTATGTGTTTGAATACTGGCAGATCGGCAATACGCGCTACGGCCCCGGTGATAAAATCATCATCAAGCGGGAAATGGCGGATACAGACCGTTATATCCATGTGCAGGCTGTCTACGCAACGAGAGCGCAGTCCATTCACAACCAGAAGCTCACAAACCTCTGGTTGCATAAGAATGACGGTACCGATCCGGAGCCTGATGAGAATATCACACAGCTGAATTTCCTCCAGGTGAATGAGCTGGTGGATCTCGGGCAGTATTCTCAGAGCTTCCGCCGCGAGGGCTTCGAGCTGCTCGGCTGGGCGCTCACGCCGGATGCGGCCGTTCCGGATTTCAGCACGACCGACAAGGTCGGCGCGGATCTGAACGGCATCGACGGCAAGACGAATCATCTCTATGCCGTCTGGAAAGCGTATCCGGCCCCGACAATGTATCAAGACAACGCAGTGCCTTACGGCCTCATGGTGAGTGTCGTCTGCATCACGGTTGTTCTGATTATTCTTGTACGCAGACGGAAGGGGGTGGTCGTCCATGACGATGCACCGCTCTGAACGCCGGCGTCGGCGGGGAGGTTCCAGAGATAAACCGCCCTGAGCGGGAAACACCCGCAAATCAACCTGTTTCTCAAAACTCCAAATTCAAAAACGAAAGGATGTTTATTATGAAGGCTATTTTCAAGAAGTCGGCTGCTTTTGCAGCTTCCGCAATGCTCACTGCCGCACTGGCAGTGCCGGTGATGACCGCGAGTGCATCAGACATGTGGGCTGACTTTGTCACCAGTGCACAGTTCACCAAGGAAGTGGTTGTACAGGCTGAGGAGCAGACAGGAACGGTTGCCGCTCCGGTTGTAAGCTATTCGTATGTAATTGAACCGCTGCAAGAAGCTGACGTGACCGGAAAAACTGTAACGGATAAAAACGGCAACACAGTCGGCGTAAAGCAGGGTAAAACCGGCGGCCTGACTATCGGTGAAGATAATACGGCTACATTCTCCGGCACACAGACGCTCTCCGATGGAAAAGCTGTTTTCTCGGACACGGTCGGTGTTGCGACTGATTTCACCCAGTTTGGTGCTCCCGGCGTATACCGCTACAAAGTAACCGAAACTGCTGATCCGGCTGAGCTTGCAACCGTAGGTATTGCACGTCCGGCTAATTATGATCCGATTCGCTATATTGACGTCTATGTCAATTCCACTGAGGTTTACGGTATTGTGATGTTTGCAGCCGGTGAACCGGGTGACGCAGTGAATTCAACCGAAACAAAGAAGTCTGTCGGTTATACGGATAGTTCCAACGTTACAGAGAATGAAGATGTTGATCCGACGACCGGTCTTGCGGATGTGTATTTCCTGTATAACTACACGGTTGAGAAGAAAGTCGAAAACAGCGCACTTCTGACTGCTCCGAAGTTTGCTTTTACTGTGACAATGAACGGCGTCGAAGGTCAGAAGTATGATGACGGAACAAAGAACGTTGCCGATCCTGTGGAAGCTGAACTGGGTGATGGCGACAAGATCGAGCTGAAGAATATCCCTGCAAATGTCACAATCAGCGTTTCTGAAAAGAATACCAGTCAGGCAACTTACGATGTGACCGCAGTTGACAGCAAGCTCGGTACGGTTGAGCTGGACAATGCTTCTCTTGCAGTCAGCGGTACATCCGGTTTCAAAGCGGCAGCAGCACTTTCCAATATCGCTTCTGCGGCAGATGCCAGCGCTGTTCAAAAGAGCCTTGATACAACCACATTTACAAACAAGCAGGTTGACATCTCCCCGACCGGCGTCATCTTCATGATCGCACCGTTCGCAATCATGCTGGGCGCAGGCGCATTCCTGTTCGGAATGGTCAAGAAGAACAGAAAGAAGGACGAAGCAGAGAGCATCATCTGATCGCTCCGCATTGCTGAGTTCATCGCTTAAATAACAATCTCCTCCTTGCATTTCGCCGGGAAATGTGGTATGATAATACCGCAGGCGATGCAGGGAGGAGATTTTTCTGTGAAGGAGGTGTGCCGCTGTGCTGCGATCAAAAAGGGCGATGCTTGCTGCCGTTTTGCTGATATTGCTTTGTATCTGTCTGGTGGTGCGTGCGGTTCACCGGTCACGCCTTCCGTATCAGGATCTGCCGGAGCTGACGCTATCCGCAGCACCGCAGATGACGGGAACCGTCCTCGCAGTGACAACCACAGCGCCGGTCACAGCACAGACCGCTGCCGAAACAACCGCCACGACCGGGACACTGCCGCTTCCCCATGCAAACGAGCCGACGCTTCCGCAGTGGAAATATGAGGAGCTGCGGAAGAAAACGGATGACCTCGCGGCGCAGCTCGGTGATCTGGTCGGCTGGATTTACATGGCGGATTCGGATATTGATTATCCGGTGATGCAGGGCAATGATAATTTCTATTATCTCTCCCATGCGCCGGACGGGCGCGCCTACCGGCTCGGCTCCATCATGCTGGACTACCGCAATGACCGCAGCTTTCAGGATGACGCAAGCATCCTGTACGGGCACAATATGGAGTACGGGATGTTCGGGGATATCCGGTCATTCCGGGAGCAGAGCAGCTTTGACGCGCACCGTTACGGCTGGTTGTTCACGCCGGATACCGCATACCGCATTGAGTTTTTTGCGCTGGCGATTGTCAGCGGCTATGATGTGCTGTATGATCTTCCGTGTGCGCAGACGGATTTTCTGGAGCGGATCCGGTCACAGGCAGAGTTCGACTCCGGCGCGGAGATTGCAGCAGATGACAGGCTGCTTGCGCTTTCCACATGTGCAGGCGGCGACCTCGCGGAGCCCCGTGCGCTGTTTACCGGCGTGTTAAAGGAAGAACCGCTTCACACTGCCGATAAAGAGGAATCTCCGACGGATTGATCATGGGGCAGCGCCCTCATTTCAAATTCATCGGAGATCCCGCTTGAAATTACCGCTTTCTCAAAAAACAGAGCCGCCGGTGTGCATAAACACATCGGCGGCTTTTCTGCATGATGCAGTTTTTTATAAAGAGGCTGTTTGCTCCGTGACGCCCTCCGGGGTGAACCGGAAAATGCGGTCACAGATATCCAGTGCGGCAGGCCGGTGCGTCACAATTAGCACCGTTTTATCGGTCATCTCCCGCAGATTGTCCAGCAGTCTGCGTTCCGTGGCTTCATCCAGCGCACTGGTCGCCTCGTCCAGCACAAGCACCGGGCTTTCGGAGAAAACGGCTCTTGCGACGGCGATGCGCTGCATCTGTCCCTCAGAAAGTCCTGTTCCTCTTTCACCGAGCACGGTATCCGGCCCCTGCTCCAGCGCATAGACAAAATCGTCCGCGCAGGCAATGCGCAGCGCATTCCGGATGCGTGCATCATCGTTCATCGCGTCCGGATCGGCAAAGGCGACAATCTCGCGGATCGAGCCGCGCATGAGCTGATTGCCCTGCGGCACATACGCGAACAGCCGGTGCCATGCGGCATCGAGGATCTCCTCTCCTGCGCCGGTTTTCAGATAGCGCTCGCCGGTATCCGGCTTATACACGCACATCAGCAGTTTTAAGACGGTCGATTTTCCGCAGCCGCTCTGGCCGGTAAAGGCCGCATATTCGCCCTTTCTGACCTCCAGCGAAATATCCCTCAGCACGACCGGCATCTCAGCCTTGGACTGATTTGCGACCGTATCCGTCGCCATAAAATACGTAAAATCAATATGCCGCAGACCGAAGGCATCCAGCCCGCCGCGGTAGCAGCCGAGCACCTCGTCCAGCGCCTTGGTTTCACGCAGGCAGTCCGGCTCAAAGGATTCGACCTCCATCAGACGCTCCGCGCTCGCAAGCGTCGCATAATACTTCGGCAGATAGCCTGTGATATTCGAGAACGGCGCACGGATCTGCGTGATGAGCTGCGTGACGGCCGTCAGCGTACCGAACGTGATCCGTCCGTGCAAAATGCAGTAACCGCAGTAACAGACGCCGAGCAGATACATGCCCTGCATGCCGCCCTGAAAACCGACATTGCACAGCACGCCGAAGCTGTTTTTCTTCATGCGCGCCGCCTTATGCTCTGCCATTTTTCCGGCGACATTTTCCTCCGTCTGCTGCTCTGCGGCAAAGGTGCGCAGCATCATCAAAGAGCCGAGGCGCTCCTGCAAAAAGATGCGCAGTCTGCCGTCCGCCTCCTGAATCTTCTTGTGCAGACGCTTGAGCGGCTTGCGGCAGAAATGCGTCACCAGCAGCACGACCAGTCCGACCGGCAGCAGCACGGCGCCGAAGCGCCAGTCCATCACGATCAGCGTGACTGTAGCGCTCAGCAGGCGGATCACCATGCCGAACATGCCCGGCAGAATCTCCGTTGTATTGGCAGCGACAAGCTGGCAGTCGTTCGTCAGGCGGTTGAGCCACTCGCCGGAGTGTACCGCGCTGACGGCCCCGAAATCCCGCGTCAGGATGCTGTGGAACAGCCGCGCCTTGAATTTGTTTTCCATGCCAGCACGGGAGAGCTCGTCCAGCCGGTAAACCCAGCCGTAAACGGAAATCTGTGCAATCACGAGCAGAACCGTCAGCAGCACATTCCGCAGAAAGCCCGATTTGTCGCCGCCTGACGCACAGTCCACAATATTGCGCAGCAGCAGTGCATACAGAACGCCGGAACCGCCGTAAATGCCGTGCAGGATCATCAGCAGCAGGACATTGAGCTTCTGCTTTCCGGTGACGTTCCAGAGCCAGCGCAGAGTCTTATTTTTTTCCATGCAGCATCCTTCCCGCCAGGGACCGGAGCCGCCGCAGTGCGATTCTGACCGGCGCGGCTGCGACCCAGACACGGCTGTACAGTCTGTAAGCAGGCTCCTCAACGGTGTGCTGCTTTCCGTTATGCACATAACCGGTCATCACGCCGATAATATCCGCGTCCGTGATCCCGTATTCCTTGCTGATGCAGTTGTCCCCGCGGATCACATAATCCTGTTCGCGCACCGCAATGACCCGGTGCAGGATATACTTGTCCGGCGGGCTTCGGTACAGCACAACATCATATTTTCTGCATCGCTCCGCACCCTTTTTCCGCACTGTAAAAAGATCGCGCCCCTGTTTCAGCAGCGGCAGCATACTGATGCCGACATTGCTGTACGTCAGGGAGCCGTGCTCCTCCAGATACGCTTCATAGGTGTTTTTATTCATCAATCGCTCCGATGCCTCTGAGCTGCTCCACAATCTTCTTCACATCGGCGGCAATCACCTCGCGCGGCGCGTCATACTGCTCCAGCATCTTTTCGACGATGGCCTCCTCCGTGGTGTCGTTCTCCAGGCAGGAGATGATAAAGCCTGCCGTGCTGTTGCTCCGGACAAGGCCGGAGAATTTGACGGCGCCGGTGGACACAAGCAGCTTGTCATCCCCGTCATTGTGTGCGATAAACCCACTGTTCAGTTTCATTCCGATCAACCTTTCATTCCTTGATATGCGACCTGTGCCGCTTCGATATCCATATTGCAGCCGAGCCGGTACAGCGCGGTATGCTCCGCAAGCCGGTCAATCAGCGTGAGGGTTTTCTTCAGCTGCACCGGATCCTGCGGCCGGTAAACCTGCTGCAAAAGCATGGAATACGCCTCCGCCTTTGTGATGCGGACGATGCTGTTTTCTGCTGCACGCGTCAGAATGCAGATGGCTCTGAGCGGCACGGCCATGTTGCAGCCAAGCCGGTGCTTGCCGTTATACGGCGTGCCGTATCCGGTGACACCGTCCTCCCCGACGTGCAGCAGCGGCTTGTCGTCATTGACGGTGACCGCCCTGTTCCCGAGCAGCTCCCGCCACAGCCGCGTATGCGTGGATTTTCCGGTGCCGGATTTTGCCGTGAACAGATAGCCCTGCCCGTCCGCCGCAATCAGCGAGCCGTGCATCAGAATCGTGCCGTAATCCGGCATTTTTTCTGCAATCTGCCGGTAAACGGCCAGCTCCTCAAGATAGCTGTCCGGATACGGAACGGGCTCCCGTCCCTCCAGCCGATCCTCCCGTGCGGATTTTTCGCGCTCATAGGCAATCATCTGCTCCGTGACCGTCACGGTCAGATCCGGTTCCCCGTCCGCTGTGCGGTAATCCGCACAGTAACTGTGAACGTCCGGATAGATTGACTGCACTGCAATACGCTTTCCGGCGATCAGATACATTCCTGTTTCCATGTTCCACCCCGATCTGCAATTCTGGCGCCGCAGAGCCCTCCGCGGCGCTTCACAACTTATTTATTATACTATATTTTGGCAGAACATGCAAGTCCTGTGACAAATTTTTTACGCTTCACCCTGAGTGGGAATCTGCATGGCGCTGTTCCGCAGCATCACCGCCGTTGCCGCTGCAAGCAGCACCAGCAGCACGGCCTCCGAAATCAGCGCAGTCAGCAGATCCGCATGAAGCACGTCAGATGCCGAGGAGATCGTGCTTTCCACAGTTTCACCGGCATCGAAGAAGCCGGATTTCACCAGTCCGCAGAGGTCAAAGAGGCCGTGGATCAGCGCCATAACCCTGATATTGCGGCAGCGCAGATACAGTGCGCCGAGCAGCCAGCCCATGCCGGCTGCCCCGAGCGCCTGAATCATCGCGGAAAGCGGTTCCACGCCGGACAGAATATTAAACAGATGAATCAGTCCGAAGATTGTGCCGCCGGTAAAGACCGAGATCAGTCTGCCCTTCATCGTATCGTTCCCGAACGCCGCGGACAGCTGATTGAGAATCACGCCGCGGTGAACAACCTCTTCCGAAACGCCGACCAGCAGCACCGTCACGCAGCAGGCCAGAATTTCCGGCAGCGGCCGCAGCGGCGCCTTCGTCAGCAGAAATCCGCCCGCCGCCCGGAGCGCGGAATACAGCATGATCACAGTCACCGGAATCCAGTATGTCAGGAACGGACGTCCCTTTTCGCGGAGGATAAACGTCTTTTTTGCGGCAAGCATCAGCAGGCACGCAATCACGACGCAGGTAATCTGAATGGCAAGACGCCGGTACCAGTAGCTGTCAATCGGCAGCGAACGGATCGGGATGACCGCCAGCTTGCGCAGCAGGACGTCGGTCAGTGCGGCTGCCGGTGCAAACAGCAGTGCATATAATTTCTTGTTGCGATGATTCTTCATACTTCTTGTTATATGTTCCTTTTCGTTTTTTTATCCTACGGCGGCGCTGCGTCCGAAGCGGAATCCGGTCAGCGTCACCGTATGCGTCCCGGACGGAATCTGCTCCCCGATCCGGCCGAGCTGGAATTTCACATCCGCCTTCATATCTGCCGGGAACTGGATCTCCGTGATGAATTCCTGCGGCGTATCCGTCAGCTGAACGTGCTTCTCAAAATAGCGCTTGTATTCGCTGTCCTCGACCGTTACGACCATCTCACGCGGCACAGAGGACTGCGCCGTGAACGCCAGCGTATAGGTGCCGTCCGCCGCAACCGTCTGACTCCGGAGCAGCCCCATGACGGCGTACTCCTTTTCTCCGACCGAACGGACCGTAATCTCCGTGCCGTTCTCGCTGTTTTTCAGCGATGCATCCGCGCCCTCGGTATACAGCTCCAGTGCCGGGGAACCCGGACGAACCTCCGGGAATGTCTCCTTCGGGCTGTACACGCGCACATAGTCTATCTGGAACTGCTTTTCGCCGTTGGCAAAGGTTTGCGGATCGGCATACACATTGTCGATGCCGTCAAACTGTCCGCCGACCGCAAGGTTCAGAATCAGATAGAAATTCCGGTTGAACGGCGCGGGATAGGAATAGCCGGACGAGAACCATTCCGTCTGCGTGCTGTACAGCTGACCGTCCACGTACCAGCTGATGCTGTCGGGGTTCCACTCAACCGCATACACATGCCAGTCCTCTGCGGAAGTGCCCGCCGGGAACTGATAATCCTTTGTCAGATACTGATTGTCCGGCCACGAGCCCCCGAAGTGGATCGTGCCGCAGATCTTGTCCGGCTTGCTGCCCCAGCCCTCCATGATGTCGATCTCGCCGGAGGCCGCCCAGCCGCCGTAGGCATCCTCCTCCGGCAGCATCCAGATTGCGGGCCAGAGGGATTTTCCGGAATCGCAGCGCGCGCGCACCTCAATGCGGCCGCCGGTCACAGAGAACTTCTGCGCGGTTGTCAGCCGGGCAGAGGTGTATTCGTAGCTGCCCTGCTTTTCGTCGGTATAGTTTTCCTTTCGCGCCGCGATTGTCAGCACCCCGTTCTCAACAGACGCATTCTGGTCAGTATAGAACTGCTGCTCGTTGTTGCCCCAGCCGTTCGTCACATAATTGCCGTCTTTGTCGAGCTTCCAGTTGCCGAGGTCATATCCCCACTTCGCCGGATCGACCGCATCGCCGTCAAACTCATCGCGGAACACCAGTTCCCGTTCCGCAGCAGGCTTCTGCGGATGCTCCAGCAGATACCGTTTCAGCAGCGTCTTATCTCTCGCGTCGATTTTCATATCGCCGTTCATATCTGCGGCGCACTGCTCCTCATACGTCATATGCTTGTCGAAGAAGTCCCACAGAATGACACCGTACCGGTTCAGATCATCCCGCGTCAGTTTGCCGTCTGTATTCAGATCACCGGGACGCAGTGACGTGACCGCCTTCCCCGTGGAATTCCGCAGGGTGAATTTTGACATCGTATACCGCTCTGCGTCCAGATCAAGGATCTTCAGGTATCCGGTTTCCGCAAACACGGCTTCCGGATCGGTGAACAGCCGGACGTCGATCTGCTCGCAGATTCCGAGCTCCATGCCGAGCATCGCCCATGCGCTGAAATGGTTTTCCAGCGGCGTTTCCAGCTGAAATGTTCTGCCGGTGGACGCACGGGCAGCGTCAGGATCCCGCACGCTCCAGTACTGCAAATAGGTTTCCGAATCCGCAAACGGCGTTTTTCCGGTTTTCTCCGTTTTATAGATCCGATAGGTTTCGCCGTTATCCAGCGTCATCATGCCGCAGAAGTATTCCGAATCATCCGGAAGCAACCGGTTGCCCGGCAAATATGCTTCTGCAACAAAGAATTCTGCCCGCGGATCTGAAAACCAGCCGTGAACGCCCAATACGGAATCAAACCCGATGCGGAATTCTCCGCTGTATTCGAGATTCTCAAAAAGCCCTCTGATACTGAAAGGATACACGGCAGGGGTTTCCCGGTTGTATTCAATGTGCGAGAAGCCCGTGGAAACCAGCGGGGATTTGACGTCTTCCCACGAAGCCTCCAGATGCTGTACCCCGTCCCATGAAACCTGCATGACCGACGGGTCGCCCTGACAGCCGTATTCATAGAAATACCCGGAAGCCTCCCCGTCTTCAAAATGCCGCACGGTCTGTACTTCCGCGCTTGTTTCCTCCGCTGATGCAGGCATGCCTGCCGTCACACAGCAGGCCGTGACAGCCATGCTGAGCATCAGCGCTCTGATTCTATACCGTTTCATAAAGTCCCTCCTTGATGTTGTTGATGACTCTGCCTGTGCACCCCCCGGCGTTTCCGATTCCAGTATAGCACAATTAGCCAAAAAATGCAAGTAATCAGACGCTTGCCCCGCGCTTGACAAAACAATGAGAATCTGATATAATCACAGCAGCTGTTTTTCCTGCTTATTTTTTCGAAATACCGACAGGACAGCAGTCTTTATTGTTATTATATAAATATTTATTGCATGGTGAATGAAAATGCATTTCTGAGTTGTGTATAAGATGAATGGGTATCAATACTGCCCTGAAAAAATGGAGGATACACTATGAAATCATATCAGAAAGCGGTGCTTCCGGCACTGCTCTGCATGCTGCTCTGCGGATGCACAGCAGCGGGGAATCCCAAGCCGGAGCAATCCGCTGCACCGGCACAGGAGAACAGCAGCAGCGCTGATTCTGCCGCAGTGCAGCAGCCGGCCGACAGCAATATGCCGATGATCGTCATTGACACGGTCAGCAAGGATCCCAGCGTGATGGATTTCGTCACGAAGCCGGTCGCACGGCATGTCGCAACGATGATTGCCTCATGGACGCCCGGCTATGTCATGCCGCCGGAGCCCTACTACGAGGCCAGCCGCGTCTATATGACCGACCCGCATTCGGACGTCCTGCCTGACGCCGTCGATGCAGAGGTCAAGGTGCGCGGCAACTGGACCACGAATTACCCCAAGAAACCGCTGAAACTCAAATTCGCGGAAAAGACCGGGCTCGGACAGCTTGCCGATAACGAATGCTTCAAAAACTGGCTGCTTCTGGCCGAATACAAGGACGGCTCCATGCTACGCGACAAGACCGCACTGCACATTGCGCGGGAGATCCTGAAACCGGACGGACTCTACGCTTCCGACAGTACCCTTACCGAGGTGCAGATCAACGGCGAATACTGGGGCGTGTACCTGCTCACCGAGCCGGTTCAGGTCAACAAGCACCGCGTTGCAATCACGGAACCGGAAAAGGATTATCAGGGCACTGACATCGGCTATCTGCTGGAATTTGACGGCTATTTCTACAACGAGGATGCACTGCATCAGTTTCATGTGGATTATGCGGACAATGCGCCGCTGCGCTCCTATGACGGCGGCGAGGGCAAACGGAAAATGACCTGTCTGCCGAAGGACGGAAACGATGCCAAACGGGATATCGGCATGTCGATCAAGAGCGATATCTATTCGCAGGAACAGCATGACTTTATCGCATCCTATGTCAATAACGTCTATAAAATCATGTATGCTGCCGCCTATGAGGACAAGGCATATCAGTTCAATGCGGACTTCACTGAGATCACGGAAACCAAGGATCTGACGCCGCAGCAGGCCGTCGAACAGGTTGTCAATGTGGATTCGCTCGCGGATGCCTACATCATCGCGGAGCTAGCCTGTGACGCGGATATTTACTGGTCGAGCTTCTATATGGATGCGGACTTCGGTCCGGACGGCGACAGGCGCCTGACCTTTGAGGCGCCGTGGGACTTCGATTCCTCGATGGGCAACAAGGATCGCTGCGTGGACGGCACGGGCTTCTATGCGGGCAGCATCGTTCCGGACGTGGATACCTATACCTATGAAACCATCAATCCGTGGCTGGCCGTGCTGATGTTTGAGGACTGGTATCAAGATGTGATCCGCGAAAAGTGGACGCGCGCTTATGACAGCGGCGTGTTCTCCCGCGCGATTGAACAGATCGGCAAGGACAAGGAACTGTATGCGGATGCGTTCACGCGCAATTATGACAAGTGGAACAATATCCGCGAGAACGACGCGTTCAAGCAGGAGCTTTCCAGACCGGCGAGAAACTGCAAAACCCACGCCGAGGCCGCTGACTTCCTCGCGGAGTGGCTGACAAAGCGCGTGGACTTCCTGAACGGCGCGTGGCACTCTTAAAAAAAGGTATCGCTGCGCGATGATTGATAATGGGTTCCGCCCAAACCCGCCAAAGGGATAGTATCCCTTTGGAATCCCGCAATATGAAAAGCCAAAGAAAACGCATCATTTTTATAAGGGCTAAGGAGCCCTTAAGCAGGGGTATGGGGGCAGAGCCCACATCGTAAATCCGCCGAAGGCACTTTTCCAATGAACTGACAGGCAGACGGTTTTCTGCCTGTCTTTTTTTGTTTCTGCACTTGACAATTTTAGTCGGAATTGTTATAATAATAACGCAGGAGCGTGTGCTTCTGCGGACAGTGCAGAAAAGGAGTGTGCAATATGAAAAAACAATTTGTGATCGCACTGGCAGCCCTGCTTTGTGCAGCTGCCGCCGTTCCGGCTGTGACCGTACCGGTCTGTGCCGTGACAGCGCAGGCGGAGGAGGAAACGCCGGCCGTGGATGCCGAAGCGTGGCTCTCGTCAGCGAAAATCAGCAGCTGGGTAACGCTGTACGATGCCAAGAAGGACAGCTCGTTCAAGATGAGCGGCAGAACCTATCAGCGCGGCATTCTGTTCGGCTACGGCGGACAGACCTCACATGACTACGCGGAGGAAGCCGCGTTCGACGTTTCCGGCATCAAGAAGCTGAGCTTCTATGTCGGACATGTTGACAGCAATTACTGCCGCGACGGCGCACTGACCATCAAGCTGGACGGCGTCGAAACCGAAACGATTGAGATTCCGCACAATATCACAGCAAAGCTGGTTGAGCTGGATGTTTCCAAAGCCAAGGAGCTTGTGTTCGTCGGCCAGACCAGCGACGGTTCGCAGGTCGCAGTCGGAAATATCAGCGTGGACGGCAGCAAGATCGAAGCCCCCGCATCCGCACCGAAATACTCCACGCCGGAGCAGATGCTCGGCGCATCCTATAACCGGATCGGCACAACAATCTATTCCAAAACGGACAAGAGCGAATCCTTCAAAATGCAGGGACGCACATTCTATCAGGGCGCTGCGTTCTCCGCCACTGCGAACGGCCAGTTCGTAATCAATACGGAAAACGCCAAAAAGCTCAGCCTTACGCTCGGCCATATCGACAATACAAAGATGAACGGCGGAACATTCAAGTTCTTCCACGACAATGTTTACAACGAGGAAGAAACGGTCGAGCTGACGGCGTCGCAGGGGCTCAAGACGGTGGAGATTGATGTGACGGATACCAAGTGCCTGACCGTTGTCGTAGAGCGTGCCGGTGAGGCAGGTTACGGTCTGGGTGATCTTTCCATGGATGACAAGGCCTGCGCGAACCCCTGTACGGTTCCGTCAGGAACCAAGCCGGAGCAGCTCCTGAAAGCATCCTTCAACAGAACCGGCATTGAGCTGTACGAGGGTGCGGACAAGAGCACGAGCTTCAAGTCCATCGGCAGAACCTATTATCAGGGCATGGTGCTCACAGGCGGTCTGGATCTGAAGCAGGATGATATGCTCCGCTCCGAAGTGATGATGAATGTGGAGAAATCCACGGAACTGAAATTCACCGCATGCCATGTTGACGGCACCGCTGAAAAGGATGCAGTGCTCAAGATCTATCTGGACGGCGAACTCGATGAAGACAACATCATCACGCTGACCGGCAACATGCTGCCGAAGGAGTACACGCTGGATGTGAAGGATACCGATCTGGTTCGCATTGTGGTTGATTACAAGAAGAACAGCAAGTTTGCACTCGGCAGCTTCTCGGCAAACGGCACCGATGCGGCGATCCCCTGCGCAAAGCCGACCTATGCCACACCGGAAAAGCTCCTTGCAGCTGTTTATGATACAGACAATGCGAAGCTCTATTCCAAGGGCGACAAGAGCGAATCGTTCAACATGAACGGCCGCACCTATTATCAGGGCGTCGCGTGCTCCGGCGGCTCCACCTCAATGTTCAGAGTCAATACAGAGAACGTCAAGAAGATCGGCTATACGGTCAGCCATATTGACGGTTCTGCGATGAGCAACGGAAAAGTAAAGGTCTATCTGGACAACGAATTCAGCGAAAAGGATTCCTATGATGTCAAGCCGAACATGCTGTGGGATCAGCATGAGATCGACACTTCCAAATGCAGCGTTGTGACCTTTGTGGTAGAACGCGAGAACGGCGCGGCATACGGTCTGGGTGACTTTACCGTGGACGGCAAGGAACCGGCCAACAGTGCGCTGATTCCGACCTATGAAACGCCGGAACGGATGCTGAATGCATCCTTCAACCGCCAGCGTGCAGACATCTATGATGCGGAGGATACCACCAGAACCTTTGAAATGGGCGGCGAAACCTTCAACAAGGGCGTTGTGTTCCAGGGCGGAAACAGCTGGGTTTCAGGAAATGTCAACTATATCAACTTCAATGTGGAAAATTATATGCTGGTCAGCTTCAAGCTCGGCGCTGTCAGTGCCGATAACAGCTGGGGCGAAGTATACTACATGCGCGTGCTGCTCGATGGCGACGAAGTCTTCCGGAGAGATGGCATCACGCCGAACATGGAAAACGAGGAGCTTTCCTTCAATGTCGGCAATGCGTCCGTCATGCGTGTTGAGGTCAGCGTCAGCGGCGCGGACAAGTACGGCCTTGCCGGATTCAAGATCGACGAAAAGCCGGAGTTCCTGAAAGGCGATCTGGACGGTGACTGGGCTGTTTCCGTGCAGGATGCACAGCTTGCCCTGAAAGCCTATACCAGACAGGTTGCGGATCTGCCGCACGGCCTGACGGAGCAGCAGTTCCGTGCAGCCGATGTCACCGGGGACGAACAGCTGAGCGTTGATGATGCACAGTACATTCTCAAATATTACACCAACAATTCCGTCGCACTGCTCCCGACCACATGGGAAGAGCTGATCAAGCCCAAGACCGAGGAGCCGAAGACTGAGGAGCCGAAGTCCGAGGAGCCGAAGACTGAGGAACCCAAGACTGAAGAGCCGAAGTCCGAGGAAACCAAGACTGAAGAGCCGAAGTCCGGGGAAACCAAGACAGACGAAAAGGCAGATGCCAAGTCCGAAACAAAATAACAGAGCAAACGGGATGCCCACTCTGCGGGGCATCCCGTTTTGCATCAGCGCAGAAAAAATTTCAGAATCCCCCTTGACAAATCACTACAAATGTAGTATAATGCGAATAACGACATGTGTAGAAAATGAAAAGGAGGGATTCCCGTGGAATTCAAAAAGCTGCCGGATGCCGAATTTGAAATCATGAAGGCGATCTGGCAAACCGAACCGCCGGTCACCTCGGCTATGGTGACCGAATGCCTGCGCCGGACGCTCCCGCAGAAGGAGTGGAAGCCGCAGACCATCCTGACCATGCTGACCCGACTGGAGCAGAAAGGCTTTCTGCGCTCGGAGAAGCGCGGAAAGGAACGAGAATACGACGTTTTAATACAACAGGAGGAGTACCTGCAAATCGAGGCAAGCAGCTTCCGGCAGCGGTTTTCCGGCGGCCGGTTCACAGGTCTGGTCAAGGCACTCTGCGATACCGATGACCTGACCGCCGCCGACATCGCGGAGCTGCAAAGCTGGCTGGACGAAAGGAGCAGACATTCATGATTCCGATGATTCCGTTTTTCAGATATATCAACAATTCTGTTCTGCCCGGACAGTTTCTCACATTTCTCATTCAGGGCATTCTGATCTGCTCCGTGACGATGAGCCTGATTTCTGCCGCCGCACTGGCGATCTCCCGCAGGCTGAAAGACCGGCAGTCCGCTTCCGGACGCTGCCTGCTCTGGTGGATCATCGGCATCGGCTATTTTATCCCGTTCAAACCGCACCCGACCGGAACGGTCTGGACGGTTGTCGCAAACGAGCCGATCACGGCGCAGCAGCCGTTTTTCACAGCAGATCTGTTCACGGTGCTGTTCTGGATCTGGCTGGTCGGCGCGGTGATTTACGCAACCGTGACGCTGAATCAGCAGGAGCAGTTCAGCCGGGGCATTGCGCGTCTGCGGAAGCCTGCGGATCACACGGCGCGGACGCTGACACGGATGCTCTGCGAGGAGCTCGGCATCAGACGGAAGGTGCGGGTTTATACCGTTCCGGCCATTGACACACCGATGCTGACAGGCCTGCTGAATCCCTGCATACTGCTGCCCGAGCAGGATTATGACGCGCCGGAGCTGCGGCTGGTTCTGAAACATGAGCTCTGCCATCTGCGCCGCGGCGACCTGCTCTGCAAGCTGCTGTGGATCGGCTGCCGGGCAATACACTGGTTCAATCCGCTGATTCCGTTGCTGATCCGGCAGATGGAGCACGACTGTGAGCTCGCCTGTGACGAAGCGGTCATGAAAGACGAAAACGCAGAAGCTGCGAATGTTTACTGCAAATCCATTCTGCATACGGCGATGCGGCGGACTGCGGCACAGCATCCGGAGATGCTGCTCGCAACGAGTTTTTCCGGCAGCAAGGAGATGCTGAAAGCACGGATGCAGGAGATTCTGTCCGGCGGCAAAAAGCGGCGCTTTCTGCTCACGGCGGCGGCAGTGCTGCTGCTGACCGGCATGACCGGCAGCTTTCTGGCGTATGCAGCGATGGACACGCCAGAGCAGGAGGAAGAAACCGTTCATACCGTTTATGTGACAACTGAGACGAATCCTGTGATTATGACGACGCAGCTTTACCGGCCGGAATCGGACACGAGCTATACCGAGGCGACGCAGGGGATAGCCGTGGTCACGGATGCACCGCCTCCGCCGGAATACGGACAGGCACCCTCCGGCGCGCAGGACGTTCCGCCGGAGATTTACGCCGGAATGATCCGTACCGACGGCTTCGGCAGCTGAGCGGTATCTCTAGCGGTGCCTCCGGCGGATTTGGGCGGAGCCCATTCCAGATCACCGCACAGCAATCCCTTGCTTCTCTTTTCAACAGCCGGAAAACCCCGGGAACACGCTCTGTTCCCGGGGTTTTTACATGTATTCGGTCATACGGTGCGGATACCGCACAAGGAACCCGCTGTCAATCTGCCGCAGATACCGCAGCCCGCTGCTTCCGCGCGGCGCGGGCAGCTTTGCGCGCACGCCGGACGGCCGGTTTATAGGCGTCAAACGCGCGGCAGTAGCAGTCGTATGCGCGGTCAGCAGCCTCCGCTGTACACCGGTCTGCATATACCGCCTGCTCAAACCCTGCCAGCAGATCACTGAGATCCGTCTGCAAAAATGCTCCCTGCCTTTCACAGAGCGCGCGTGCCGTTTCCGCAGGATCCGCCCGCCACTGCTTCCGCAGTCTGACGAACATCGCCTGCACCGCCTCCGCATTCCGGAGCTTCCGGCACTTTTTGCGGAACAGCTTTTCCCGGATCAGCGGCACCAGCCTGAATACCACCAGCAGCACCGCCAGCGCGATACAGAACAGAATCAGGCCGGAATATTGCAGCGTGGAGAGCAGATTGCCTTTCGTCTGCGCGGTCTGCATCAGATCCGGCGCAGTCGCGTCCATCATCATCCAGCCGTAGCCGGGAATATACACATCCACAAAGCCGTGCGCGTGCTCGGTCGTGATGACGTAATCCCACTCCGAGCCGCCGATCAGACGCTCATCCGGCTGGCTCATCGCGTAGCCCTCCACATAGCGCACCGGCAGTCCCGCAGCACGGCAGAGCTCTGCCATGGCGCTCGCAAACTGATAGCAGACGCCGGTTTTATTCTGGAACAGGAACGTCCTGACGTTGTCGTCATTCGTAATCGGATAATCCAGCGAATAATGATATTCACCGCTGTATTTCAGATACTTGCAGATTGCGTCTGCCTTTTCGTAATCGGAGTTCAGCCCCGCGGTCAGCGATTCCGCTAGCTGCGTGACCTCACGCGGAGTGTGGCTTTCCACGCTTGCAGCATATCGCTGCGCACGTTTCAGGCTGATTGATGCATACCGAATCAAAACCGTATCCAGTCCGGCCTTCTCCGCCGAACGCTCCAGCTCCGGCAGAAACGCCTCCCAACGGGCGGCATCAAATTTCGTGAGCAGCTCCTGCACCGGCAGGGTTTCCCGGAATTCCGGGCTCAGATAGGTCACGGTGAAGCGCTCGCCTGCTCTGCCCGGCGAATATCTGTACAGTATTTCGCTTTGGTTCTGGTACAGATCACGGGTACGCGCCTCTGAAACGATCACCTTGGCAGCCGTCACATGATTCGGTGCCGGATACGCATACACATTCTTGACAACAGATTCCGCCAGCATATGATGATACAGGCTGTCATAGGACTGCGGCATCTGCGCAATCTGTTTCAGATCCCATTTTTCCGCCAGCGCGGGATCCGCAGCGGCGGCCTGCTGAATCAAGGTAAGCAGCGCGGCAGGATCCGGTTCGTAGGACGCGCTCTGAAAGCCGTCACACTGCACAAAATACGGATCATCCGGCTCGATCATCTGGTCGTAATCCGATGCAGACCAGCTGTCGGTATCGTAATGATAATTGGTCAGCGTCTGCACGCGGAGATTCAGATCTTCGTCGGCACGGACGCGGTACAGCGAACGGTTATAGGTCGGCGAGGAATAATTTCCGCCGTCAGAGTTATCCGCAAAGCCGCTGATTGCGTTCATCAGGTAATCCGAGAGCGCGGACATGTCGATCATCGCGTCAAAGACCGTACGGTCTGCCTGAACCTCCGGCTTCGGGATCACAAGCACCAGAATGATCGACGCTGCGATGAAAATGCCGGTTGCACGGATAAAGGACTTGTCCAGAAATTCCGGCAGCACGCCGAAATGCGGGGATTTCTTCGTCGGCATGGAGAGCCTGCTCTCCGCGTCCGGCTCATAGCGCTGCACAACTGCGGGATCCTCGCCGTGTGCCTGCCGGCAGTAGACCATGACGGCAAAATAGCAGATCAGCAGAATGATGATCGAAGGCACCGGCATGGTTTCGTTTTCCTTTGCGTAAATCGCAAACGGGAAAATCATAACCACAAAGGACATCAGCACGCGGTAGCGAACCAGTGTAAAATAATACGCAACCGACGCAATGAAGATCGTGAACAGCAGAAACAGCGCAATCGTATAGCCGAGATAGGTTGTCGGCAGAACGGACTGCGGCGTCATGAACCAGACGATAAAATCAATCTGCATGCTGCCCATCTCCGGGGAAAAAATCGGGGCATCGCGTCCGAGCAGCACAAACATCACGGCCAGCGCCAGAAAGACCGTCCCGACGGCGCAGTATATAATGGAGCCGAGAAAGCTGTGCTTTTTCATATAGTCAAACAGCCGGAACAGCGGCGCCTGGAGCAGCAGCGAAAGCACGATCCACAGCAGCGTCAGCGACGGCGCATAATGGTAAAAGATACCTGCGACAATCGTGACGCTGAACAGCAGCGGAATCCGCTCTGCCTGGAGGAACCATTTGAGCAGAGGGAACTGTTCCCGCAGCTCAGCCAGCTTTGTCATAAGGTTTCACCACACATTCAAAAGGGGTTCTGTATTACATCTCGCCGCCTGCCTGGAGCAGACTGCGGTCGGGTGTCACAAGCCAGAGCGCGGCGTTCTTCGGGACGGCCGTACGTTCGGCCGTCTGCTCCGGCACAAGCAGATAGAGCAGCGCGGATGCTTGCTCCAGCGCCGCGGCGGTGTCTTCGGATGCGGTGTGCGTGATATACAGCAGCACACTGCCGCTGTCCTGCTGCAAGGCAGGGGGCAGCACCGTCAGGGACGCCAGCGACTCCGCAGGACGGAATCCGCCGCGCAGCAGCGTAACCGCCTCGACTGCAAGCTGCTCGCCGTCGTCAATCGCAATGCTGCTCCACGCCGCCTGCTCATTTGCATAGCAGAGCTGGCAGGGATAGCCGTATTTGGCACAGAGCATCAGAAAGCCCAGCGCCGTTTCAATCAGCTGCTCCTCCTGTGCAAGCCGTACTGCATCCGGCATATACAGTGTACTGCGCCGGAAATCCAGCACCACGGAGAGCCGTGCCAGTGCAATCGGCTCGTCCTGCCGCACCATCAGGTGTCTGCGCTTGGAGGACAGCTTCCAGTTGATGCGCTTCAGCGAATCGCCGGGAATGTAATCGCGGTGATCGTAGCCCGGCATCGCAGAGGCCGAGTGATTCGGCGTCGCCTCGGTTTCCTCGTCCGCCGCCGCAACCGCCGTCGAAACTGACCGGAACAGAGAACTGTTCGCTTTCAGCTCCGGAATCTCCGGCGTGATGAGCAGCTTCTGCGGATCCGGCTGCTTCACGCGCAGATTCAGCATCGCCAGAAAATCCCCGAGCCGCATATCATGCAGCGAAACAACGCCGCTGCCGCAGAACCGCGGCGTCAGGGCAATGCGGTATTCCGCCTCCCGCTCAATGCCCATCGACACGCAGAGCGGCAGTGTATCCGGCGTCAGCTGTCTGCGCCGGATCCTGTTCCATTTTCGCATGGCCGCGCGGTAACGCAGCAGACCGCCTGCGCCCTCCAGCGGCTTCTCCGGCAGCGGGGCCGCCCCCGGATTCAGCGGCAGAAAATGCGAATCTGCCGTCAGCTGCATTCTGAGAAAGGGCAGCGGCAGCGGTGTATCCTTTTGCACGCGGATCACTGCGGACACCTGTTTCTGCTTTGCTCCGGTATCCGGGAGCTCCAGCGTGACCGTCAGCGAACGGCGCACCAGCCAGGTCATGATCCCGGAAACCACCGGCATCAGCAGCAGAAAGCTCAGCATCATCACGCCGATCTGGCCGTCCATGTACAGCATGAACACGATCGCAATGCCGATCGCGCAGAAATATCCGAGCGTCATCGTCCCGTGACCATCGGCACCGGCACGGCGTCCAGAATGCCGAGAATGACACTGCGGGCATCTCCGTGGCGGGATTTGCCCTTCGGAGAGAGAATCAGGCGGTGCGCAAGTACGCTTTCCGCCATGGACTTGACGTCATCCGGCAGGACATAATCCCGGCCGGAAAGAAACGCAATCGCCTTGGCCGCCTTATACAGCGCAATCGAACCGCGTGGGGAGGCGCCGAGCGTCAGTACCTCGAGGGTTCTGGTTGCGGAAACAATTTGCAGAATATACCGCTTGACTGCCTCGCTGACATACACCGCCTCAACCTGCGATTGCAGACGGATGATGTCTTCGGGATGCAGCACAGCCGCCTCAATGTTCTCCAGCGGATTGTGATGCTCGGTGCGGGAAAGAATCTGGAGCTCCTCGTTTTCGGAGGGATAGCCCATGCTCACACGCATGAAGAAGCGGTCCATCTGCGCCTCCGGCAGATGATAGGTACCGTAGGTTTCGACCGGGTTCTGCGTCGCAAGCACCATGAACGGCTGCGGTAGCTTGTGCGTCACGCCGTCAATGGAAATCTGGTGCTCCTCCATGACCTCCAGCAGTGCGGACTGCACCTTCGGGGAGGCGCGGTTGATTTCGTCCGCGAGCAGGAAGTTGCACATTGCGGCGCCCGGACGGTATTCAAGCTCAAAGGTATTCTGGTTGACCATGGAATAACCGGTGATATCCGACGGCATGACGTCCGGCGTCAGCTGGATGCGGTTGAAGCTGCCGCCGATTGAGCGGGACAGCGCCGCAGCGAGCTGCGTTTTGCCGACGCCCGGGACGTCCTCGATCAGAATATGGCCGTTGCAGAGCAGACCTGCAATGACGCACTGAATCACGCGATCCTTGCCGACGATAACCTTTCCGATGCTTTCTGTCAAAGACTGAATATCTGTATGCATTTTTTGCTCCTCACTTTTCAGGGTGATATAATAAACCAATTATATTATAGCATATTATCCCGGAAATAGCAATGGGAGAAGTACAAAAAAGCGATCGCTGCATCAAATGGGAGCAAAAACGGAGGACGGCACTGTCGCCTCAGTCTGTGGAAAAAGTGCCTCCGGTGAATTCATATTTGGGACGCACGCCCGCTTCGCTATGAGCTTGCAGGAAAATGTCCCTCTGCTCAACAGCACCAGTCATTAAAATCCCATTGTAATGAGAATAAAGCATTTTTTCACTTTTCTGTATTATGGGATTCCAAAGGGAGAGATCCCTTTGTCGGGTTTGGACAGAGCCCATGATAAATCATCGCGTAGCGATACCTTTATCAATAAGCCAGGCAGCAAAAAGAGCCCGCCGAAGCGAGCTCTTTTTGTGTGGAGCGCAGGTGGCCGGCCTTTGCTCCGTGCCGGCCTCCGCCGGCGTGTGAGATGGATTGCGCGATATGAAGAAAATGGGGGATGTCTGTACTTTCAGAAAACGGAACACGGTGAACTGATGTTCAGCGGCGCGTCCCGATTTCTTTCCGCATGTATATCATATCACATCCGGAACGAAAATGCAATATTTTGCGACAGAATGCACAATATTGCGACGAAATGCCGTATACGACGACGAAATCCCGTTTTTGGCACCTGAGTTGCCAATCCGCGACGAAATGCCACCCTGGAATTTCGTCGCGGACCAACTGCACATGCGGGCCGCTGCGCTGCCGTGTCGAATTCTGTCGCACCGGCATATACTGAACCATGCAGCGCCGCTGCAAATCAAATTGGAAAGGAGCAGCATCATGCTTCAGGATCAGACACTTCCGGTTGTACCGGAAGGCACATTTCCGCCGCGGCTGACGCTTGCCATGGCGTATGTCCCGTTCCAGAGCTGGGAGGATACGCTGCCCGCGGAAAAAGCACTCTGCCAGGGAACCGTGTTTCCGTCGCTCGTTATGCCGTTCAGAAAAGGGAAAGGAGGCCGTTCCGCCGATGAAGATGCCGTCGAAGTCATGGGATTCAATGGGAAGGGCTGAGCTGCTGCGCGCCGTGCAGTCGCATCAGTTCGCCATGCGCGATCTGATGATCTATCTTGACACCCACCCGACCGATGCGAATGCGCTCAGCACGTTCTGCGCACACCGCGAGGCGTATTCCGAAGCCGCAGACGCCTATGCAAAGCGCTTCGGCGCGCTGACCGTGATGCACGTCAACGATGAGGACGGCTGGGGCGCGTGGAGCAATACGCCGTGGCCGTGGGAAAAGGAGGCGAACTGAATGTTTCAGTACGAAAAAGCACTGCAATATCCTGTGAAAATCGCCCGCCCGAACGCCAGACTCGCAAAAATGGTGATGAGCCAGCTCGGCGGCCCGGACGGTGAGTTAGGCGCGTCCATGCGCTATCTGAATCAGCGGTACACCATGCCGCTCAGAGAATTGCAGGGACTGCTCACAGATATCGGAACAGAAGAACACAAACATACATGATGCATATAGTGCGAAAAAGCAATGCCGACACCTGGTCGGCATTAGAAATTCAGCTCAATGTCAAGCTGTATCGGCTCAACATTCCATCCGCCGTGATTGTTGCTCCCGGTTTCCCTGCTTCCGCGCTTGCGGCTGTACGTTATGCGCCGGATGCAGGCTTTCATCAGCTTGTTTGTTTCTGCTGCGGGCATATCCGGATTTCCGAGTGCGTCAATGGCTTCGCAGAAAGTCACAATGCGTTCGTTCACATCCAGTGCCGCCGGTTCTTCCTGCTCTTTGCGTATCAGCTCTGTGATTTCATCCCTTTGCCGGTTCAGCTTTTCAAGCAGATCATCAAGCACACGGCGCGGCATGTTTTCTTCAACGAACTTTTCCCACAATGCGGATTCCTTGCGATCTGCATCCGCGAGCTTTGTTTGCAGCATGTTCAGCGTTTCCGTGCGGTGCTGCTTTGGTGTATCAGATTCAGACCCGACCATTATGCGAAAATCTGCAACGGCGCTGCGCAGCGCTTTGATGACGGCCTCGTGCAGTTCGTCCATCGTGCATGATGCCGTGTCGCAGTAAACCTGATTCGGGCATTGATACCGGTCGGCGCTTCTGCCGCTGTATGGCCTGCGAATCATCATCCTGCCGCACGTACACCAGACAAGCCCGCTGAGTGGGTTTTGCAGTTGCTTGGATACTTTTACCTTCGGGATGTCCTTCGCGTTCCTGCGGCTGCGCACGGCGCTCCATAGTACATCATCAATGATTGCTTCGTGTTTGCCTTCATACACGGGGCAATCTTTGTTCTTCGGATTATGCAGCTTTATTTCTCCGTCCTCAACCTTTTTCACAGTTTTGCGGTATCCCCATTTGATTTTCCCGTTATATAAAGGATTGTCGAGCATGTGGTAAATCGCAGGAGGCGACCATAGATCACCGCGCTCCGGCTTGCTTCCGATGCTGTTCAAATAACTGCATATGTTTGTCGCGCCGTTTCCTTCTGCGTACATGCGGAAAATAGTGCGCACGATTGCAGCTTCATCCGGAACGATTGCAAGCGTCGGGTATTTGTGATTCCCTTCTTTTCTGAATACGCGTGTATATCCGAACGGCTTTCTGCTGCCGGTGTAATACCCTTTTTCCGCAGCGAGGTTCCTGCCGTTCATCATAATCCTTTTGCTGTATTCGAGGAATTCATTGCCGCGCTTCAGCTCCCGTTCAAAATAATCACGGTCGCGCTCGTCCGTCAAATCATAGCTGTATTGTAGCGTGATGACGATTGTTCCGGTGTACCGCAGCAGCTTTGAAAGCCTGCCGATGTCCTCAAGGTCGCCTCTGCTCAATCGCTGCGGTTCGACAATCAGGATTGCACGGAAACACGGCTGCTCGACCAAGCGCAGCACTTTTTGTATTTCAGGCCTTGCGAAAATGGTTTCACCGCTTACGATCTCCCGAAAGCGGTTGCGCTCCGGAATAAGTGCGCCCCATACCCGCATACTATAATCATCAAGCATCTGCTCATGCTTGGCAACGACTTCCGATACTGTGAGAGCCGGATCATCCGTCCGGCTCTTTCGCAGGTATATCAAAACTTCTTCCGGCTTTAAGTCCGGCAGCATAAACATATAATCACCTCACGGGCGCAAAATAGGAATCAGAACGAACAGCACAAACAGAATTGCAAGGATTATCAAAACAGGGTGCTTTTTCTTTTCAGGCGGCGCTATATATTCAATCGTTTCGATATGTGTGCTGCCGCAATCGGGGCAAACGCTTGTTTCCGGTTTTACCTCACAGCCGCAATCAAAACAACGCTTCGTCATTTCGCATCCTCCTTTGCTGGCAAATAGGTATTCAGCAGGCGCTCTATGAGTTCATCCTTGCGTGCGATCTGCACTTCAAAGCGGTCTATTGTTTTTTCATATAATGCCTTCCGTTCCTCGCACAGTGCTATTCGCTTGTCAAACTCCGCCTCCTTTTCATCCAGTTTAATCATCAGGAATTCAATCAGCTTGTTCTTTTCGCGTACAATTCGCCGCAGGGATTCGGCATCATCCAGACCCGCGCCTTCGCCGTAAATATCAAGCAGCACATCCGCAATCGGCGCGATGCTGTCCTGATACCTGAAATTCTGTTCTTCCGAGCCGTCGGCAAATACACGTTTAATTGTGGCCTCTGATACGAATTGCCCGCGTTCCTCCATCAAGTCCATGATTTTCGGCACTGTCAGACCCTGTTCAGTTTTAATCTGTTTGAGCCGGTGAATGGTTTTGCGTTTTAGTTTTTCGATTTCCATTTGATACTCACGCTCCTTTTCGGTTGCTTTTTTTGATACGCAAATGATACTCAAATGAGCTTGCACTTTGTCTATGGATATGCTATGATATAGACAGAGGCAGGTCGAACCTCTACCACGCAGCACAGTCGCAGCAATACATCGCAGCACAATCACACGCAGTAACCTGGTACAGTCGCCCCGCGTCGCGTCGGGGCGACACTACTTTTTAGCAGTAAAACGCAATTCAGGAGGGCGCATATGGCAAACGCAGATAAAGCCGCGCAGATTGAGCGCATTATTCTGAAGCTGAAGCTTCTTGGCTTTGTTTCCACAGAAGAAAATCAAGATACTTTTCCAGCTCTGCAAGCGATTCCGCAGAAAGCTGATTCAGCACCTGCCTCCATTTGTCCTCCGGCAAATACGCGGACGGAAATTCTGCAAGGCCTAGAAGCCAGTCGGTTGACACTCCGAAATATTTAGATAGCTTTATAAGAGCCTCGCCGTTTGGGGTTGTGCCGTTTTTCCAGTGTGTAGCAGTTGCATTTGAGAAGCCGAGTTCACGGCAAACCGTGTTCGGCTTTTTTCCGATTGAAGTGCATAGATCGCAGAAAAACTCCCAAAACATAAAGAAATATCCTTTCAGCCGTCCTGCGTGGGCGGCTTTTATTTTGCACAAAAAACGCTGTTGACGATTGTGCATATGGCCGAATCTACAAAAATGTAGCTTGAACTATTGACTTTCTACTTTGATGTAGCTATAATATAACTATGGTTATACAGGACTACAAAAAAGTAGCTCCGTGAACCGATGGGAAGCGCGGGCGTTGAGTGTTTGCTAAAAATCTATCACATTACAGTATACACGAAACGCCGCAAAAAGTCAATACCGAAAGGAGAGATTGCATGGAATTTGGCGAAAACCTGAAAAGACTGCGCGAGATGCAGGGGATTTCTCAGGCAGAACTTTCAGAAAGCCTCGGCGTATCACAATCAATTATCGCGCAGTATGAAGCCGGTGCCAAAGCTCCGAACGTGATTCTTGCGGCGAAGATCGCGAGCACGCTCGGGGTGACGATTGACACCATGATGCAGCGGAAGGAAGGTGCATAAATGCCCGCACCGGAACCCATTGTAAGAGTGATACGGCCAAACCTGACACCAGATGAACAGGCGGCGCGTATCGAAACTGTGAAACGGGCTGTTGCAGAGCTGTACATCGCGTGCGTGCGAAACGGCATTGAATGGCCTGCAAATCAAAAGGAGGAAAAATTATGAGAAAACTTGCAAGAGCGATTGCGCGTGCAAAGATGCAGGCGGAAGGCGTGCAGCACATGAACCGCAGACCGATGATTATTGACCCGCAGACGGGCGCGGTTAAGCGTGCAAAATCTTACTTCGCTATGAATTGGCGCAATTACGTAAAGTGACGAGGAGGCGGGAACAGTGAAAGCACTCGGACTGATTATGCTGATTAGTATGCTCGGCGGTTTGTGTGCAACGTATCACCGGCATATGCAGGCGATATACTCCGACATTGCGGCAGATGATGCGGAGCGTATGGCAAACCGCCGGTTCGAGCAGATGGTGCGCGGGATGCGGGTGCGCGTTGTGCAGCGCTTGCAGATCGTGGACGAGATGGGAGGAAAACCGGAATGAAAGCAGCGATGAAAAAGTTTCTGCACGAACGCGGCCTGACGGCTGTACAGGTGGCAGAACGCGCCGGATTGCCGGTACCTTCGGACATTTGGCGAATGCTCAGCGGCGAAAGAAAGCTGCATCCGGCATTCAAGGAAACAATCTGCGGCATCTACGGTATGTCTGAGGAAGAATGGAAGGAGGCTGCACCATGCGGGCGATGATGCTTCAGGGCTTCAGAATCAACATGATTGACCTTGAAAACACTACGAAAGCAATTCAGGGAAAGCTCGGCGGCAGTTTTGAGACGATTACGCTGCGCGACGGCGGACATATGCTGTGCGATCAGTTTGCACTCGCAAAAGACAAACCGTATAACAACCTCGCAAGCCTTATTGCTGGAACCGGCGTTTACGGTGACGCGGTTATTGTTGGTTCCGACGGCAAAGGGTTCTGCGATGTGCCGGATGCTTTTATGACGCTGCTGAATTTTCCGGTGGACTACTTTGCGGAAGGTGGTACAGCATGATGCGGGCAATTTACTTCCGGACAAGCACTGCGGCAGAGTGGAGGCTGTACACGGAGATTATCAGCACGCACGATGACGCGATGGAAATGGTGCGCTTCCTGCAATCGTTTAATCACGGCTACGAGTTTAGATTGGAGGAACCGGCATGATACTGAAACCGCAGACCCGTGAAGAATGGCTCGCAATGCGGCAGGCGCAGGGCATCGGCGGCAGTGATGCCGGAACTGTGCTCGGACTGAACCCGTATTGCTCGAACCTGGTGCTTTGGCGGCAGAAGATCGGGCTGGAAGTGCCTGAGGACATCAGCGACAAACCGGCGGTGAAGTTTGGCAAGGTAGCAGAGGAACACATCCGCGAGCTGTTTGTGCTTGATTACCCGCATTTTACCGTGAATTATCACGAGTTCTGGATGTACGTGAACGACCGGCTCCCCTGGCAATTTGCAACGCTGGACGGCGAGCTGACGGATGACACCGGAAACGGTAAACGCGGCATCCTTGAAATCAAAACAACCACAATACAAAGCAAAACGCAGTGGGATGAATGGGAAGGCGGCATCCCCGACCGGTATTATGCGCAAGTGCTGCATCAGCTCAGCGCGACCGGCTTTGAGTTTGCAATACTGCGAGCATATATACGGTATTACAAGGGCGGCGAGTTCCGCGCTGCGGTCAGAGATTACCGCATCGAGCGTGACGATGTGCTGGATGACATCGCGTATCTGCGTGAGCAGGAAATGCGCTTCATGGACTGCGTGAACAGCGGAAAGCCGCCTGCGGCGTTGATTACGATGTGAGGTGAAATGATGAATGTACTGGTAGCCTGCGAAGAATCACAGCGCGTTTGCCTTGCTTTTCTTGAACGCGGTCACAATGCTTTTAGCTGCGACATTCAGGAGCCGTCAGGCGGCAGACCGGACAGGCACATCCTCGGTGATGCTCTGAAAGCAATTCAGGGGGGGCAAATCGTGACTATGGACGGCGTAACTCATGATATTCCGAAATGGGATATTATCATAGCGCACCCGCCTTGCACATACCTATCAAATGCCGGAGCGTGTCGGCTTTATCCGCGAAAAGGTGAACTGAATCAGGAACGATATAAAAAGGGACTTGAAGCAAAGGCGTTTTTCATGGAAATCTGGAACGCTGATTGTGAAAAAATCTGTATTGAGAATCCGATACCGTCAAGCATCTTTGAGTTGCCGCGATACACGCAGTCGATTCAGCCATTTCAATTTGGTGAGCCGTACAGCAAGAAAACGTGCTTGTGGCTGAAAGGTCTGAATCTGTTGCAGCCAACAAACATCATTGCCGATTACAAACCGTATGTATCGTGCGGAACAAGTCGTAATAAAGGCAATCCGGACAAAGCGGGATTTTCACGGGCTGGCGGCGACAAAAAAGTAAGATCGAGAACATTCATAGGCATTGCAAAGGCAATGGCTGAACAGTGGGGAGTTGATGACCTGGACGGCGTCCAGTTGAATTTATTCTAAGGAGGAACAGCATGACACAGTTTGAAATCATCATGCGCACCGACACGCCGGAGCTTCCGGCAGAGATCGGAAACTTCACAGAAGTGAAAGCCGCTATCACGGAAGCCCTGCAACAGTACGACACGGACACCATCGTGACGGCTGAATCCGTAAAGGATGCGGAAAAAACCCGCGCACATCTGCGCAAGGTGAAAGACCAGATTGAAACGTACCGCAAGGATGCAAAAGCGGCGTATCTGGAAAAGTTCAACCGGCTGGAAGCACAGTGCAAGGAACTCAGCGGCCTGATTGAAAAGCCGATTGCAGCGATTGACGGCAAGATCAAAGACTATGAAAACGCTGAAACCGAAAAAAAGTGGCGTGAGCTTGAAGTGTTTTTTGCAGGCATCGGCGCTCCGGCATGGCTCAGCCTTGCGGATGTTGTGAATCCGAAATGGAAGAACAAGACCGCAGCGCTTGATAAACTGCGGCAGGAAATCAGCTCGGCGGTATGCCAGGCGGAGGACGATTACACAGAGCTGCAAAACCTCTACGGCGCTTCGCCTTTGTGGACTGCGATCAGCGAGCGTTTCATGCGCTGCAAGGATAAATCGCAGACACTTGTATACGCCGCACAGCTTGAACGGCAGCAGGCGGAGGAACAGAAACGCGCCGAAGAAATCCAGCGGCAGCGAGAAGCCGCTGAAAAAGCGATTTGCGCGGAGGATGTGCCGCAGGCGGTAACTGTACCAAATGAACCGCAAAACGCGACACAGCGCACGACATCCGCTGACACGCCTATGATTAGCGGCACGTTCAGAGTGACCGGTACGAAAGAGCAGATCAAAGCCCTTGCGGCGTTTCTGAAGCAGAACGGCATCCGGTTTGAAGTAGTTAAGTGAAAACAAGGAGGAAAAGACTATGCCTATCAACAATCAGCTTGCAAAGCAGAACAAGAAGCCTTCCTTCGGTGTTATGATTAACTCCGACGGATATAAGCGCATGATTAATCAGACGCTTGGCGACCCGAAGAAAGCGGCGCGTTTTGTGACCGCGATCACTTCCGCAGTGAGCACGAACCCCGCGTTGCAGACCTGCGACGCTGCGACAATCGTTTCCGCTGGCCTGCTTGGTGAAACGCTGAACCTCAGCCCCTCGCCGCAGCTCGGGCAGTATTACCTCGTTCCGTTTAACGACCGGAAAAACAACCGCACGACGGCGCAGTTTCAGCTCGGATACCGTGGAATGCTTCAGCTTGCACAGCGCAGCGGCGAATATAAGCGAATCAACGCAATGGCTGTGAAAGAGGGCGAGCTGCTGCGATACGACCCCTTCAATGACGAAATCGAATTGCAGTACATCGAGGACGAGGAACAGCGCGAAGCACTGCCGACCATCGGATATTTTGCGATGTTTGAATACCATAACGGGTTCAAGAAGGTGCTGTATTGGAGCCGCGCCAAAATGGAGCAGCACGCTTTGAAATACTCGCAGGGATACCGTGCAAAGAAGGGATATACCTTCTGGGAGCGGGACTTCGATGCGATGGGCGTGAAAACCATGCTCCGGCAGCTGATAAGCAAATGGGGCGTTATGAGCCTCGAAATGCAGAAGGCCTATGAAGCTGACGGCGGTGTTGTGAACCAGGACGGAACCGTTGATTACGTTGACAGCCCTGATTTTGATGCGCCGGTATTTGAAGCGCCTGCCGCTGAAGTGGTTGAGGAACCGCCTGTTCAGAAAGCAGCACCTGCAAAGCCGCAGCGCAAGCAGCCGGAACCGATGCCGGAGCCGCCTCTGCCGGAGGAACCGCCGTTTGTTGCCGATGACGAATTTGCTGCGCTGATGGAGGGATAATATGCTGAACCGTGTGATTTTGATGGGGCGACTGACCCGCGACCCTGAATTCAAACAAACAACATCCGGAACTCCGTTTTGCCGCTTCTCGCTGGCAATCAACCGGCAGTTTGCAAACAAGGAAACCGGCGAGCGCGAAACCGATTTTGTGGACTGCACTGCTTGGCGCGGAACCGCCGAATTCATTGCACGCTACTTCGCGAAAGGAAATATGATTCTGGTGGAGGGCGAGCTGCGCAATAACAATTACACCGACAACAACGGCGTGAAGCACTATGCGATGAACGTGCTTGTGAACAATGCAAGCTTCTGCGAATCCAAAAACAGCGACGGCCAGCAGAACAGCGCACCGGCTCCGGCTCCGCATCAGCAGATTCAGGATGCACTCGGCACACCGACCAGGCCGCAGGCATCTGCACCGGTGCAAAGCATCGACGATCTTGCCGAGTTTGAGGAACTGCTCAGCGACGGTGAAGTTCCGTTTTAAGGATGTGATATAGATGCCGGAAAAGAAAAGCATGATTATCTATACAGATACGATAAATCAGTGGGAAATGCTCACCGACCAGCAGGCAGGGGCGTTGATTAAAGCGCTTTTGCATTATGGCATAACAGGCGAACGCATACAAACTGATGACGGGATGCTACTCATGGCTTTTAGCTTTATCGCGGCACAGATCGACAGGGACGGCGACAAGTGGGACGATACAAGGAAAAAACGTGCAGAAGCAGCTCAAAAGCGGTGGGAGAAAAAACATTCGGATGCAAATGATGCAAACGATGCAAATGCATCTTTTGCATTGCAAAATGAGCAAACGGATGCAAACGATGCTGTTACTGTTACTGATACTGTTAATGGTACTGTAACTGTAACTGATACTGTTACTGTAACTGATACTGTAATAAATAATAATATTATATCTGCGGGCAAGCCGCAGAAACACAAGCACGGCGAGTACAAACACGTTCTTTTGACCGACGAGGAATACCAAAAGCTGCTTGACGATTACGGCGAACCGGTTGTTATGAAGTACATCCGCAGGCTTGACGAGTACTGCGAGCAATCCGGCAAACGGTACAAGAACTATAATCTTGCGCTGCGAAATACCTTTATGGCACGCGACGGCGTAAAGCGAAAGGAGGAACCGAGGTACAATGGAATCGACGCAGAAGACGCTTTCTGATCTGTTTCATAGCTTTGTGCCGCCTGAATACCGCGACACGGGCGAACAGGCAATGACACCGGAGCAGCTTGCACAGCGACAGTGCGAATGGTACAACGAAAGCGAAGGCAGCTTGACGGGGCTTGATTGCCACGAGTGCAAAAATCGCGGCTATTTTGAAGCCCTTGACGAAAACGGATACCGCGTGAAGCGTGAATGCCGGTGCATGGCACAGCGCAGATACATCAACATGATGCAAAGCGCAGGCCTCGGCGATCTGTACGAGCGATGCACATTCGACAGGTACATCGTTTCGGCTGACTGGCAACGGCGGAACAAGGAAACTGCAATGCGGTACGCAGCGCAGGACGGGAACGCGTGGTTTCTGTTTGCAGGTGCAAGCGGGTGCGGTAAAACGCACCTCTGCACCGCGATATGCTCGGAGCTTGCAAAGCGCGGGCGCGGCATCCGATATGTGCAGTGGAGGCGGTTATACGACAAGCTGCTTCAGACCCGTTTCAAGGAAGCAGAGCAGGAGCAGCTCTTTACCGCTTGCACCGATGCCGATGTGCTTTACCTTGATGACTTCCTAAAAACGCCGGACAACATTGCGCCTTCTGCTGATATGCTTGCATATGCGCTGGAAATCGTTGATGCCCGGTGCAAGGCTGACAAGCGAACGATTTTCAGCACGGAATTCATGATTGACGAAATCATCAGCTTTGATGAAGCACTCGGAGGCAGAATCCGAGACAAGACACGCGGAAACAAGGTGATGAACCTGCGGGAAGCCGGACGGAATTACAGAATGCGGGGTGCAGGCAATGGAACGGGCTGAATTTGCTGAGGCAATCAAGGATAAATATATCACGCACGGCACCGGCGACATCGGCAAACGGTATGAAGTATACGACGCACTGTTTCACACGGGCGCGAAAATGATTGAGCACATCGGCCAGCACGAGCGCCCGTGCATCAGCGTATCCGGAGGCAGCGACAGCGACTGCATCGTGCATCTGATTTGCACATACTTTCCGGAATACTTTGAAAAATGCCGGTTTGTGTTTGTTGATACGGGTCTGGAATACGCGGCGACGAAGCGGCATCTGCTTGACTTGGAAGCGCGGTACGGCATCACGATAGACAAGATACGCGGGAAATCTGTTGTGTATGCCTGCAAAATGCACGGCTTTCCGATACTCAACAAAGTGAAAGCACATTATATTGACATGTATAGGCGACGCACACCGAAGGGATATTACCTTGTATTTGAGGCAAACGACCCGAAAATGCACTTCCGATTTACAGAGGCAGAGCGTGAGCTTGCACGGTACCTTGATGACAACGGCATCAACGTGAGCGCGAAATGCTGTGACATAAGCAAAAAAGAGCCGCTGAAAAAGTATCACAAGGAACACGGAGCGGATGTTACTGTGACCGGAGAACGGAAAGCAGAGGGGGGCAAAGAGCGATTTCACATACATCTTGCTTCGAGGAAGGCAAAGAAGGAAAATCGCTTGACAAGTATATGCCCCTGTTCTGGTGGAGCAATGACGTGAAAGCTGCATTCAAGGCCGCTGAGGGTATAAGATACTCTGACTGCTATGAAGTATGGGGAATGAAGCGCACGGGCTGCGTCGGGTGCCCATTTGGAAAAGACACGGCAGAAGAACTGCGGTTGATGCACGAATACGAACCGCAGCTGTACAAAGCCTGCATGAACGTATTCGGGCAGGCATACGAGCTGACCGACCGTTTCCATTGCAGGCGGAAAAAGTGCTTGCCGGAGTTCTTGCAGCTGACTTTGACAGGCGAAATAGACAGGAACAGCCCTTGACAGAAACGAGCAAGCGATTTCCGGCGAGTTTATGCTAAAAAGGTATCAACATACTGGCACATACTTACAACGCCGCAAATCGCCCGTAAAATGCAAAATATGAGGTATGCAAAAATGACGAACGGTGAACGTATCCGAAATATGACGGATGAGGAACTTGCATATTTTTTGAAAACTACCAGTTGCAGCATTTGCTGCGATCATCCGCTGAATTGCGGCTTTGATTGCGCGAGCCTGTACACGATAAAAGCGGAAAAAACCGAACAGGAGGTGACGCAGGATGACAAACGGTGACAGAATCCGAAAAATGACAGACGAGCAGCTTGCTTGCTATATCCGTCAGTGCGCGTGCTGCGAATATGAGCATGACGGTGAAAAATGTGTGCTTGATAACTGCACAGCCGGTATCGTAAAATGGCTGCAAAAGGAGGCGCAGGAAGATGATTGAATGCGTGAAACCTTGCGTGTTCGGATTCCGGCTCAGGCGTGCAATGAGCATCCGGAACGTCAAGCAGAGAGACTTTGCGGCTATTATCGGAATGAGCGAAAGCACTGTGAAGAAATGGCGCGGCGGCTACCAGATGCCGAGCGCGGAAACGCTGGCAAAGATTGCGGATGTGCTGCGGGTATCGGTTGATTTCTTGCTTGGACGAACTCAGGAAATGGAGGCGCAATATGGCACAGAGAAACCGTGACAAGCTGTTGCAGCAGAGTTTCTACGATCTTCTGTGCGCAATGAATGATAATCTTAGGGCGTTCAACAGCGCGTGCGTTATGATCGGACTTATCGGCTACGATAAAAAAGTTATCCGGTGCTATGAGCACAAAGCAGACTGCGAAAAGTGCATTGCCGATTACCTGAACGAATACCCGTTTTAAGGAGGGATAATATGCCGAGATATGCGGTTATATTAGATACTTCATGGGCATGCAACAGCTATGACGAAATAGTGGTTGAAGCTGAAACAGCCGCAAAAGCAAAATACAAAGCCGCAAAGTGTTTCGGAGGAATCGGGGGAATGGGCGGCAAGGAGTTCCGGTATTTTATAACGCTTTTCAAGCCGGAAGCGCGGAAAGTTTCAGATGATATGCCGCTATTCCACAAACGGTTTTCAGACGATAATCCAAAGCGAGAGATGCGGCTGTTCTATATCGGAATGGCAAAGGAAAGGAGTAAACGAGATGCCTGCGATTGATAGCGGATATGTAATCAAGACAACGACAGGCGCATATTATTGCGGATACAGCAATATAGATAAGCAACTGCGTAAAGCGAAAATTTACCATAGTTTACAATATGCGCAAGAAGCTATGAAAAGCCTGAAAGAATCGGTACGATTCAGAAATTTTGATTTTATCATCGTAAAGGTTGAAGTACAGGAGGTGAGCGAAGATGCCGGAACTGATTGATAAACACGCGGCGTATATCAGGCTGAAAACCGAAGCGCAAACGCATGAATGCTATGAAAGCAAAGAGGCGTATAACAGGGCGGCAAGAATTATTGACCAGATGCGCACAATTGAAGCCGAACCGGCTCGTCACGGTTACTGGATTTTCGGGAATACAAATACGAGCAGTTGGATGAAATGCAGTGAATGCCTGAAATCGCAATCAGGACAAACAGCAACATTTAGTTATTGCCCGAATTGCGGTGCGAAAATGGACGGAGGTGCTGATAATGGATGATTTGATTGAACGGGGTGCGGCGATAGACAAAATGTGCGGAGATTGCAAAAGCGGATATGACGGTCACTGCCCGCATCCGCATGGAATGTGTCACGAATGCGAAAGCATCTGGCAGACACCAAAAGTTGATATTCCCGCCGTAAACCATTGGATTCCGTGCAGCGAAAGACAGCCGAAGGAGAGCGGGCTCTATCTGACATATCAAAAGAGCCTGAGGCGTTTTCAGCTCATGCGATATTTTCCAACACCGTGCGGCATGGGCTGGGGCGACGAAATCTACGGGAAACACGTGACGCATTGGATGCCGATGCCAGCAGAGCCAAAGGAGGAGCAGGAATGAGATTGATCGACGCGGATGCTGCGGCTGATAAAATTATGCGCGGTGTCGAAGAACATGCCGATGAAATAGGGTTCGGCGGAACGGCGATTATGATTGCGTTTGCTCGTGCTATGCGAGATGAAACCGATTTCCCGACAATCGACGCCGCGCCGGTTCGGCATGGGCGGTGGATTGAGAAGCCGCCATACGAGGACGAAACGGTGAAGGGCTTGGAATTCCAGATTGTTTGTTCTGAATGCGACGAACAGAATTCGTCTATAACATTCGATGAAAACAGCGTTCCGATAGCAAAATCATTCTGGCGGTCAAGATACTGCCCGAACTGCGGTGCGAAAATGGCCGAACCCGTGAATGGGGGTGCGCAGGAATTGGGATGACGATCGAGGAGGCAATCCAGCATTGCAGGGAGCAGGCAGAAAAGCAGAGACAAGAATCTGTGAAGCGTTTGCAGATTGGACTTATGCACGCGGCGAATGACTGCGAGGAGTGCGCAGCCGAGCACGAGCAGTTGGCTGAGTGGCTGGAGGAGTTGCAGGAGAAGCGGAGCAAGGTCGGCGGGCTGATAGAAAGGATAAGAGATCTCGAGAGCGACGTTGCCGAGCTGCAGGACAGCCGACAGGAGGCTCGTGAGGCGGCATTTGCAGCATACGCCCGGATCGACGAGCTGGTGCGGAAGGCAGAGGAGGCGAAGCAGGGATGACGGAAATCATGCTGCGGGTGTGCCCCGTATGCGGCAAAGAGCCGAGGGTAAAGCGCGACCAATCCTACGAGGCCTCGGGGTTCGGCGCATGGTGCACGATCCAGTGCAAGCCGTTTCTGAGGAAACCGCACCTGCGGGTGGAAAGCGGCAAAGCGCAGTTTCAAAGAGCCTTCGAGGAGGCCGCCGAAGCGTGGAACCGGAGAGCGGACGAGCAGGTGGGGACGATGACGTTTGAGTATTTCGACGCATGGTGCAACGACCGCGCGGCAGACGGCCGCTGGGGCTTTCTGGAGGCGCTGACCTGCACAGACATCATGCTCGAGATGCGCGACACGCCGCGCCGGAAACGGAAAGAAAAGTGGGACGAGCTGAATGCGAACAACTGCATCTTTGAGGAGATCGTCAAGCCGACGAACGAGAAGATCAAGGACGCCGAGGCCGTGCAGAAGGCCGGAGAGGAGTTAGGAGATGCCGGAAAGACTGATTGACAGGACTGCAATCATGGAGCAACTGCGAGCCATCGAGCAGAACGGTAAGCTCACCGATGCGCAGAAGTTCCGATGTGCTAAGTTTGCGGTCGAAAACGCGCCCATTGCGAAACTGGATGCGACCGACACTAATGTCGGTCGCAAAGGAGGAATGAAGAACGCCGACAAAATCCGCGCAATGGACGACGAGGAACTTGCATATTTTCTGAAAACTACCAGTTGCAGCATTTGCTGCGAGCATCCGCTGAATTGCGGCTTTGATTGCGTGAACCAGTACACTATAAAAGCGGAAAAAACCGAACAGGAGGAAAAATAAAATGGATGAATACGGAATGAACGAATTTGAAATGATTAAGAAAGCGGACGTTATGCGTATCATAAACGCCGAAAACGCAGTCGCCCTGAACAACCTGAAAGAAAGAAGCACGGACGAAGTGCTGTGCGCAATCGCATCGCAGATAAACGGTCTGCAAACAACTACGAAATCCGGTAACCGTCTGATTGATGCGGATGCTTTTTCAGAACAGTACGGCAATTACTACGCCGAGCAAGGACCGGCAGAGGGATTTATCGGAACAGTTGGCGAGCTGATTGCCAAACAGCCCACAATCGAGCCGGAAGTGCGGCATGGGCGGTGGAAAAAGAAAAATGGAGAAATCTATTGCACGAACTGCAAAAAGTCGAAGTGGCCGGAATCATTTGAGCTGATGCTGCGCAGGTTCAATTACTGCCCGCTTTGCGGCGCAAAAATGGATATACCCGAACCGCCGGAGGTGACGCAGGATGACAACGGCTGAAAGTATAAAGCTCATAATCGGGCTGATTGCCGGAATTGCTGTATTCGCTTTCATCGGATGCCTCGCTTTTGACAAGTGTTATAATGCAGAAAGTGCGATTATATCAGCGATATTATTCTCGGTTTGCTTGATTGCGGTTATTTTTTGCGCGTTGTGTATCATGGCGCTGATTGCAATTATATGCATGATATTTTGTGGAGGTGTTTCAGGGTGATTTACTTTGGTGAAACCGACAACGATCTGACCGTAACATTCACGGTCGCAGGCGCTCCACAGGGCAAAGCAAGGCCGCGCGTGACACGGCACGGAACATATACACCTGCAAAGACAAAGGCTTATGAACAGGCCGTGCAGCTTGCGTACATGATGCAGGCACAGGGATGCACGTTTCCGGCAGATGCCGAACTCATGGTATGCATCAACGCATATTACCCGATACCAAAAAGCGCAAGCAAATCCAAACGGCAAAAAATGCTCGAAAATTGTATCAGGCCGACCGTGAAACCGGATGCCGACAACATTGCGAAAGCGATATGCGACGCGCTGAACGGGGAAGCGTGGAAGGACGATGCGCAGATTTGCACGCTGATTGTGCATAAGCAATATTCAGAGGAACCGCGATGCGATGTGACGATTAGGACGGTGAGCGATGAATGAAATCCAATTATTGCACATACTCAACGACAGGCCTTGCAAAGGAAATCAGCAAGGCAACGGAGAAAACGCTGAAGGAATACAAAGATCAGCTTTATGATGTTGTTCAGTGGGATTGCTTCCAGCAGGCGCTCGCGTGCTGCTTTGCAGCTCTGGAATCTATGGGCTGGCGTAAAAAGCGGCTGACGGAGTTCAAAAACAAGGTTGATGACATCACGCATCTGATGTATACCGGCATTATGGGGCGGGAGTTCTCGCCCCGCGATGCCCTGCAACACATGAAGGATGCATACGGCATAGACTTGACGGAATCGCAGTATAAGGAAGAATATGACCGCGATGCGGAAAAAGGAGGCAAAAAATGAACAATATCGAAGACACCGGCGCAATACTCGCAAGGGAGTTCCCCGATTCGTTTATAAACCTGATGAAAAATCGTGTGCTTCAAAGTTATTATAAATACGGCGCAGCAAAGGACAATTTCGGAGGCGGACGCGTTGACCCCATTGCGACCGCTATGCTGTGCCTTGATGCCTTTGAAAAGGATAAAAACGCGGAACACCTTATTGACGCGGCAAATTACCTGAAATTTGCATTTGACTTCCGGCGGGATCTTGGTTATACCTTCAGGCCGACCGGCGACAGCGAAAGCGTTGGCACAGTAGGAACACCGATAAACATGGAAAAGGAGTGAGCGCAGATGATGGATTCGACACACAGGCCGACGGATACCCCTGAATATCGGAAATGCCCTGTATGCGGTTTCCGCACCGACTTGGATACGATGGTTTGGTATTACGGGCGCTGCATCTGCTCTGATTGCTTTGTGCGGCTTGAAGCTGAGGAAAAGATCAAACGTGCTGAAAGGGAGGTGCGCAAGGAATGACGGCAAAAGAGTTTCTTTCGCAGTACGCGAACACCGCTGCGGAGATCACAACGCTGACAGAGCAGATACGGGCGCAGCGGGAACTCGCTGAAAACATTACGGTCGGCTTTGAAAACGACGGCGGCGCACCTGGCACACGGCGAACCGATAAACTGGAAGCCATTGTTTCAAACATCGTTGACCTTGAAAACGAGCTGACAGAACGCTCCGTGCAGCTTGCAGCAGTGCAGAAGGATGTTTATCACGTTATCTGCGAAGTAAAGGATTCACGGCTGCGCACGCTGCTGACGATGCGCTATATGGGCGGAAAACCGTTTAACGTGATAGCCGAAACCATGCGCAATACATCCGGCGAGCAGTACAGCGAACACCATGTCGCGCACCGGATGCACGACCGTGCATTGACGGAAGTTCAAAAAATCCTCGGAAAAATTTGAACAATGCACATAAATGCACATAAATACACTTGCATACAACTTGCAGAGTGTGATATAGTTAGGCTAGGACGATTGGAAGATGAATATTTTTCCGGCAGTTACCTCCTTGCTTACACTGTTTCCAAAATGCCCTCCGGTTGCAATAGCTCCGGAGGGCGACCTCGTTTTATCCCGCTTCGGCGGTTATTTTTATATCTGGCGGTGAATTTTATGGAACTGAAAATTGAATACGTTCCGATTGACAGCATCACGCCGTATGCAGGAAACGCCAAATTGCATCCGCAGGAGCAAATCGACCAGATTAAACGCTCTATTGAGCTGCTTGGCTTTGATGACCCGATTGCCGTTTGGCAAAACAATGAAATTATCGAAGGTCACGGGCGGTTGCTTGCAGCGCAGCAGCTCGGCATGACGGAAGTTCCGATTATCCGGCTGGACGATCTGACGGACGAGCAGCGCCGTGCATATGCGCTTATCCATAACAAGTTGACGATGAACAGCGGCTTTGATATGGATATCTTGGAAGTTGAGCTGGCACACATCGGCGAAATTGATATGGGTTCTTTCGATTTTGAGGTGGAGCCGCTGGACTTTGGCGAGGATACCGCAAAAAAGCCAAACACAGGCGAACAAGGAAGCCTCGCACGCGATTTCCTGATTCCGCCGTTTTCTATTTTTGATACCAGAGGCGGAACATGGCTCGAAAGGAAACGGCAATGGCGCGAAATCATCAAGGATGATGCGACAACTCGCGGCACCGCGCAGCTCATGGCGGGGAATATCGAATCTTATGAAGGACAAGGCGGCATGGCTCCGAACAGTTTGCTTGACCCCGTTCTTGCCGAAATAATCGTGTCATGGTTTATGCCGCAAAACGGCTTGAACGTGTTTGACACTTTTGCCGGTGATACTGTATTCGGCTTTGTTGCCGGGTATAAAGGAAAGCGCTTTACCGGAATTGAACTGCGCGAAGAACAGGCAAAGTTCAATTCCGAAAGCGTTCAGGAATACGGACTTGATGCGCAGTATATTTGCGATGACGGCCGTAACGTATGCAAGCACATTGCAGCAGAATCTCAGGATTTGTTTTTTAGCTGTCCTCCGTATTACGACCTCGAAGTTTACAGCGATCTCCCGAACGACGCGAGCAATCAGGAAACGTATGAGGAATTCTACCAGATTCTTGACAAAGCATTCCGAGAGGCTTGCAAGTGCCTGAAAAATAATCGCTTCGCTGTTGTCGTTGCATCTGACGTGCGCGGCAAGGACGGCGGCTATTATGACTTCATCAGCGATATAAAGCACACGTTTATGAGCTGCGGCCTGAAACTGTATAATGAAATCATCCTCGTGAACTCTGTCGGCAGCGGCGCATTCAGAGCAAGGAACATTATGCGGAACAGGAAGGTCGTTCGGCTGCATCAGGAAGTTCTCGTCTTTTATAAGGGCGAACAAAGCGCGATTTCAAAAGAGTTCGGCGACGTGGAGGTGGCAGACCTTGAAAGCGAAGATGAATAATTGGCACGGCTGGACTTCCGAAACAAAGGCGGATGTCCTGTATGCCAAATATAGGCAGATGCTTCTTGACAGCGGGTTCAGAATCATGAATGAATGTACTGCGTTCTTTTCACCGCAGGGCTTTACAGCTTTGTTTCTGCTTGCAGAATCGCATTTCGCTATTCACACTTTCCCGGAAGAAAACAAAACGTATCTCGAGCTTTCCTCATGCGTTGACAAGCAGTTTAACAGTTTTCTTTCGTTGGTCGGTGACTTGAATTAAGATGTTTATACCTTCCGCGTATTGCCGCGAAGAAAGGCGGTGAAGCGGCGTGGCAAACGAGCAAAATCTGAAACCGGGCGAATATAAGCTAACACAAGAGGAACAAAAGAAGGGCGGCATCGCATCCGGCAAGGCAAGACGGCAGAAAGCAAACCTCCGCAAACTTGCGCAGGAAGTGCTCGACGGAACGTATCACGATAAAAACGGACAGGAAGTAACCGGCGCTGAACTTGTGCTGAAAGGCCTGCTCGCAAACCTGTCAACACCAAACGGAAAGAACTGGGGAAAGGCCGTTGACTTGCTTGTTATGCTGACAGGCGCAGGAATGTCACCGGAACAGCGGGCGAACCTGAAGGCGGCAACGGATAAAATCAAGGCCGAAACAAAGCGCATAAACGGCGATGACAGCAAGAACAACGGAATGCTCGAAGATCTGATAAAGGGGCTGCAAAGTGATGATTTACACACCGAAACAGAAAGCCCTGATGCAGATGTGGCAACGGGGTCAGCTGAAACGAATAAACCTGCTTGAAGGCAGCGTATCCAGCGGCAAAACGTGGATTTCGCTTGTCTTGTGGGCGTTCTGGGTTTCACAAATGCCGCTTGACAAGCTGTATCTGATGTCCGCCGTATCGCTCACAACGCTGAAGCGAAATTGCTTGATTTTGCTTCAGGAGCTTGTCGGGAAGGATAATTTTGATTTCTCCGTATCCGTAAAGGAAGGGCGGCTGTTCGGGCGGCGCGTGCTGCTTGAAGGCGCAAGCGACATCCGTTCAGAAGGTAAAATCCGAGGCATCACATTGCAGGGCGCATACGTGGACGAGGCCACAAAGCTTCCGAGCGATTTCTTTGCAATGCTGCTTTCCCGTTTGCGTGTGCCAGGTGCAAAGCTGTTTGCAACAACGAACCCCGAAAATCCGGCGCATTGGCTCAAAACTGATTACATAGACCGCGCAGAGGATTTATCTATGCTTTGCGTGAAATTCCTGATTGATGATAATACCACGCTTCCGGCGGAATACGTGGAGAACATCAAGCGCGAATATACCGGCGTTTTTTACGACCGGTTTATCCTCGGCAAGTGGGTTCAGGCGGAAGGCCTGATATATCCGATGTGGAGCGATGCGCTGGAATATCCTCCGACACGGCAGGCTGAAAAATATGCGCTGTCAATCGACTACGGCACGCAAAACGCCTTCGCCGCTATTCTTTGGGGAAAGTTCGGAAACGTATGGCATCAGCTGCGCGAGTATTACTACTCCGGCAGAGCTGAACGCGTGCAGAAAACCGACGAGGAATACGCAAACGATCTTGACACATTCCTTGCAGGTTACACGCCGGACGGCTGCGAGCAGAATCAAAACGCTGTAAAGTTCCTGAAACCAGGTGAAAAGCTGCTGACGATCATTGACCCGTCGGCGGCTTCTTTTATTGCTTTGTTGATGAAGCGCAGGTATTACAAGGTTCTGAAGGCGAACAACGATGTGAACGACGGCATCCGCGAAACCGGCACCGCACTGCATACCGGAAAGCTGAAGCTGAACCCCGACTGTGAAAAAACGGTCTTTGAAATCCAGAATTACACCTGGGATGAAAAATCCGGCGATGATAAGCCGGTAAAGGTAAACGACCACGCGATGGATTCCATGCGGTACATGGTTTTCACGCTGAACATAACAAAGCCGCACGCGGAACGGCGTGCATCAATAGACTGAAAGGCGGTGCAGCGCATTGAAAACGTTTCAGGATTTACTCGCTGTCGGTGATAGTGACCGGCTGCGCATGGACTTCATCAAGGAATGCATCAGCAAATTTGAAAGCTCCGAGGCATTCCGGTTCGCGCAGGATGCGCAGCTGTATTATCGCGGCGAGAACCCGACTATCATGCGGGCGCAGAAACTTGTCTGGGATATGCTCGGACATGCGCACATCGACAACGTATCGCCTAACCATAAGATTTTCAGCCGGTATTTCTTCTCCGCTGTTACAGAGGGAACGCAGTATCTGCTCGGCAACGGTGTCAGCTTTGACAGCGACAGCGTAAAGGAAAAGCTCGGCAGTGACTTTGACACCAAAATGCAGCAGCTTGCAGATGACGCGCAGGTCTATGGCGCTGCATGGGGCTTCTGGAACAAAGATCACATCGAAGTATTCCCGTTTTTGCAGTTTATCCCGCTGATGGATGAAGATACATCGGCTGTCAAGGCCGGAATCCGGTATTGGAAGCTCGACAAGGACAAGCCGCTGCACGCGGTTCTTTATGAACTGGACGGATTCACGGAATACGTGCAGGCTGTCGGCGAGGATATGCAGATTGACAAGCCGAAGCGGCCTTATAAGCTGAATATCGCAAGCTATCCGGATTCGGCGCTTACGGAAATAACCGGCGGCGAAAACTATCCGGATTTCCCGATTGTGCCGCTGTATTACATCAACCACGACAGCATTTTATTCGGCAACAAAAACGCGCTTGACGCATACGACCTGATGCTGAGCAAGATGGTGAACAACGTGGACGAGGGGAATCTTATTTATTGGGTTCTCCGTAACTGCAACGGCATGGATGAAGCGGATGACGAGGCGTTCATCGCAAACCTGCTGAAATCGCATGTCGTACACGCTGACAACCCGAACGGCGACGGGGCGGATGCAGAGCCGCACACAATCGAAGCGCCCATTGACGGCACGGAAACGGGCATCACGCGCATCAAGCGCCTGCTCGATGATAATTTCATGGTAGCAGATACGGAAAGCATCCGTTCCGGCAATATCACCGCGACGCAGATCAAAGCGGCATATCAGAAGCTCGATGCAAAGACGGCAAAGTTTGAATACCAGGTGATTGACTTCATTCAGCGGCTGTTTGTTGTTGCTGGCATTTCAGCGGATGAAAAGTTTTCTTTTAAGTATGACCGCGCAGCAAACCGCAGCGAGGAAATCACAAACATTGCGCAGGCGGCGCAGTTCATTGATTCGGAAACCGCGACCCGTTTGGTGCTTGAAGCGCTCGGGAAGGTGGATTTGACCGAGGAAGTGCTGCAACGTATGCAGGATGAAGGCCTCGCACGGTTTAACCTTGCGAATCAGCCGCAGACAGCGCCGACAAGCGCGGAGTGATAATGTATGGCGGCACTGATACCGCGCCCCGATTACCCGCCGTACAGCGCACGCAGCGCAGACGAGGGGCGCGAAGAAGTTGACGGCATCCTTTCCCGCATGGAACACAAGGTTCACAAAGAATACTTGCAGGCCGCACGGGAAATGAAGAAAAAGGCGGATGATTATCTGGCGCAGTTCCTTGCAGAGGACGAACGACGTGCAAAAATGGTCGCAGAAGGAAAAATGTCGGCGGCAGAATGGAAGCAATGGAGGATTTCACACATTGCGACCGGTCGACGGTGGTATGAACAAGCGGCTGTTCTTGCGGAGGATATGACGAACGCGAACAAGATCGCAGCGGGCATTATAAACGGCGAATTGCCGGAGGTGTTTGCAACCGGTTTCAATTACGCATTGTATCAGGGCGAAATCACAGGCGGGTTCCAAACATCCTTCACGCTGTACGACCGCGAAACGGTTGCAAGGCTGCTGAAGGAAGAACCGGAGCTGATGCCTATTGAGGCGAAAATAAACGTTCCGAAAGATATGCTGTGGAACACCAAACAGCTCACAAGCGCAATGACGCAGGCGATTGTACAAGGCGAAAAGATAGAGGACATTGCTTTGCGGCTTGTTTCTTCTGTCGCCGGTATGAACGAAAACACTGCGATTCGGAATGCACGCACAGCAACGACAAGCGCCGAAAACGGCGGCAGATACAACGGATACCGCAAGCTTAAAGCAGCGGGCGCAGATCTGACAATCGAATGGTGTGCAACGCTTGACGGTCGCACACGACACACGCACAGGATGCTTGACGGCCAGCGGCGCGATGTTGACAAACCGTTTGAAGTTGACGGGCAAAAAATACTCTACGCGGGCGACCCATACGCACCGCAGGGGCTTGTCTGGAACTGCCGCTGCACGCTTTTATGCTGGGTCAAGGGCTTTGAAGAAAGCTTGATGCTCAAAGCGCAAACGCATCCGGACGGGATGTCCTATGCGGAGTGGAAGTATGCAAAGCAGGAAGAATACGAACGGCGCAAGGCGGAGCCGAAAAAGCCGCGTGTGAATCCGGATAATCCTGCATATGGTTATTCTGCCGATTTTCAGACGAAGGACTTTACATTTATTGAAAGTCGTGCTAATATAAACTTAGCAAGGCCTCTTGAAATGCTGAATTTCAACGATTTGCCTTCTCCAAAATATACGGCGGAAGAAATACTCGATAATCTGGAAACAACGGCTATCGGGCGCGAAACGCTGCAAATAATTGAGACACTTCCTGAACCGATTAAGTTTGAGGATTATGACGATCCGTCTGGTGTAAGAGGACACGAGGAAAACGGCATTATAGAGATAAACCTTAGAAACTGCAAGAGCGTTTTGTGGGCTGCAAGAACAATAATCCACGAAACAACTCATTACAGATACGGAATAGGCGAATGTCAATGGGCTGAATGCGTTTGTGTTGCACAGGAGCTTAAACATGCTCGAAACGTTGAAAAGCTATCGCGCGCAGACCTGCGGCTGATAATTGACGAAGTTCAAAAGGTGTACTCAGACAAAAAATGGAGGAAAGGCGGGAAAATAAATGGAAGAAAAAAGCGTTAATATCACGATCGCGCTTCGGCGCGGCGATGAAGTTGTTTGCAGGCGCTGCAAAAAAGGATATTACATTCCATATCCAATAAAAACACCTCCGCAAAAAGCGACTTGTTTCAAGTGTGCAGTGTGTGAAAGCACGATTAACATGGATCCGCAAATCGACATTGAGTAAACTGATTTTTATTAAGCGCTCGTAAACGGGCGCTTTTTTTATGTTCCTGAAAAGAAGGTGATATCATGGGGAATTTCGATGTAAAGATCACCGACAACTCCGGCGAAGTGCTGCAAGCGTTTCACAGTCAGCTTGCGGCAGCGCTTGAAGCAATCGGCCAGCAGGCGGAAAGCCATGCAAAGCAGGTTATCACGGATTCGCTTGTGTATGGAAAAACAGACCTGACGAAATACGGCGAAAAGGATAATTCCCGCGTGGATACCGGCAGGCTGCGGAACAGTGTTGCTCATACGGTCGTACAAAGCGAGGTATACATCGGAACGAACCTTGAATATGCGCCGTATCACGAACTCGGAACCGGCATTTATGCGAGCCAGGCAGGCGGCAGGAAAACGCCGTGGATATACTACGACCGGCGCGGCAAAGCGCACCGGACACGTGGTTTGTATCCGATACACTTCCTGAAAAAAGCTGCGTCCGAGCATACGGACGAATACAAGCGAATTATCACCAAATTCATGACGGGCAAATAACCGATAAATTATCAGCGATTGCAAAGCACTGCGGTCGCTGATTTTTTATACAATTCCAAAGCGCGAAGCACCGCGCCCGAAGTACAGGAGGAAAAACACATGGCAAGTCTTACAAGGAAATTTCTGACGGCTCTCGGTATTGATGAATCAAAGGCTGATGAAATCATCGCCGTTCACACCGAGGTCACAGACGCGCTCAAAACCGAACGCGACAAGTTCAAATCCGATGCCGCAAAGCTCGCCGGAGTACAGGCGGAACTCGACGGCATCAAAGCACAGGCCGCAAAGGACGGCGGCAAGAACCCGTATCAGGTCAAATACGAGGCGCTGAAAGAGGAATTCGACGCGTACAAAAAGGACACCGAAACAAAGGCCACAAAGGCAAAGAAGGAGGCGGCATACCGCAAGCTCCTAAAAGATGCCGGTGTGACTGAAAAGCGGCTGGACGCTGTGCTGCGTGTTTCCGATTTTGACGGCATCGAATTTGATAGCGACGGGAAGATCAAGGACGCGGACAAACTGACGGAGAGCATCAAAAAGGAATGGTCTGATTTCATTCCGCAGCAAACGCAGCAGGGCGCTCCGGCACAGAACCCGCCTTCCACAACAACCGGAAAGACCATGACAAAGGACGAAATCATGAAGATTACGGACACCGCAGCGCGTCAGAAGGCGATTGCGGAAAATCATGATCTTTTCGGCATCTGAATTCTGAAAGGAGTTTGAATTATGCCTACTAATGTCACAAACGCAGCAGAAACCAATATCACCGGCGCTTCGCAAATGGCGAAAGTGCGCGAGGTTGACTTTGTTCTGCAGTTTACCGGCAATGTCCTGAAGAAGTTCCGTGAAGCCCTCGGCGTGACACGGACTATCGCAATGCAGGAAGGAACCACGATGTACGTGTACAAGAGCACCGGCACGCTTCAGAGTGGCGCGGTGCCTGAGGGCGAAATTATCCCGCTGTCGCAGATGGCACGTACAAAGGAGGCCGTCGGTGAGATCACGCTGAACAAGTGGCGCAAGGCCACAACTGCCGAGGCTATCAAGAAGTCCGGCGCACAGGAAGCACTCCGCGAAACCGATGCAAAGCTGCTTCAGCTTGTGCAGAAGAAGATTCGCGGTGATTATTTCGATTACGTGAGCAGCATCAACGGCACTGTTGTCGGCGCTTCCACGCTTCAGGCAGTGCTCGCAAAGAGCTGGGGTCAGCTTCAGGTTCTGTTTGAGGATGATGCCGTTGAGGTTTGCCATTTCATCAATCCGCTGACGATTGCTGATTACCTGGCCACGGCAACAATCACAACTCAGACCGCTTTCGGTATGACCTATATCGAAGATTTCCTCGGCCTCGGCACTGTTGTGATGTCCTCGCAGATTCCGGCAGGTCATGTCGTTTCCACGGCAAAGCAGAACCTGATTCTGTATTACATCACCATGAACGGCGACCTCGCAAGCTCCTTCGATCTTACAACTGATGAAACCGGCTTCATCGGCATCAGCACTGGCAATCCGAACAAGGAACGCGCACAGATCGAAACTCTGGTGATGTCCGGCATTCAGTTCCTCGTTGAGTTTGCGGACGGCGTTGTCAATGGCATCATCGACAGCACTCCGGCGCTCGCGTCTGCAACGGTTACATCTACGGATTCCGGAGCAACGGCATCCGGCGATTCCGTGATTTCTGTTGCAGGCTATACGCTCGGTACTGGCGAGAAGTGGGTGTATAAGTGTGCAGCAACTACCGCACCGGTCGTCACATACGGCCAGAAGCTGACCGGCTGGACTGCGCTGACCGATGCAACCGGCACGAACATTTCTCCGGCGGCAACTGCGACAAAGATCACCGTCGCAGCGGTTGACAGCACCGGTCGCGCACAGGCTGCGGGTTCTGCTGACCTTGACAAGAAGGCCTGATGAAATATCGCGTGCTGGCCTATTTCACCGACTTGCAGGATGACGAGCATCCGTACCACGCGGGAGATGAATTCCCGCGTGCGGGCTTGTCGGTGGATGCAAACCGAATCAAAGAGCTTTCCGGAACGCAAAACAAGCGCGGCATCGCTCTGATCGAGGAGGTACGTGGCGCAGGCGAAACAGCTGATGCCGAAGAATCCGCTGATAAACCTGTTCCCGTGGAGCATGAACCGCGAAAGCGCAAAAGAAAGCCAAAAGACGAATGAAAGAGGGCGGTGTGATGGATTTATCCGTTTACTGTGCAGAGTGCAGAAATTACTTCGCTCCGGCAACAAAAAAGGCCGACAGGACTTTTATTCATACCGGAGTATATGAGATCAGCGGTCATTCCATCGCACCGCTTGATTTTATTCAGCCTGGTCAATACTTCCGCATCGTTGGTTCAGCAATGAACGACGGTGTGTACTGCAATACAGTTGATTCGCTCAAAGTGCTGACAGATGAAACCTTTACCGGCGCAATCTGGGAAATGTCTGTGCCGCGTGCATTTATTGAGCTTTGTACGGACATTGATGCATGGAGAGCCAAAAACGAAACGGCAGACAGCGCAAACATGAGCCCTTTCACCGCTGAATCCTTCGCGGGGTATTCATACCAGAAGGGAAGCGGCGGACAAAGTGCAGGCGCATCCGCTGCTGTTTCATGGGTCAATCAGTTCGGCTATCGCCTGCGGGCGTTTCGGAGGTTGAACGTGTTATGAGTTTACTTGATGAATACAAGGAATCATTCGCGTTCATGGATAAAAGCCATACACGCGACGCGGAAGGAAATCCGGTTGTAACGTGGACGCAATCCGAAGCAACGTTCAATGCGGCGCTGAGATTTGACAGCTCTGTGCAGGCAAAACGTGCGCAGGCTGAAGGCGTGGATGACTTGTATACGATTGTCACGGGGCGCGAAGTTGATTTGGAGTTCAATGATGTTGTGAAACGTTTGGGCGACGGAACGACTTTCCGCGTGACAACCTCTGGCAAAGATAATCACACGCCTGCCTCTGCGGGTCTGAACATGCGTGCAGTATCCGCCAAATTATGGACGATACCGGACAATGAAATCGAAGAACCGGAGGTGACAAACGATGCCAGCAACAGCAGCAACGAAAGCGGCGGCGCTGTATAGCTTCTTCTCCGGCTTCGGGCTGGATGCATGGGAGGAAAACAGCGTTTACGCGCTTGAAAACCCGCCGTCATTCCCATACCTGACATATGAGATGATGACGGATGCTTTCGGTGAGTACGATACCGCGCTCACGTTTTCGCTCTGGTATCGGTCAACCTCGTGGGCGGCAGCAAATGCAAAAGTCGAGGAAATTTCCGCAGCAATCGGCAGGAGTGGCAAAGTCATTCCGGTTGATGGCGGCTATATCCTGATTATGCGCGGTTCGCCGTTTGCGCAAAGCACAGGCGACCCGTCAGACGATATGATTAAGCGGAAACTGATGAATATTACAGTCCGCTTCTACACAAATCACTGAAAGGAGTGATAAAATGGGAATGGTCAATGTTCTGGACTGGGATGTGATTACGCAGGAAGAATTCGCCTCAATGGTGTTTGATTCCGGCGTTATCGTCAAGAATTTCAATCCGAGCACATTCACAACTCCGTCCGCGTCTGATATTCTGTGCGCGACAAGCGGCAATATCGGACACAATTTCAATCTGACAACGGTAAACCTTGCGGAAGATGTGAACAACATTCACATTCTGCCGAAGGAAACGCTCGTTGTCACAGGCTATGAAAATCCGACAATCACATTCACGGCGCTGAAATGCACCGCTGAAATGTTCAAGTTCCTGCTCGGCTTTGCAACCAAAACAGGCAACAAAGTCGCGCCTCGGTTCAACACGAACACGGAAACCGATTTCCAGAACCTCGCGCTGATTCTGAAGCGTGTCGGCGGCGGCCTTGCGGCAATTATGCTGAGCAATGCTCTTTCCACGGGCGGCATTTCGCTCACAACGCAGAAGGGCGGCAAAGGCACGTTCCAGGTGACTATCACCGGTTACGGCACAATCGAAGCGCCTTCCGTGATCCCTGTTGAGTATTACAGCATTCCGGCGGTCGATGTGGAGCTGAACTACCACGAAATCTCCGTTGCTGTCGGCAACAGTTTCAACCTCACGGCAACGACAACGCCTTCCGGTGAAACGGTTACATGGAGTTCCGATGATTCTACGGAGGCATCGGTAACATCCGGCGGTGTTGTGACTGGCGAAGCCGCCGGTACTGCTACGATCACCGCAAGCATTACTGTCGGCAGCGTAACCGCGACGGACACCTGCCTCGTGCATGTTACGAGCGCCGGTGCATAACTAAATACACGACAAAGCCCCTAGAATGCATTTCTAGGGGCTTTTAACTGCATAAAGGGGAAATGATACTATGGCGAACGATACCATGCGCAAAACGCTTGCAAATTGCAAAGCGGCGGAGTTCCTGCGGCAGGCAAACAAAATCCGCAAGCAGGCAAAGGAATATTATGATTTACTGAACATCAGCGGCATTCGCGACAGAATGGCGAAGAAATATGCAGAACAGGATGAAGCCGGTAAAGAGGCAATATCACATGAGTTCGTATCCGAAATCCTTGATGCAGTCCTTGACGCAAATGTTGAAAAGACGGTTGAAATCGTCGGCCTGGTCGCGTTTATGGAACCGGAGCAGGCGCAGGAGCTTGACCCTGCGGAAATGTTTGACATCCTGTTTGACTGCCTTACATCTGAGCGCGTCATGGATTTTTTTATCAAAATGGCTGCTTTGGGTGGCAAAGATACGGAGAATATCTTACAAGCATTGACCTCCGCAAAGTCGATCTTTTCGGGGATGAAGTCATCGGACAGCACGTTGCAGAATGCGCAGACCGGTTCGAGCGCGAGTGCATCTGCTGGGGATACATCGGAGAATGCGTGAGAACGCTGTCAGGCGGCGTTATACATGACAGGTTATATGACATCATTCGCGGCACGAACGCGCCGGAAATAAGCGCTGAAGCAGTGACAGACTGCGTACTCAGTGAATTTGAAAAGTTAGGAGGTGGAGAGCGCGATGGACGTATTTGATTTGTTTGCAAAAATCAGCCTTGATACAAAAGGCTATGAAAAAGACTTGGAAGGCGCAAAAAGCAGCTTTTCAAAGTTTGGTGACGGCCTGAAAAGCGCAGCAGGAAAAATCGGCGATGTGCTTGCGGGTGTCGGCAAAACCGCAGCGGCAGGCATCGGCGCAGCGAGCGCAGCTGTTACGGCCTTGACGAAGAAAAGCCTTGATGCCGTTGCAGACTTTGAACAGCTGCGCGGCGGTGTTGAAAAGATTTTCGGTGATTCTGCGAGCAAGGTGCTTGATTATGCAAATCAGGCATTCACAACGGCAGGCCTTTCCGCGAATGAATACATGGAAACGGTCACGAGCTTTTCCGCATCGCTGCTTCAGTCGCTTGACAACGACACAGAAAAGGCGGCAGATGCTGCAAACCGTGCGATTATTGACATGGCTGATAATGTCAACACATACGGAAGCAGTATGGAATCTGTCATGAACGCATACCAGGGATTCAGCAAGCAGAATTATACAATGCTGGATAACCTGAAACTCGGATACGGCGGTACGAAAGAGGAAATGCAGCGCCTTATCGTTGACGCTTCACAAATGAACGAGGAAATGCAAAAGCTCGGTGTCACGGTTGATGCAGATTCCATGTCGTTCGGGAACATTGTGAACGCGATTTCCGTTATGCAGGAGCGAATGAAAATCGCCGGTACAACGCACAATGAAGCATCGCGCACAATCTCCGGTTCCATTGCTTCCATGAAGGCCGCATGGCAAAACTTCTTGACCGGCACCGGCAGTCCGGCGCAGTTTTCAAAGGTTCTGAAGGATGCAATCGGTAACATCAAAAACAACCTGAAAGACATTATTCCGCGCCTGACAGAAGGGCTGACAGAGCTTGCAGATCAGATCGCACCGGAACTCCCTGCTATCATTGAGCAGACGCTCCCTTCGATTATCAACGGCGCGTCTATGCTTGTCACAGGCCTTGCGGAGCGTTTGCCGCAGTTGATACCGGCTATCGTGCCATCTGTTGCACAGGGCATTATAAGCGTCAGCACGGCAATCGTGCGGATTTTCCCGCAGCTGATTACATCGCTGAAGGAATCCGCAAAAGAGATTGTGAAGGTGCTGTTCCCTGAAAAGATTGACACGCAATCAATCACTGAAATCACAAAGGGTGCTGCTGCTGCTGTCGGTCAGTTTGCCGTTTCTATCACGAATCCGAATAATCTGAAAGTTGTCGTGCAAAAGGCTGATGAAATCATCGGCGCGCTGATTAATGGTCTGCTTTCGCAAGATTCAATCAATGCCTTTGTAAAGAGCGCACCGGATATCATTGCAAATCTGGTTGACGGTATCGAACAGGCATTGCTCGGAGAGGATAAAGACGGAGAGGGTGGACTTTTCGGCGCGGCAAAGCAGATTATTGAAAAACTCGGTGAATACTTTTCTGACGAGGACAACCGTCAAGCGTTTTGGGATGCCGCGAAAAAGGTATTGAAATCTCTTGCAAAGGGAATCAAATCAATCCTTGAAAACGGCGTTGCTCCTTTGATGGTTGAAATTGCCCGCGCATGGGCGGAATGCTTCGTCGGCGAGATTGACTATTACGACACGGCGGATGAAATCATCAAGCGGCTCGGTCAGGCTTTCCTGCATAACATGGCAACCGGCGGTATTATCGGGAAGTGGATCAACGATGCTGCGGAGGAATACGCCAAAGAAAAGGAAAAAGAGGTTGATTCCGACGATTCGTACGATGTTGAAATGACTGCACGCGGGATGCGGCTTGCAGGTGTACCGCAGGCCGGCATTGATGCGTATTTGAGAGCAAACGGACATGCAACCGGTTTCTATGCAAACCGTCCGGCATTTTTGACAAATGATGTTGTCGGTGAAAACGGCGACGAGGTTCTGCTTCCGCTTGACAGCAACACCTCATGGATGGATAAATTCGCAGACAAACTGAATGACAGAATGACAGGCGGCGTGCATGTTGAAAACATCAATGTGAATCTGACATGCACCGGCGTGATGGATGAATCCACAACGCGCAGCACGGTCGCGCAAATGATAAACGAGATCAGCACGCAGCTCGCAGATCTGCAAGGCCGTGAATCCAGAGGATACGGATTAGGCTATCGGGGAGGTGTGTGGGCGTGAGTTTGGTTGTTTCGAGCAAAGACTGGTTCAAGTTGGACGGCGTGCTTTGCGACACAAAAGGACTTTACTGCGATACCCCGCAGATTCCGCCGATGGCGCGGAAGCGTTATACAACGTTTAAGTTCGGCTCTGACGAGGACGGCGTGTATTCGGATGACAGTTACGAAAATGTCCGCTATACGCTGAACTGCTATAAATTCCCGATGTCACGCAGCGCGGATTTCGATGATACGGAGCTTTTCGCGTGGATTCAATCCGGAAAAATCCTGCAAATCAGCCGGTATTCCGGATTTTACTTCAAGATCAGGACGATAGACGGCATTCAGCCGACGGTACGGCAGGACGGGATGCGCATTGATTACAAAATCAGCATGACGCTGTCGCCGTTCCGGTACATCGTGAACAACGACGAATTCCCGCTGCCGCAGGACGGAGTAATTGTCAACAACGGCACGCGGTACAGCAAACCTATTCTGAAATTCACAGCATCCGGCGGCGCGTACATCACGACGAACGGCGACACGCTGACAATCACCGATAGCGGCCTGATAACAGTAGACAGCAACCGGATGCTGATTTACAAAACCGTGGACAACGAGAACATCAGCATCATGGAAAAGACAAGCGGGAAACTGCCGCTGTTCGGCGTCGGGAACAACGTTGTGCAGGTGTCAGCGCATGTCAGCGGGTGTACCGTCATCGGGAATTGGAGGTGTTACTGATGTCTTTTTGCCAGTACCAAGAATACCCGACATCGTGGGACGAGTTCCTTGTAGCTATCACGCATGACGATACAGAGGTCTATTGTCCGGAGTTTGGCGAGTGGGATGTCGGGCAAACGCATCCGGAGGGGTACACTGACACAATTTTTCAAATCAAATGCGACAGGATTTACGGGCGCGGAACAACGGTCAAGAATCTGAAACTGACGAATTCATATTTCTATTTTACTAGTACACAGGCAGCAGGTCAAGCACGTTTGGAATTCTGGAACGCGCTGCATCTGATTAACATGGTGATAGACAATTCGTACCCGAAAGATTGTTTATTCCGTGGCGGGTATCGGGTGAACACGATTGACGGTCAAGTTGTTACGCAGAATTATGTTCAATGCTCAGGTTCACAGTTCTCCGCAATGGTCGCTATTCCAGCGCAGGGCGCGTCACCGGTTGCGATGTTTGGCGACATGGAAATGTACTGCTCTGCTTGCAACTTTGAGATGATTCGCGGTACGGCGGCGGGTGTCAAAAGCATTTCGCTCGGTCACCGACAGGATTATTGCAATTTCAAGGTTGCTGTGCAGGGGTTCACGGAAATCAGGCAGGACACAAACAGCTACTCCGGTTCATCGTATTCATGGTTTGACTTGTATGGCGATGATATTACAGCGCTGCACATCACGCTCCGCGCTCATGCATCGGCGTTCCGGTGCGGTTCAAACGCAGCAAAGACAATTCAGGCGGCAGAACAAGGCTATCCGTCAGTATTGGCTGTCAACGATCCGTCATCCGTGACCGTTCCTGCGAATGCAAATTTCTTGGTATGCACGGACGCGCAGCTTCGTGACGAGGAATGGCTGCATGACAACGGATTTCCTATCGGTGTACCTGACACATAAGGGGGTGAGCTTATGTGGGTGATCTGGGAGATAGACGGACAACCTACACTAACAAACACAGAATTTATTGATTATCCTCGACGCACCTTAACAAAGCCGGTCGGCGGCGGCATCTGGCACATCGAAGGAACGTATAACGCAGGTTATCCGTTTTGCGATTTGATGATAGGCATTCCGCATCTTCGCGTGAATATCGTCGACCAGAATCCGTATATCAGTGTGTTTGACATCGAATCCGAAAGAAGCGACTTCAATTCAAACGGCTTGGCTATCTTATGCCCGACGGAATGCATTGTGCATGAGGTTCTCAACGGTGAATATTCGGTGCGCATGAAGCATCCTATGGACGAGGACGGGAAATGGAAATTGTTGCTCGAACGAAACTATCTGAAAGTTTTGGGGCAAATTTTCACAATCGTGCAGGTGTCGCGGGATTATCAGGCGCATACCGTGGATGTCACGGCTGAGCATGTTTTCTATCAGCTGTCTGACGGATGGATTTTTGAAGGCGTGCTGGATGATCAGCCGCCGTTCATTGCGGGTTCAACCGGCGAAGAAGTGCTCCGGTCTATCATGATGATGTCCACTTACTATGCGGGCAGCGACGCGCACAGTTTTCTGTTTCAGTACGGCAGTGACATCACCGGCATCTCGTATCTCCGCGAGGTCACGGAAGGCATGACACCAGTCGCCGCAATTCTCGGTAGCAATGGCCTAACGGAGGTCACGGGCGGAAAGTTGTTCCGTGACAACTTCTATTTTTCTGTCAATACCGAAATGGAGGATTCCGAAGAAAACGCCTTTGATTTGCGCGTAGGTAACAACCTATACGGAATTCAGCAGACGGTTGATGTGCAGTCGATGGTTTCATATCTCCGGATTACGAACGGATGGGGAGCATATTGGGCTTGCTCATGGGCGCCCTCGTCGTTTCCTATCCGGCAAATTCCGCATAACATTGTCAGAAGCCTTAGACAGCCTATATGGGATATTGACGCGCTGATTCAATATGCAAGCTCTTATTTCTGGCGGTACTGTCAGCCTATTATCGCTTACAAATTCAACATCTCGGATTCAATAAATAATCCGGTATACGAGGACATCTCAAAGATGTATCGGTATAAGGTAGGCGACAAAGGCACGGTGACTGATGAACGCTTAGGCGGTTCGGTGTATCTGGAAATCACGGAAACGGAGAAAGACGGCATCACAGGCCGCACGCTTTCTTTCAGCGTCGGAAACCGGCGCAGTTTCACAAGACCGACAAATTTACCGGCAGAAGTACATGTTGCAGAGATTCAGCCGGAAGTAAAATCATTTGTATGGCGCGATAAAAACGGTCTGATTATATCAGATGTGAATGGCGCTGTATTGCATACGGAGGTGGATTTGAAAAATGGCTGAAGGTCAGATGAAATCAAGCACATATGAGCAAATCGACGCATTGCCGGCGCAGCTTTCGGACGAAATAGAAACCCGTGAAGAAGCGGACGCTGTGCAAATGGCGGGAATCGTAAATCTGATAAACGAGGGCGCTAAGAACGTGCTCAACATTTCCGCTGCACAAACACAGACAATCAACGGGGTAATTTTTACGGTAAACGATGACTATTCAATCACGCTTACCGGCAAAAACACCGGCTCCGGTGCGGCTTTTTTTAGCATCCCGGTAACGATACCAGCCGGATTGTATTACTTCACTGGTATGCCTGAGAGCGGCGGCTCAAGCTCGTACAGACTTGAACTGCGTTCCCCGACAGCGACCGGTTCTGTGAACATCACGAACGAAGGCGATGCCCCGGTATCATGGGGACCGTCCTCCGATTACACGGGTTACTTTAACATACGTGTGGCGTCCGGGTACGAGTTTACGACTGCAAAAACAGTAAAGCCCATGATTTGTGAGCGCTGGAAATACGCTTTTTCAAGTCAGTATGCACCGTACAGGCCGTCATTGAATGACTTGTGGGCAATGATTCAGGCGCTTTAATCAAAATAAAGGAGGATTCTTTCGTATGAAATACATAATTATGATCACCATCGTTGTTGGTCTTGCACTGGCAGACTTTATCACAGGCATCATTAAGGCATACATCAAGCAGGACGTTTCCTCAAAAATGATGCGCACAGGCGGATTGCATAAGGTGATGGAGATCGTTGTGATGCTTGTCGCAATTGGTCTTGAAATCGGCATCGGTATGCTCGGACAGTATTATGATGAGCCGCGCCTTGCAGAGATCACAGGGCTTTTCGCATCCGGAGCAGTTTTCACTTACATTGTATGCATGGAGATCGTTTCGATCTTGGAAAACTATCTTGAGACAAATCCGGATGCAAAATGGGCGGCTGGGATCCTGAAAAAACTGAGGATTTTCAACAGTGACAAGGAGGGCGAAAAATGACATATCACTACGGAGACACCGAGCAAATCTCTCCGCACTTCCGCGCACTGGAATTTCAGTGCAAATGCAGCGCACGGCATGAATTCCAGCTTGACGAAAAGCTCGTGGAGCTGCTCGAAAAGCTGTACACCGCGCTCAATTGCACTGCAATTAACGTGAGCAGCGGGTTCCGGTGCTTGTCGCATGACAAGGCCGTCGGCGGGTCTGGCACCGGTCAGCACATCCACGGCAAAGCGGCGGATATTTGCTGCATCGGCCAGGACGGACAGCCGATTGACAGCCGTCTTGTCTGCATTGCTGCGCAGGAGGTCGGATTTTCCGGCATCGCCCGAATCAATGCGACATATACGCATGTAGATACACGCGTTGGGCATTGGTACGGCGACGAAACCCAAGGAAGCAACTACTGCATCCCCTGCAACGATTTCCGCGAGTATTTTGGTATCGGAAAGGAGGCGGCACCTATGAAAAAGGGCATCGACATCAGCTATTGTCAAAAGAAAGTTGACTGGAATGCAGTCAACGCCGAATTCGTGATTGTCCGTGCCGGATACGGCAGGTACAGCACGCAGAAAGATTCCATGTTTGAGAGCCATTATGCAGGCGCAAAAAAGCGCGGCATTCCGGTCGGCGCTTACTGGTATTCATACGCCAAAACGCCGGAGGAAGCACGCCGAGAAGCTGATGCCTGCATCGCTGTTATTGCTGGCAAGCAGTTTGAATATCCGATATATTACGATGTTGAGGAGAAAGATCAGCTTGCACTCGGCAAAACAAAGCTTTCTGCAATTATCCGTGCATTCCTCGAACGCGTAGAGGCAGCAGGCTATTTCGTCGGCCTTTATGGCTCGTATAGCTCGCTCACAAACTTGACGGATGAAAGCATCCGCAGCAGATATGCAATCTGGCTTGCGCACTGGGATGTCGAAAAAAGCCCGTATTCCGGCGCGTATGGAATTTGGCAATATAAGGTCGGCACTGCAGCAGGCGTGACAGGCGACTGCGATCTCGATTACTGCTATGTCGATTATCCTGCAAAAATCAAGGCAAAAGGCCTCAACGGATACGGCAGCACGCATCCGCCTGCGGATACAGAGCCGGAACCCGCAAAAGGAGTTGAAATTGAACTGACTATTGACGGGAAGCAGTACAAAGGCACCGTCTATCCAAAATAATCGCACTTTTACGCCGCAGCACAAAAGGAGAAAATGATGCAGTATACAAATTCAGAAATTGAACGCATGATTGCCGAAACAATCCACAATGAGCGCGACCGGAATTTACTGCGGAGGCGCTTGATTGACGGGAAAACATACGACGAATTAAGCTCCGAGTTTTTTCTATCCCGCAGGCAGGTCGCCCGAATAATTGCGCGAGCAAAAACAACCTTGACAACTGAACAGCCAGAACGGCACCAAAAAGGCACTCCCGCGACATTGCGGGGGTGCCTTTTTTTATTTATAATGAAATCAGGGGAATGAACGTGTTTATACAGTACAACGCGAACCCGTGCGGGGTAAATACCGGAGATTGCGTTATACGGGCAATCAGCATCGTGACCGGTATGCATCCGAAAAAGGTATATGCGGGATTGTGCCTTTTCGGATACCCTTGCACAATATGGGGCAATGTCAACTCAATATGGACTGAGTTCCTGCAATCTTACGGATACACAAAACACAATATCAGCGGGCAAACTGTTGCAGAATTTGCAGCAGATCATCCGCACGGCAGATATATCCTCGGAACAGGAACGCACGCTGTCGCAGTTGTTGAAGGCAACTGGATAGACAGCTGGAACAGCGGCGCAGAAAAACCGATTTATTATTTCGTGAAGGAGTGATAATATGGCTTTCCCATATATGCAGACACCATATCCGTATCCGTTGCCGATGGTTCAGAATTATTCGCTTCAGCAGGCACAGCAGCAAGGCGGATTGATTTGGGTGCAAGGCGAGCCAGGTGCAAAGTCGCATCCGGTCGGCGCAGGGCAATCCGTTCTTCTGATGGATTCGGAAAGCAATCGTTTTTTCATAAAGACCGCAGATGCCTCCGGAATGCCTCTGCCGCTACGTGTATTTGACTATACTGAGCGCAAAGAGACCGTGTCAGCGCCCGACAGCGCGACAGCGGCGGGAGTAGATGTTTCCGGCTTTATTACGCGGGAAGAATTTGAACGCCGTATACAGGCGATTCTCGCGCAATACGGGGAGGGGAGCAAGAACGATGAATGATATTTACCAGACGCTCAACAGCAGCGCACCGCAGCAACAGCCGCAGACCCCGCGTGAACAATGCATGAATCTTTTGCGGCAGCATGGTATTCAGATTCCGCAGGGTATGGATAATAATCCGCAAGGCATTTTGCAGCACTTGATGCAATCCGGCAGAGTGCCGCAGGGGCGGCTCAACATGGCACAGCAGATGATTTCCCGCATGTTCCGCCGGTAAACTTTCAACTTTTCCAGAAAAGATTATAACTACACTTTACATATTCAGCACATATTCCCGTCAGTGCGCAGGGCGGTTGAATATAATCTTACTACGAAAGGAATACAAATCATGGCACTCACAGATGAAGGCGGCGGCATGGTTATGCCGGTCGCACCTATGGGCAATTCTTACGGAAACGGCGGCTTCGGTTTCGGCGGCGACTGGGCGTGGATTCTTCTGCTCCTGGTTCTCGGCGGCGGATGGGGCGGTTTCGGCCTCGGCGGTTTCGGCGGTGCAGCAATGGGCGCAGGCCTCGGAATGGATATGCTGTATCCGTGGATGAACAACAGCCAGAACATCAACGACGGTTTCCGCGATCAGATGCTGAACACGCAGGTCAACGGCATCCAGAACGCCGTGACGAGCGGCTTTGGCGACATTCAGACTGCACTCTGCGGCGGCTTTGCCGGTACAACGGCAGCAATCACCGGCGCACAGAACGCAATCGCTCAGCAGCTGTACGGCAACGAAATCGCAAACCTGAACCGCAGCTTTGACGCGCAGACTGCAAACACGGCAGGGCTGACAAACCTTTCGCAGCAGCTCGCTTCCTGCTGCTGCGAGAACAGACTGCAAACCGTTGAAACACGGAATGCAGTTGCAACGGAAGGCGCAGCAACGCGCCTCGCAATTCAGGAGCAGACGCAGGCAATCCTCGACAAGATGTGCCAGCAGGAAATCGACAATCTGAAGGCCGCAAACATTGCGCTTCAGAATCAGGTCAATATGCAGGCGCTTGCGGCGAGCCAGACGGCACAGACTGCCGCTTTGGTGGCCGACAATACTGCGCAGACGCAGTATCTTGTCAATCGCATCTCTCCGTATCCGGTTCCCGCATACGTGGTCGCAAATCCTTCAACTCCGGCGACCGGCGCTTGATAAGGCGGTGACAGTATGAATATTCAGGTGTACCACGATCTGAAGGACATGCTCTGCCGCGAGCTTGAAGAAATCACTCGCAAAGGTGAGCTGACTGCCGGAAGCCTTGACACGGTTGACAAGCTGACACACAGCATCAAGTCGATTGAAACGATTGTCGCAATGAACGAGGCAGGGTATTCCAACACATACCCGCATTATGAGCACAGCGAACGCCGCGACCGTATGGGAAGATATTCCCGTGATGGCCGCTATTCCCGCGATGATGCCCGTGACGGCATGATTGCAGAGCTGCGCGAGCTGATGCACGATGCACCGGACGAGCACACGCGCAAGCGCTTTCACAACTTTATCCGCGAACTGGAAAACGTATAAAGGGCGGTGAATCCCCTTGATTACTGAATCCGATCTCCGTCAGGCAATCGCAGAGTGTCAGGGGGAGAGAAACCCGAATGCGCACACATGCATGAAGCTCGCCGCGTTTTACACGATACAAGATCACATGCAGCACGGAGCGCCTGACAGTTCCGCTGCGTCGTATGCGGCAGCGATTGAAATTCAGCCCCGTGAGGCTATCACATATCTATCCGGCACAGAGTTTTCACGCGCAGTACACGGCAAAGACGCGGAGCAGGTGCTTGCGGTTGTTGACGATCTGATGAACACGCTGCAAGCAGTTTGTCCGCGCTTGTATCGCATCACAATGCGGCATTTCAAAGAAACATAAAAAAACCGGCGGGGCATTGCGCTCCGCCGGTTGTCTTTGTTTTGGTATCAATACCAATCATTCTTCATCGCGTCTTTCAAAAACTGCTTGCGGGCTGCTTCAAACGCTTTCACCTGCGTTTCCGTGAAGCTGAGGTCTTTGTAATACTGCTCCCGCGCTTCTGCGCCCTGGCCTCTCCACGGTATTTGTCCGAAGGCGCTGAGCGTATCCCAATCTCCTTGATACGTGTTGATGTGGTATTCATGATTTCCGAGTTCATAGTAAAATGCTTTGAAGTTGTATTCGTAATCGTTCCTCGTGTTTTCAAGGTGCGTCACAAGGTCAACCATCAAGTCATCAATGTGCTGCGCAAATTCCTTGTCGGCCTCCGCGAAGTATCCGTATGCTGATACACAGTTTACCGGATGCGCGGCGCGTTCTGCTTCGCGTGCGGCCTTTTCTTCCGCGTTTCGTGCAAGGCCAAACATGCTCATGAAATCGCGCTTCAGCGGCAGCAGTTCCGAGATGTACCGGCGGCGGCGTTCAAAATCGTGGTAGTCCTTCAGCGGCTGTGCAAGTTCTTCCTCGGTGTACAACTGTGCTTCAGCCTTCTTGATGTACAGCGCCCGCAGGTCTGCGCGTGTGTGCTCTTTCATGTAATAGTCGTGATGCAGCTCGTAATCATTCGCCCATCTAATCTGTCGGCCGTCACCAAATACAATCATACTGTACCCGAAGCGGCCTGCAACATCTACGAGGTACACGGTGTATCCCTTAACCGGTACCGCTTCAAAATCCGGCGCGTATGCTGCGCGGATGTCCTGCTCGGTCATTTCCTCAATGTCGGTGATTGTGATTTCCCTTGCTTCCATAGCTTTTTCCTTTCTGCCGGATACAATGCCTCCGGCGGGGCGGTCTGTAATTACTGCATCCGCTTCACGATCTCATTATACTTTGCAATCAGCTCGGTCATCGTGTCACGGTCGTTCCGGTAAACCGCATCTTCCAGTCGGTCGCGGTCTTCTTCCAGCTGCTCGCACTCATCAAGGTCTGCACGCATCAGGGCTTTGAAAGCCGCATTGTCAAGCAGGCTTGCAAGCTTTTCGCAGGTCGCTGCGAGGTTGTTGCTAATATCAGCGAGTGTCATATCCATGCTCCTTTCGGCAGGGGCTTTCGCCCGAAACGTTTGTTCGTATTTTTATTATACACGAAATGCAGTGTATTCGCAATAGGCAATCTGCACGAACATTCGTGCTTCATTTTGTGCATTTATACACTTGCAATCGTGTACATTATGATGTATAATAAAATCGGAGGTGATATTATGGCACTGAAATATAAAATCAATGTGCTTGAAGCGCTGAAAAGCAAGGGCTTCACAACGTACCGCATCAGATGCGATAAACTGCTGAGCGAATCCACGGTGCAAAAGCTGCGCGAGAATCAGCCGATTGCATGGGAAAACCTTGAAACGCTGTGCAGGCTGCTTGATTGCCAGCCGGATGCGATTATTTACTACGAAAAAGAAAGCGCAGGCGATTGACCTGCGCTCTTTTTTATGTATATCATGTATGTGTGTACGAGCTCTCTCACATGGAGATTGTTTCCGCCGTGATCTGCCAGCTGACGAAGGGGCTGACGCCGGAGCAGCTTGAGGCGCAGGGCTTTGCGGATTATTTTGTCGATCACACCGCCGGAATCTATCCGGTTTCCGCAGCGGGCGTTCCGTTCAATGCGGCGACGTTCCAGTCCACCGGCGACGCCATCACCGACCTGAACGAGGATCTTGCCGCCGAGCAGAAGGCACGCACGACCTATGACAACATCCTGCGGCTGGCTGATGATCCCGATGTGCGCGACGTCATCCGGTTCCTGCGGGAACGCGAAATCGTGCATTATCAGCGGTTCGGCGAGGGTCTGCGCCTGATTCAGGAGCAGCTTGCAAAATACGCGCCCGATCCCGGCAATCCCTACGCGTTCAACACCTCGTTCGACCCCATGCCTGTCCGCCCGCAGCCGCGGTACGGCAGCCGATAAGCAGAAACGGGGATTCCCGCTTCGCAGAAAGCAGCAGAACAGGCGCCGTCCATTTCGGTCGGCGCCTGTTTTTTCAGATGCGTTCTCAGCGCAACAAAGTACAAGCATAAACAGCCGTCGGCACGCATTTTTTGTTTCAAGACTTGACAATTCTGATAAAAAGTGTTATGATAATCATGCCGGTTTTTTGCTGCCCCCGGCAGAAAGCCCCCGAATAACCCTACGCATGACAAAACCATTTTTCAAAAAACAAATGACAGCTGAGTGCTGGCAAGAAAGGAATGTTTCTATGAAATCTCTACGTAAACTGGCAATCCTGAGTGCAGGTGCAATCTCGCTGATGAACTTCACAGCAATCATGCCTGCGGAATTCCTTGTTTCTGCGGAATTCACAATTCCGGAGAGCGGCGCATGGGGGGACAACGCCCAATGGACCTATGATGCCGAAACCGGCCTGCTGACGATCACCGGTCAGGGCGAACTGAGCGCGGACAGAAGCGCGCTGCCGTGGGCGCGGGTGCGCAAAAAGAACGAGGAGCCCGCACCGATCACGGAGGTTATCATCGGAGAAGGCATCACGAATATTCCGGACAATGCTTTTGTTGGGCTTGAAAATCTGACCAAGGTGACAATTCCGGACAGTGTCACAAGCATCGGAAAGACCGCATTCCAATCCTGTTATTCCCTGGAGAAAATTGAGATTCCGGACACGGTGACGCACATCGGCGCCGGTGCATTCAATTCATGCAGAGCGATCACCTCAATTCAGATTCCGGACGGCGTGAAAACGATCGAGGCCGGTTGGTTTACCGGCTGTCAGGCACTGGAAAGCGTCACGCTTCCGGAGAGCATCACGGAAATTCCGAACAATACATTCTCATACTGCTTTGCGCTGAAGGAGTTTCAGATTCCGGACGGTGTGACCCGTATCGGCGACCTTGCATTCTGTCAGTGTAACGCTTTGACCGGCATCAGGCTCCCGGATACGGTTACATCCATCGGCGACAAAGCGTTCAGTGCCTGTGAAAAGCTGACCGACATCACCATTCCGGAATCGGTGACGGACATTCACATCAACGCATTTGAAAAATCCGCATGGCTGGAGGAAAAGTGCGCGGAGAATCCGCTTGTCATCGTCAATAATATGCTCATTTATGCCAAAACCGTGTCAGGCGCTGTTGCGATCCCCAAGGGCGTAACCTTCATCAATCCGGAGGCTTTCCGCGGCAATTCGGCAGTTACCGAAATCACTATGCCGGACACCGTCACGCGCATCGGCGCAAATGCGTTCGCGGAATGCGACAATCTGGAAAAGGTTGTCCTCTCCCAAAAACTGGAGGTTCTGCCGAGCTATGCGTTTTACGAGTGCAAAAAGCTGACCGGTGTGACGCTGCCGGAGAGCGTGCAGGAGCTGACCGAAACAGTATTCCTGAACTGTTCCGCACTGGAGGAGATTGAGATTCCGGAAACTGTGACGAAGATCGGCGGCCGCGTGTTCGAGGGTACGCCGTGGCTGGAACAGAAGCGGGCTGAAAGTCCGTTTGTCGTTGTCAACACCATCCTTGTTGATGCCGGAACGGCAGAAGGCGTCGCGGAGATTCCGGAGGGTGTGACCGCACTTTCCCAGCAGGCATTTGAATATAACAAAAACATCACGGATGTTGTGATTCCGGATACCGTCAAGAGCATCGGCAATCACGCTTTCAACGGATGTACGGAACTGAAAACGGTCACGATTCCGAAAAGCGTGACCGAGATTGATGATTATGCATTTGACGACGTCAAGGACGTGACCGTCAGGGCATATCCGTACTCCTATGCGGAATACTATGCATTTGATCATGAACTCCAATTTGAACAGATCGGCCCGAGAACCGGTGACACCACACTGGACGGCATATTCGATGTTTCCGACGTGGTGCTGACCTGCCGGTTCATCATCGGCGACAAGGAAGCTAAGATTCTGGATCAGGGAAAGAAGAATGCGGATGTGGACGGCAACGGCAAGGTTCAGCCGGAAGATATCACGCTCATGCTCTATAAGATTGCAAGACAGATCAATCTGTTCCCGGTTGACGAGGAGAATCCGTGATCCGCAAGCATATCTGACCGTCACAGGACGGCAAACTTCAACACAATCACAAACTGATCGGGATGCTCCTCCGGGGGCATCCCGATTTGCAGAATCGTACAATTTTACAGTAAAAAAGGGCTGTACGATATTGCATAAGCCGGGCGGCTGTGCTATAATAACAATGGCAGTTTATGCCGGACAAGAGAAAAAAGGGGGATTCTGAAATGCACACCGGTAAAATTACAGCTGCGGTCAGCGCGTATGTACTGTTCCTGACCGCGCTGCCTGCGCTGCCCGTTCAGGCAGCAGGCACGGATCTTTTCGTCGGTTATCCCGACAGGCAGAATAATTACGGCACCGTTAATGCGGCGGTCAGCGCGGCGGCGCAGATCAAGCCGTCGTCAGAAAGCCAGCGCGTGACCATCCACATTGCGCCTGGCACTTACCGCGAGCAGGTCACGGTCAATACGCCGTATCTGAGCTTTGTCAACGATACGCCTTCGCAGAAGGTCACGCTGACATGGTATTACGGTATCGGCTACAAGTATTACAGCGTCGGCAGCAACGGCGAATACAGCGCAGATGCTGCAAAAGCGAAGAACGCCAAGAACGAGCCAACCCAGCGCTGGGGCTGCTCGGTGCGGCTGCGCTCCGGCGCAAATTTTTTCCGCGCGGAGAACATTACCTTTGAAAATTCATTCAACCGCTACGTCACAGACGAGGAGCTGGCAGACGGCGTTGAGGTTTCCGGCAGCCAGAGCATCACGTTCCGGCGGCAGCAGGGCGCGGACGTCCAGCAGAAGGCTGCAACCGAGCGCGCTGCGGCAATGGCCATCGAAGCAGACTGCTGCGAATTCAAAGGCTGCGCATTCCAGAGCAGCCAGGATACGCTGTATATCGGCGGCGGATACGGCTATTTCCGGGACTGCCTGATCGAAGGCAACACGGACTATATCTTCGGACAGAACGGCACAAATGTGTTCGACGGCTGTGAGCTGCGCTTCAAGGGGTACAGCTCCGGCGGTGTCGGCGGATACATCACCGCGATGAAGGATTCCAAACGGACGCTGTTCACCGGATGCCGCGTGACGGCCGGATCGCTGCCGGTCGCAGCAGGCTATTTCGGCAGACCGTGGGGCGGCTCTGCGGATGTCGCATTCGTCAACACGCAGCTGCAATATGAGGGCATCATCACCGGCGCCGGATGGACGTCCATGAGCGGCCACCAGCCGGAGGATGCAAAGTTCAAGGAGTACGGCACAACCTGCAACGGCGCGCCGGTCAATACGGGCAGCAGAGTCCGCGGCACGGTGCAGTATTCCGCTGACGGGCTCGATACGCAGACCTATCTCGGCGCATGGGTGCCGTATTATCTGAACGGCACCCTGCCGGAGATTCCCGCGGTCAGCGGCAGGCTGGTCAAGGATCTCAGGCCGAATGATTATATGTATGAATGGAAAATCGTTGAGGAAATGCCGACTGACGCAAAGCTCTACACCGACCGCGACTATGCGTTCCGCAGTCTGCCCGCATTTTTCACCGAACTCATCAGCACCAAAAGCTGCGAACAGATCATGACGCCCTGTGATGCGAAAAAGCTCACCGGCGATCTGGCGTCATTCACCGCGGCGGAGGATATTTCCGTATACATTGTCATGGATCAGCGCAATGAAACACTGCCTGCGTGGATGGCAGGATATGAGAAATGCGACGGTCTGACCGCAGAAAGCACGGACAATGTCACCTATGATTTCTGGCGGCAGGATTTTGAGAAAGGCACAGCGGTCACGCTCGGCACGAACGGCATGACCGGCAAGGTGACAAACTATACCGTGATTGTGACGCGGAAACTGGCAGAAGCCCCGCCGGAGATTCTGTGTCCGGGCGATGCTTCCTGTGATAATTTCCTTGATGCGCGCGATGTGACGCTGATGAAGCGGCATATGCTGCATCTGGCGGAGCTGTCCGGCGACGGTCTTTCCAATGCAAGTTTACACGAATACGGTCAGGTCACGCGGGACGATCTGAATTTCGTGCTGAAGCATCTTCTTCAGAAGCCGTCGGAATCGCCTTATATCTGGGTGGAATAACCGATTTTATCGACAGACTGAGCCCCCTGTACCATGTACAGGGGCTCTGCTTGTCGGTATTATTCCGGTTTCAGGGGACGTCCGCTTCGGCAGTCGATGAGAACACTGCCGCCGCAGAAGCCAGAGCATAATCCTGTCCCTCGTCGAAAATCGCGCGGATTGCATCCAGATCAAACGGAATCTGCACGTCAATATCATCCGTGCTCTGCCGGTCAATGCCGGAATCAATGAGAATGCCGCCTGCCGGATCGAGATTCACGCAGTTCGAGAACGTCAGCTTGCCGCCGCGGAAGTTCACGCCGCCGACGGCCTGACAGGAGCCGTTCGGCTCGGTGAAGCCCATGACCGTCACATTCGGCAGCCCGCGCATGATCTTCACCATGAAGTCACCCGCGCTGACGCATGCCTGATTCGTCAGCAGAATCACCCTGCCGCCGTCCAGCAGATTCTCGCCCTGGCAGCGAATCGCCTTGCCCGGCACGTAATCGCCGTTTTCATCGGTCACCCAGCATTTTCTGTCATCGTCCCAGAGCCCGTCCACGGAGCAGTCATATGTTCCCTCCGGCGCAAACAGCGAAACGACAGTCTTGACCATAATCGGAGATCCGCCGCCGTTGTTGCGCAGGTCAATGATGACGTCCTTCACGCCGTCCGCCTTGTATTCCTCCAGCGCTTCGGTGAGCTTCTCCTTCATCTCGCGGTAGGATTTTTCGTCCCCGGACATATAGGACTGCGTATCATATGCCATGCCCTTGATCCGCAGGAGCACGGTTGTCTGATCCGTGCGCTGCCATTCCAGATTGCCGATGTTCACGCCGTGGTCGATCTTTTCGACCGTACCGAACAGCCGGTCATAGTATTCCCCGATCTTCGGCAGCGTGACCGTCCGCTCCATGCCGTTTTCATCGAGAATGCCGACAGATACGGTTTCCCCGCCGACGCCCGCCGCAAGCAGCCCGCTGTAAAAGATTTCGTTGTCAATATCCGGGAAGCAGCCGAACTCCGTTTCGTAACCCGTTTCCTCGTTTTCGTAATAGAACATCAGCCCCCATGCCGGAGATTGCCTGCTGACTTCATCCGGCACCTGACCGTTCCAGCTTGTGATGATCGTGCCGTTTGCAATGCCGTACTGACGGAGCGATTCCTCGGTATTGACCGCGGCAAAGCGGCCGTCCGTCATCCGCATCACGGCAAGGCCGTAATCGTTTCCGAGCACCGACCGTGCCGCTGCTTCCATGGTTTCTTTCTCGCAGTAATAGCCCACATGGCCGTCATGGAACGTGCCGCAGAAGCCAGACCACGCAAGATAGTTTTTCACAGCATCCTGCTCGCGGTCGGCCTCTTCAATCATCGGCATATAGGTTTCATAGAGCGCATCCCAGTCAATGCCCTTGTATTCGGTCAGCACATAATGTTCCCGCATTGCGTCATAGCCCTTCTGAAAATCACCGGTGTAATCTTTGGCGCGGTAGCGCGGATTCAGCAGGCTTGCCGGAACCGACGCCAGCATGCTCAGCGCACCCGCGATGCTCAGACCCCTGCGGAATACCGTTTTCTCCCGGAAAAAGCCCGCAAGCAAAATCACAATGCCGACGTACAGCGGCAGCAGCGAACGCTCAAATCTGCCTGCGAAGGCGAGCACGGACGCGGGCAGCAGCCAGAACAGCTTCCATTTTGTGCTTTTGATCCGCTCTGCACGTCCGGCAATGCAGTACAGCAGAATGCAGATGCCGACACCGGCAGCCACTGCCAGAATATCCAGATTCTTCATGCTGCACCTCCTTACTTCAGGTCATCCGTATGGAAGAAATGGTAGCCGAGCAGCAGATACACGGCTGTCATGATCAGTGAAACGATTACAATGCCTGCAATCAGCGAACCCGACAGCTCCGGATAATAGATGTAATGCATTTTCAGATCTGCACAGCCGTAGACATACCAGCTGTCAAACGTGCAGAGCTTTCCGAAGGTCAGCGGACTGAGCAGCAGGTAATTTCCGAGCAGATCCCGCAGCCATTCAAACGGAAGTGTATCCGCCGGAAGACTGAACATTGCAGCGTACAGGCAGACCATAAACCCTGTTACGCGGTTTTTTGTCACGAACGTGACCGCCGAACTGAACGCACCCAGCCGCAGCAGCGGGAAGACCATCAGCGCAAACCGCAGCAGCGCATTGGAAAGCGGAATCTCATGTCCCCAGCCGACCAGTGCCGTTGTGATCCCGAACACCATAAACATCAGAACCATCGTGCCGGTGACAGCGACCGCCATTGCCGGGATCACGCGGCCGAGATACACATCCCGGCGCAGTCTGCCGGAGGTCATTTCATGATTGACCGTTTTGTCCTCCAGATCGGCACCGCAGATCCAGCTCGCTGCCGTGCCGAGAAACATCAGCGAAAAGGCGGCAATCAGTTTGCCGTCACCCGCAGTCACTGCGGAAGCAGAGGCGCCGTCCACCGTGGCGTTCAGCAATCCGACCGCACATGATCCGGCCAGCAGAAAAAAGATGATATACAGCATGGTCGTGCGGCGCGCCTGCCGCAGCTGTGCGCGAATAATATCCTTCATGTCAGCCTCCTTATTTCAGATCCCGTCTGCGGAAAATCAGGTACCCGAGCAGCAGCCAGAGCAGCCCGAATCCGACGGCGCTCAGCAGTGTTTCTGTGACAGCGCTCTGCGTCAGTGCCGCTTTGTAGACCGTGATTTCCTTGCCGTCCAGCATTCCGCCTGTCGTGTTGGAAAAGTCCAGCACATTCCGCATCAGGCAGATCAGCGATGTATGCCAGCTCAGCTTCAAGCCGTTCCCGCTGACCTCCAGCAGCACAATCAGGATCATCTGCCCCATGTTGACAAAGAAGCCGATTGCAAACACCGCAATATCATGTTCAACCAGAAATGCCAGCATCGTAAACAGACACACGATCCGCAGCACAACCGGCAGCGCAAGCAGATAATGCTGCATCATTGTCCCGAAGGTCATGCTGGCGCCCCAGCCCTTGACAGCGGCCATCAGCAGCGGCGGAAGCAGCATCAGCACGGTGGCGCAGAAGATACAGACTGCCGAAGCAATCAGAAACCGTGAGAAATAGACCGCCGCCCGCTTGTGGCCGAACAGGATCTCATAGTTTGCGGTTTTGTCCCGCAGATCCCAGCCGCAGATGCGTCCCGTCAGGATAATAACCATCATCGGCATCAGAAATGCAGTGGATTCGAGCCATGTACCCGCAGCCGCGCTGCCGGTCATGTTCGTAAAGAGCCCCGCATCCATCACGAGATCCATCAAAGCCATCAGGCCCGGAACAATCAGACAGAAAAACGCAGCAATCGCCCAGAGAATCTTGTCACGCTTTGTCTGCGACGCCGTTGCTTTCAACAGATTCCACATTGTCATCACCTGCCAGTTTCATATAGTAGGATTCCAGATCCGCCTCGTGAATATGGAGTGTCACCGGAATCAGGCCGTTTTCGTACAGTGTCCGCGAAATCAGCGGCAGATCGTCCAGCCGCTCAAACAGCCGGAGTGTGCCGTCCCTGAGCACATCGCACTTTTCAATACCGAGCTGATTTTGCAGCACGGCAAGCGCTTTTTCGTCGTTGTCGGTATGGATATGGTAGTATTCACCGCAGAGCTTGTGCAGATCCTGTGCGGTGATCGTTTGCAGGATTTTTCCCTTTTTGAGAAAGACATAATCGGTGCAGAGCATGGAGAGCTCCGCCAGAATATGCGAGGAAATGAGAATCGTGATATTCAGCTCCTGATTGAGCTTCCGGAGCATCTCACGGATTTCGATGATGCCCTCCGGATCAAGACCGTTGACCGGCTCGTCCAGCACCATGATTTCCGGCTTGGAGAGCAGCGCACCCGCAATGCCGAGGCGCTGCCGCATCCCGAGCGAGAATTTCGATACCGGCTTTTTTCCGGTATCGGAAAGCCCGACCTGACGGAGTACCTCGTCCACGCGCTTCGGATCGGGGATGCCCTTTTGCAGCCGCATTTTTTCAATATTCGCATGTGCGGAAAGCTCCTGCTTTGCGTAGGGCGTTTCGATCATGAAGCTCATCCGGCTGCGCGCATGGGCGAGCTCCTTTTCGGAGGTGCCGCCGAAGATCGAAAGCGTGCCCTCCGTCGGGAGCACCAGCCCGCCGAGCATCTTCATGATCGTGGTTTTGCCTGCGCCGTTGGGGCCGATCAGTCCGCAGATCATGCCGCGGCGGATGCTGAGATCCGCATGATCGACGGCCAGCTGTTTTTTATACTGCTTTGTCAGTCCCTCCGTCTGAATGATAATATCTGACATGTTCTGACCTCCTGTTTCAATTTGGATGCATTCGGATATCCTTGCTGATTTTATGATAAAAGGAAATCATAAAGAATTTCTTAATTCCCTGAAAATTCACAAATTGTTCATAATTGAGATGCTGTCTATCAGAATAATCCCTGTTGAACGGGCAAAGACGTTTTCGGATCAGAACGCAAAACGCAGTATATTCGCAATCTTGCTGTCTGTGTGTGCAGATTTCTACGCATATAAATGTTAAATGAAAATCATTTGTCGGAAAGTTGTACGCAAACGTGCAACTTTTTTGCTTTTCTGCGCTATGATCAGAGAGCGTTACGCGCAGGCTCAGGTACCCGGGACAATCCGGGACCGGACTGCGGCGGCGAGAAAGGCGGAAACCGGACGGCGCATGAAGGCGGTCCGATGACGGGAACGCCAGGGGACAGGATACGCTTTGGCACCTTGAAAATTGAATAGTTTACAACACTTGCAGGGGATGATTTGGAGCTCACGGGGCAGTCTGACGGGATTGTTCTGCGGGTGTCTTTGGTGTGCATAGTTATTCTCGGTTTGCTCTGCGTTTCATTGCAGCTGGGAGCACGCACGCCCAAAAAGCCGCGAACAGCGGCGTGTACTTGGCAAGTGGGGAGAGCACCGGCCAATTTACCCGAAGGAAATTGCCGGCGGGCGCTGCCCGCGGCGCGAATCCTGAGAGGAAACCACAAGAGAGGGGAGAGAAGCGCCGCCAGCGGCTTATTCTTTTCTGTGTGCCAGACTTTCGTACTGTATGAAAAAGAAAACAGGCGCTGATCGTTCTGTCAGCGCCTGTTTTATTCCAATAATAGAGTATTGCGTCACAATCCCGCTTTCATTCCGCCTGCGGCGCTTCTGTCCGGAACCGCAGCCGCAGCGTGAGCAGATCGCCGTCCATCGAAGCCTCCGCTGCTGCCTGCTGCTTCTCTGCAAGCAGCCGAACGATATACAGCCCGAGCCCCGCATTTTTGCTTGTCCGCGACGGCTCCGCACGGTAACTGCGGTCAAACAGCCGCGCCGGATCCGGTCTGTTTTCCGGTACAACCGTATTCGCAAACACAACGCCGTCCTGCTCCAGTCGGATCTGAAAGCTGCCCTGCGCATACCTGAGCGCATTGTTCAGCAGATTCTCCAGCATCCGCCCGAGCATCTGCGGATCCGCCATGACCGTCACCGTATGCGGCGGGAATACGACCTCCGGCTCCTGATTCTGCATCCGGATCACCGGCTCGTGATCGGCAATGAACTGCATCAGCAGCTTCGTCAGATCGACCTTTTGCAGCGGGACAGGCCTGCTGTCGCTTTCCAGCACGGACAGCTCAAAAAATGCATCTGCCATCTGCCGGAGTGTTTCTGACTTTTCGCTGCATACCGCAAGATAATCCATGTTTTCGGCGGTCAGTTCCCCGCTGCCCGCAATCAGCTGCAAATTGCCCTTGATGACCGTCAGCGGCGTGCGCAGATCATGGGCAATATCCGAGAGCGACTGCCGCAGGTGATTCTCCGCACACTGCGCCGTATATTTCAGCCGCTGCTGATAATCCAGACTGCGGTTGATCTCCGCTGCGACGGTTTCAAGCGAACGGTCAAACAGCGTAACAGACAGCCGGTGATTGTAGTCTATATCCATGTTTTTGCGCAGTTCTTCTGCAATTTTATGCAGCTGTCGCTTCATCAGGAGCAGATACACAAGCAGCAGCAAACAGCAGACGCCAAGTGCGCCCGCAAGCCAGTACAGCCACATGCTATCCCTCCTTCAGCCGATAACCGATACCCCAGACGGTTTCGATGAAATCGCGTCCCGTCGCTTTTTTCAGCTTCGTGCGCAGATTGCTGACATGGACATTGACCGTATTGTCCTCATAGCAATATTCTTCATTCCAGACCGACTCATACAGATTCGCCTTGGAAAACACCTTCTTCGGGTATTCCAGAAACAGCCGCAGCAGCTGCAATTCCTTTGCTGTCAGCTGCACCGGCCTGCCCTCCCAGGTCACGCGGTTTTCCTGCGTATGCATTTGCAGACCGCCGCATTCCAGCAGCGCATCCGCCTGCTGGGTACCGGCGCGCCGGAGCACGACCTCGATCCGCACGAGCACCTCGTTCAGGTCAAACGGTTTCAGAATGTAGTCATCCGCACCGAGCCGCAGCACCTCAAGCCGCGTTTCCAGCATGGACTTTGCCGAGATCACAATGACCGGCGTATCCGAATGCGCACGCAGCTCCGGAATCAGCACCTCGCCGCTTTTCTGCGGCAGCATCAGATCCATAAGCACCAGATCAAACCGCTCCGTACTGAGCAGCGCAGACGCGCTGTTTCCGTCGAAGGCGGCAGTGGTGTCACAGCCGTTTTTTCGCAAAAAATCGGTGAGAATCCGGCTGATCGCGGGATCGTCCTCAATGATCGCTATTTTCGCGTTCACGGTGCCTCCCTCCTGCCCGCGTGATGCAGATAATCCTGCACGAGCGCCTCTGCTTCGGCATAGCTGTTGAGTGTTGCGGAGCGCGCCCGGAACGCCGCCGCGCCCGGATATCCCCGCAGATACCAGAGCGCGTGCTTGCGTGCCTCCCGCATCGCAAGCTGCTCTGATTTTTCACTGCGTTCCAGAATCATGCGGATATGCAGAAGCATCTCCTGCAAGCGTGCCGGAATGGCCGGAGCAGCGAACGGCTCTCCTGCCAGCGCACATGCAATCTCCTCAAATATCCACGGATTGCCGTAGGACGCGCGCCCGACCATCACCAGATCGCAGCCGGTTTCCGCATACATCCGCACCGCGTCCGCGCCGCAGGTAATGTCGCCGTTGCCGATCACCGGCACCTGAACAGCCTGCTTCACTGCCGCAATCTGATTCCAGTCCGCACGGCCGCTGTAAAACTGCGTGCGCGTCCGGGCATGAACGGTAATCGCCGCGGCACCGGCAGCCTCCATGCGCTTTGCAAAATCAACCGCATTGATATGCTGCTCGTCCCAGCCAATCCGCATTTTGACGGTGACGGGACATGCGCCGTCCGCCGCCCTGACCACTGCTTTCATCAGCGTTTCCGCGAGCTCCGGCGTTTTCATCAGGGCACTGCCCGCCCCCTGGTTGACGACCTTCGGCACGGGGCATCCCATATTCAGATCAATGAAATCCGGCTGAAACGGCAGAATCCGCCGCACAGCCTCCTCCATGAATTCCGGCTCGCTGCCGAACAGCTGGAGCCCCATCGGACGCTCCTCCGGCGTGATCCGGCAAAGCTCCGCGCTGCCCTTGCTCCCGTAGCAGAGCCCCTTTGCAGAAACCAGCTCACCGGTTGTCATGCAGGCGCCGTGCTTCCGGCAGAGCAGCCGGTATGACGTATCCGCAACGGACGCCATCGGCGCGAGCGCAGCTGTCTGCGGAACCTGCTGTCCCGCAATCGTGACTGTTTTCATGCTGATGCGTTCTCCCCCAGAATGCGGAGCGCATTCTGATATGTGATCTGATCCAGTTCCTCCGCGGTCAGGCCAAGCGACCGCAGATAACGCAGCGTATCCGCCGGATCCTCCCACGGGGAATCAGAACCGAACAGAATCTTGTCTGCGCCGTGATTCCGGATCATCCGCAGGCACTGCTCCGGCGCAAGAAATTTCCAGATGAATGCCGTATCCATCAAAATCGGCGTCCCGACAAGATACCGCTCGACGTCGTCCCACATATCCCAGCCGCCGAGATGCGCTGCAATCATGTGGCTGCCGTCCGTTTCCGTCAGAACATGCGCGATGCGCTCCGGTGTTGCGTAAAGCGGCGGCGGCAGGCCGATGTCCGAGCCTGCGTGGAACATCACAAGCAGGCCGAGCTGCTCACATTTTTTGATGATACGGATGCTCTCCGGGCTGTCGATATACGACTGCTGAAACTGCGGGTGCAGCTTGATGCCCCGGAACCCGCGCTCCGCCAAAGAGCAGAGCACGCGCTCCCAGTCCGGATCTGCCGGATGCACCGTCCCGAAGGAGAGCGCCTGCGCGGAACGCACCTGCTCCGCATACCGGTTGATGGTTTCCGTCTGCGAGGGCTTCGTCGCAATCGGCAGGCAGATGCTTCTGTCCACACCGGACTTCTGCATCAGATCAAGCAGCCCGTCCAGCGTCGCGGGGCGGTAAATCAGCGTATTGCTTTCGCAGTATGCGTCGCCCTGCTCGCGGCGGATGCCAGCCAGCAATGCCGCAACGCTGCGCTCCGCAATATGCTCCGGAAAAATATGGGTATGAAAATCAATCAGCATGACGTCCTCCGCCTTACATATATTCCGCAAGCCAGCCGTAGGCTTCCAGACGCGGCACGTCGGTTTCGTTCAGGATCATATCCAGAATCCCGTCCACGTCCTCGCAGGCCGCATACTGCTTGCGCATTTCGTAATCCTGATTCTCCGCAACGGCTGCGCGCAGCTCGTCCGGATCGTCAATATCCCCGTAGTAGTATTCATCCGTTTCCCACGGTTCTACGGAGAATTTCGCATAATTCATGCAATAATACAGCGCCGCGAAGGTACGCTCTCTGCCCAGCGTGCGGCGGAGCATCGCAAACACCGGCGTCATGGCATCGTCTGTGCGGAGATTGTCCGAGAGCACCTGACAGAGCAGTGCCTGCGGATCAACGGCATCCGCATCCGGATCGTCATACACTGCATCCAGATCGGTATTGGCAAGCAGCTCTTTCGCAAGATTCTCCAAATCAAATGCAAGCAGCGGCTGCTCGGGATCGTCGTCCTCCTCCAGAAACCGCGAGGCGTACATCTGATAGATCCGGACGCTGCCCTGAATCAGGCTGAGCAGCGAAAGATACTCCGTAAAATTGCGGTACTGATGCCGCTTTTCCCTGACTGCCAGCTCCCAGATCATGTTGAACCAGATCATGTATTCGCCTTCCGCGCGCCAGTCGCCGCCGCAGATATTCCGTTCAAATTCCGCTTTTGTATACTGTTTCATACGCTGTTCCTCCGCATATCCGGAAAAGGCTGCACAGTTCCCCTGTACAGCCTGTCGGTTCAAAAACATTGCAGAAATCCGTCATGCAGCAACGTCGTCCAGCTGTCCGTGACGCGGTCGCAGAGTGCTGCGAGCGCATCCCAGTCCGCCTGACTGCTGCTGTCCCGAAAGCCGACCGTATAGAACCCGGCGGCCTTGGCTGTTTCCGCTGCATGGAGCGCGTCCTCAATCACCGCAGTTTCCGCGGGATCCGTCCCCAGCTGCCGCGCAGCTTCCACATAAATATCCGGCTGATGCTTGCCCGCAAGCTGTTCACCCGGTGTCAGCACCGTGCGGAAGCAGCCCGCAATGCCGAGCCGTGCAAATGCGGCATCCAGCAGCGCCGGATAATTCGCGCTTGCGACCGCACACGGGATGCCCTGCGCAGATGCCTGCATCAGAAAGGACTTTGCGCCCTCCTTGAGCGGCAGATGCTGCCGGTATTCCTCCGCGGCCAGCGCCTCAACGCGCCGCCTGACATCTGCGGGCGTCATGTCCAGCTGAAAGCGCTCGACAAAATACGCCGACGATGCATCGACGGTCATCTTCTTCACAATATCCGAAATATCCGCGGGCGGCTCAATGCCGTTTTCCCGCAGAAAGACGCGGTCAAGCTGCTGCCACATCCCCATGGAATCGAGCAGCGTGCCGTCCACATCAAAAATAATCCCGCGCAGCTTTTTCATGTCCGCACTCACATTTCACTGCGGTTTGAGAGTGCGCGGTACAGCGTCACCTCGTCGGTGTATTCGATCACGCCGCCGACCGGCAGACCGAACGCCAGCCGCGTGACCTTGACGCCCAGCGGCTTGCACAGGCGCGAGAGGTACATCGCGGTCGCTTCGCCCTCCACGCTCGGATTCGTCGCCATAATCAGCTCCGAAATGCCGCCTTTCCGGATGCGTTCCAGCAGCTCGGCAACCCGCAGATGCTCCGCGGTGACGCCGTCCAGCGGGGAGATCAGCCCATGCAGAACGTGATACAGCCCGTTGTATTCATGCGTGCGCTCGATTGCGGCAACATCCTTCGGCCCCTCCACGACGCAGACGGTGCTGCCGTCGCGCTTCGGGTTTTTGCAGATGCTGCAAACCTCCTGCTCGGTCAGATTCTGACAGACCGGGCAGTCATGGATATGATGCTTGGCGTTGAGAATCGCCTCCGCAAAGGCCTGCGCATCCTCCTCCGGCATTTCCATGACCGCATACGCAAGGCGCTGCGCGGTTTTCATTCCGATCCCCGGCAGCGCTGCAAATTTTTCTGCTAATACCACAAGCGGCAGAGCACTGAATTCCTCCATGGAAATCAGAACAGACCCGGCAGAGCCACACCGCCGGTGATCTTGCTCATCTCGTTCTCGGTCGTGGTTTCGATGTTGTTGACCGCCTCATTGACGGCGCTGATGATCAGATCCTGGAGCATGTCGATATCCTCCGGATCCACAACGTCCTTGCTCAGCGTCAGGGACTCGATGGTCTTTTTGCCGGTCAGCTTCACGCTGACAGCGCCGCCGCCTGCGGTCGCCTCAAAGGTGCGCTGCTCGATGTCTTCCTGCAAAGCGGTGATCTGATCCTGCATCTTGCGTGCCTGATGGATCATGGAGTTCATATCTCCGCTGCCCTGAAACTGCTTCGGTACTCTGGATTTCATAAGAATTCTCCTATCATTTTTAATTTTCATTTTTATTATGACAAGCCGGCAGCATCAAATCTGCGGCTAGATCATGCATTATATGCCGGAAGGCTCCTGCTCCGAAACCTCGATGCCCTGCTCCTTTGCCCGCCGGAACAGGATGTCCGCCGGTGCAGCCTGCTCCTCTTCCGTTTCCACGGACTTGAAGCGGATCGAATATTTTTTGCCGAGCACCTGCTCCGCCGCCGAACCGAGCAGCTGTGCGTCACGCTGCGAGAACAGCTTTTTGAACAGCTTGTTCTTCACAAACATCAGCAGAATGCCGTTTTCGTCATTGGCAAAGGCATTTGAGCCCTGGAGCAGTCCGGATACGGACGGATTGACCGTATCAAAGCGCTCCAGCACGGTTGCCCAGTTTTTCACGGGCAGATATTTTGAGGTATCCGGCTTGCCCTCGATTTGCAGATTGCTCGCCGGAGCATCCCGCTTCGGGGCAGGCTCTCTGCGCGGTGCAGACGGGAGCGCTGCCGGAACACCGTTCCGTTTCAGCTCCGCAAGCTGCTGCTCCAGAGCCGCGATGCGGTCGGTCAGCGCAAGCAGATCACCCTTCTGCGACTGAAAATCCGAGCAGAGGCGGATCAGCGTCATTTCCAGCTCCATGCGGCGGTTGCCCGCACGCGTCATGCGGTCGCAACACTGCCGGACCGCGGAAAGCGCCTCTAAAATCGCGCCGAGCGTAAACGACTGCGCAATCTCCTGAAGCTGTGCCGCCTCATCGGGCATTACCCCGAGCAGCGACAGATCGGAAGGCGCGGTTTTCAGCAGCATCAGACTGCGCAGCTGCTGCGAAAGCTCGTCCGCAAAGCGCGTCATGTCCTTTGACTGCTGATAGAGCAGATCAACGCGTTCCAGCGCGGCCGACGCATCATGCGCGGCAATCGCACGCAGAACCGTATACACCGATTCCGTCCCCGCAACGCCCACGGCCTCCTCGACTGTTTCCAGTCCGATTTCCCCGGAAACCGCTGTGCACTGATCCAGCAGGCTCAGCGCGTCGCGCATACCGCCGTCCGCCAGAACGGCAATCCGGTGCGCGGCTGCATCGGTGATCGAAAAGCTCTCATGCTCCGCAATATACTGAATGCGCCCGACAATATCCGCAGGCAGAATCCGGCGGAAGTCGAACCGCTGACAGCGGGACAGAATCGTGGCCGGAACCTTGTGGATCTCTGTGGTCGCAAAGACAAATTTCACATAGGCAGGCGGTTCCTCGATCATTTTCAGCAATGCGTTGAACGCACCGGCTGACATCATGTGAACCTCGTCGATGACATACACCTTATATTTGCAGCGTACCGGCAGCAAAGCGGCATTGCCGCGCAGGCTGCGCACCTCATCGACGCCGTTGTTCGAGGCACCGTCGATTTCAATAATATCCGTCAGCGCACCGGCTTCGGCATCGCGGCAGATCTCGCATTCCAGGCAGGGATCGCCGTTCTTCGGATGCAGACAGTTGACCGCCTTCGCAAAGATGCGCGCACAGGTCGTCTTGCCCGTTCCGCGGGAGCCGGTAAACAGATAGGCATGCGCTGTTTTTTCGCGCATGATCTGATTTTTCAGAGTTCTTGTGATATGCGGCTGCGCGACAATGTCCTCAAAGGTCTGCGGCCGCCATTTGCGGTACAGCGCTTCGTATGCAGCCATACACCGTCACGCTCCTTTATCCCGTTTGTTCCGCGTTCTCCGCGGGAGCGGCGCCGGTCTTTTCCGACCAGTCCGGATGCATTTCCAGCATGAGCCGCTTGGTTTCCTCGTAATACTTCCGGAACACGGCGGGCTCATCCAGATGATTGACCAGCGCTTTATAATGATAATCCTGTGCGGCGACGAAATCGCCCTTTTGCAGCGATGCAATCGCCATGCCGCTCAGTGCAAAGGCATAATTCTGCTTTTTCTCAATCGACCGTTCAAACCATTCAGCTGCCGCATCGGGCTGCTTCTGCCGGATGAACAGAAAGCCGATATCCGTATACAAAAAATAAAAATCCTCCGGCGGATCGTTTTCCAGCAGCTCATTGAACAACTGAAAGCTGCGGGAATAATCCCCGCCCTCGGCATAGCTGCGCGCTTCAAACAGCTTCGCATAATGCTCCGAAAAGCCTTTTTCGCGCGCGGTTTCGTAATAACCGATCGCATTGGACGGGCATCTCAGCATCTGATAGCAGCGCCCGATATAAAAGGACAGCACGCCCAGCTCCTGATCTGTCAGATCAAATTCGCGCACCTCTAAAAACAGGTCAAGCGCAGCACGCGCGCGCTCCTTTGCATACAGATCCAGACCGGATGCGAACAGCTTATCCTGCTTGCGGAGCCCGCCGAAGGCATTGCCGATCAGATCGGCATCCATGCGTGTCGCGGCACGGATCAGGCTCTGGTGCTCAATGACGCAGGCCGCAATAAAGCAGGCGCCGTAGGTCAGCAGCAGCAGGCGCAGATAAAACACCGGCAGCAGTTCTCCGTCATCCGGCGTTCCGTTGAGGGAGAAGCTCCCGATGATGATGCAGTCGATCACCAGCGCCGGGAACCCGGCCTTCATTGCCAGCTTTCCGAGCTGCCTCACATATTTCCGCAGCCAGCTTCCCATACCTCGCCTCCGTTCGGCTTATCCGGATAAACAGGAAAATTCCGGAGCATAGGTGTGCAGGCTGACTGCGGCACGCCCAGCGATCCGCTTAATGCTGCTCGGTTCCCCGCCTGACATGGTTCACGGTGCTTAGCTGCACAGGGCCCGCACACCTATAATCCGGAATTTCCAGATGT
>JAEEIA010000055.1 GCA_016281125.1 Oscillospiraceae bacterium | reverse complement strand
TATATATATTACGCACATCTGGAACGCGCACATCTGGAACGCGCACATCTGGAACGCGCACATCTGGAACGCGCACATCTGGAACGCGCACATCTGGAAGGAGCACATCTGGCAGGCGCAAATCTGGCAGGCGCAAATCTGGCAGGCGCAAATCTGGAAGGCGCAAATCTGGAAGGCGCAAATCTGGAAGGCGCAAATCTGGCAGACGCACATTTGGAACGCGCAAATCTGAAACGCGCACATCTGGCAGGCGCACATCTGGAAGGCGCACATCTGGAAGGCGCAAATCTGGCAGACACACATCTGGAAGGCGCATGTTATAATGAATCAACGATATTTCTAGATGAATTTGATCCTAATGCGCATGGAATGAAACGAGTATAAAGACAGTGTTTAGCTAGCTCTGCTTCTTTAAGCATATCAACGAAAGCAGCCCCTGCGGGGGCTGCTCAAATGTTATGCTGAATACTCAGCAGAAAACTGCACACAAAATCGCACACACATTAAATTGGGTATGCCGAAAACGTCGTATATACGATGCTTTTGTTTCGCGGTAACGAAGATTCAAATCCCTCTTTCTCCGCCAAAGAAAGAACCGCGTATCTGCTTAGAAATCTAGCAGTTACGCGGTTTTTCGTATCATCCTGTAAACGGCTGTAACTGCGCGTGTGACGTTGAAACTGCGTAAAATCACACGAAACCGCATAGAAAGTCACACGAAAAGTCACACGCCGGAGGGTTCCGGCAGCAATTTCAGAGAGAATCGAAGTGTAGTAGCATACAATCATTCTCTGACTCCAACGCCCTGAAAAGTCACACAAAGTCACACGAAGCCCGGCTGTTCAATCTGAATCGCCGGGCTTTCTGCGTCTATGGGAAGGAGTAACGGATGCCGAAGCTCAAAAAGAAGATCACCCGGGACTTTACGACCATTCATAATACGATGCTCCGCGATATGCGGCTCGGTATGACAGAACGCGGTCTCCTGCTGACCATGCTTTCGTTGCCGGACAACTGGAACTTCTCAATCAAGGGGCTGTCCTGTATCCTGCCGGACGGAACCACAAAGATCGGAACTGCGCTGAAGAATCTTGCCAAAACCGGCTATCTGGTCCGGAGGCGCATTTATGCTGACGGCAAAATCACAGACTGGGAGTATACGTTCAGCGACGAGCCGATGGACGATGTTGAAAACTTGCCGCAAGGACCTGAAATCCTTGATCTGGAAAACCTAGATTCAGAAAACCTAAATCAAGGTTTCCTAGATCAAGAAAACCCAGACAATAATAAAAGAAATAATAATCAAACATCTAATAATCAAATATCTACGGATCAAGCATCCATCCGTCAATCGGACGGATCGACGGAACGAGCGCAGTATACAGAGATTGTGAAAGCGAATATCGGGTACACGGAGTATGCCGAATGGATTACGCTGTTCGGAGCAGGATACATGACGGTCGCCGAACTTGACGAGATCGTGGCGATCATTGTGAATGCGATCGTGTCTGAAAAAGAAAGCGACTGCATCTGCGGTCAGAACTATCCGCGCTCAGTCATTCGATCGGTGATGCTCAAGGTTGACCGTGGCTGCGTCGAACGCACAATCGAAACGATGAAGCATACCGAGCATATCCGCAACTATGAGCGCTATCTGCTCAGCACTCTGTTCAATGAGGCGAACGGGCGGCATCTTCGGACAAACACCGAGAATCGACAGGTTGACGAACATCTGCGGAATGAGCGACAGCCGGTTTACGATCTCACAGGCATTTTTACATAAGCCTGCCCTGGATGCAAAGGGGATAACGAAACGGTCACCCAGGGTATAACGAAATGTTCACGACTCTTGCATTTGCCTGCAAAACATGGTATACTGAGAATATTACAGAAGCCGAATGGCCGGTAATACAATTCTGTTATCTCAAATGTCTGAAAGGAGAATGATCATGTTACCGAAATTCAAGTATCACCCTGATCCGCTTGGAACAGAAATGTTTCGTCAGGACGAACCGAAAACCTGCTGCTGTTGCGGAAGGCAGACTGAGATCTGGTATGACGGGCCGTTTGAAGGCGACTGGCTTAACCCTGCTTTTGACCGCGACGCTGATGAACAAGAATACGAAAAAATGGACTTTGTCTGCCCGGACTGTATCGCGGACGGCTCAGCCGCAAAGAAATTCGTGTGCGTGTTTACAGGCTGTAGTCTTGCCGGCGAAAAGCCCGCCGATGAAGCCGCGCAGGACGAATGGAAGCATCGCACGCCCGGCTATTACAGCTGGCAGGAGCCACTTTGGTATACGCACTGCGCCGATTACTGCGAGTTTCTTGGCTCTGTGGGCTGGAAGGAGATCGAGGAAATGGGGCTGGAGGATGAGATCGCGGATACCTACGATGAGGATGTCTGCGGATTCGAGTTCAGCTTTGTCCGCGAGGGCACCTATAAGCACGGTCATGTGCAGTGTTTCCTGTTCCGCTGCCGGCACTGCGGCAAGCATTATATCAC
>JAEEIA010000006.1 GCA_016281125.1 Oscillospiraceae bacterium | reverse complement strand
GGATGAGGACAGCCTGGTCATCTCACGCAAGCCGGTCGGCTCGATCATACAGCCGTTTGACTGGCATGACCTGAACAGAAGCGGCGAAAGTGACAATTCGTTCCGCGATCTCTTCGGCACGGATAATATCGGCTTTGTCTGTGAATGGGAAGGGGCGGGGGACTCGCCGCAGGAACACAGGTATCAGCTCTTTGATCTTGGCATGACATGGGATGAAGCAGATGCCTACTGCAAGGCACATGGCGGACACCTTGCGACCGTCACAAGCGCAGAAGAACAGGCCGTGATAGAGGACCTGCTTGCATCAGGCAGCAGAAACCATTACTGGCTCGGCGGACAGCTCAGCAACCGGGAGCTGACATGGATCACGGGAGAAACGGTCGAATATACGCACTGGGCAAGCAGTCAGCCGGATAATTACTTCGGGGATGAGGACAGCCTGGTCATCTCACGCAAGCCGGTCGGCTCGATCATACAGCCGTTTGACTGGCATGACCTGAACAGAAGCGGCGAAAGTGACAATTCGTTCCGCGATCTCTTCGGCACGGATAATATCGGTTTTGTCTGTGAATGGGAAGGGGCGGGGGACTCGCCGCAGGTTACAACCACAACAGCGCCCGAAACGACCTCTGTCACAACAACGATAACAACGGCAGAACCCACAACGACCGCGGTTTCAACGACGTCAGTAACCACGGCCGCCGCAGATCCGGCAGAAACAACAACAGAAGCCATCACGACAACTGCCCGGCCTGTCGTTCGTTCCGCGTTTGAAACGATCGAAGCGGAAACTGCGGATCAGATATACGGACTCACCGTGCAGGAGCAGGCGGAAGATCTGACAGTGCTCGGCTATATCAGCAACGGAAACTATGCAGTGTATCAGAATCTCGATTTCGGAAGCGGCGCGGAATCCTTCTTCATGGTGGCAAATTCTTCTGCTTCTTCCGCAACGGGCGGTACGGCAGAGCTGCATCTCGACAGCGCGGACGGAAAGCTGATCGGCAGCATTGATGTTCCGCTGACCGGCAGTACAGTGGATGACTGGCTGATCTATTATCCGTTCACGGTTGAGATCACGCCGACGGAGGGCATTCATGATCTGTATATCGTGTTCCGGAACGAATCGTCGGAATATGTGATGAATGTAGATAAGTTTGTGTTCAGTAAGGAACCGCTGCAAACGCTCTGCCGCGGTGATGTCAATGCAGACGGCAGCATAGACCTGAAGGATGTGACCGTGCTGCGGCGTTATCTTGCAGGCGGCTGGAATGTCACGATTAACACAGCAAATTCCGATGTCAATAAGGACGGCTCGATCGACCTCAAGGATGTTACGATCCTGCGCAGATACCTCGCGGGCGGTTGGGGTGTCACACTGGACTGACGGTTCCCGCTGCATCAGAAGAATATGCACAGATTGCAGGCAGCAATCTGACAGCATATATGCACTCGTTCGGCTTTCAGCCTCTGCGCTGCCGAACAAAGACAATCCGAAAAAGCTGTCCTGTTATTCTGACAGCAGCAACTGAAAAGGAGGTATTTCCATGAAAAAGAAACGGTTATACAGTACGCTCTGCGCCTGGCTTTTTTCCACGCTTTGCAGTCGGGGGAAATATCTCTGCGCTGCCGCTGATACCGGAAAACGTCCTGACGGCAAGTGCATATCTTACAGGAACGGGCGAAGGCAAATGCGGCGAACATGCAGCATGGACACTGGACAGCAGCGGCAAACTCACGATCACCGGAACCGGCGCGATTGACGTTTATTCTGATCCCGGTTCCAACTGGGATCAGTACGCAAAAAGCATCAAAGAGGTTGTAATTGAAAATGGCATTACAGAAATCGGAAATTACACATTTTCAAGCTGTCCGCAGCTGATGTCTGTTTCCATTCCGGACAGTGTGACAAGCAGCGGTGTGAACGCGTTTATGGATTGTGATTCTATGACAGCCATCACGATTGCTCTGAAAGTGTTTCCGACGGATCGAAAATGGGGGTGGAGCCCCATTCTAAATGCATCGCAGAGACACTTTATTTACAAGCTGAGCCCGCCGTTTGGGCGGGCTCATTTTCTGTTTTTCGCCTCAATATAGGCGGTCAAAACGGCTTGTATCTTCTTCGCTTTCTGTTGTAAAGTATGCATGTGATCGGAAGCAGCGGAATGATGAACAGCAGGACCGAGACGACAGCCGAGCCGGCAATTCCGGTCGGGATGATGCCGGAGCGTGTATTCGTTACCGTCAGGTCGGCTGGTCCGGTCAGAACAAACTGTCTGGAGGCACATTCCTCTGCTTCGCCGTCGCTGAAACGGAATGTGGTTAGATAGTTTTCATTGTCCTCCGCGAGTGTGATTTCCGTATCCTTCGGCAGCGAAATGACAACAATATCATTATGCTGCATGGTAAAGGTTCCGCCGGACTGCAAAGCGGTCTGGCTCTCGCCGCTTTTGCTCCATGCAAATGTGTCCTCCGCGCCTGCGCCGTCAACGGTCAGGGTAAAGGTGAAATCCTTCGCCTTGTTTCCGAACGAACCGGTCACGATCTTGGTAACAGTCAGGTCTGCATTCGGATCAGCCGCTCTGGAGTTGTTGATCTTGAAGCAGTATTTTGTGAGCCCTTCCGTTTCGTTGTTGGTGAGAAGTCTCACGGAGGCCGGTGCACTGACTAGTACGACTTCGCCCTCTGCCGTGATATCAAACACGAGATCCTCGCCGATTCCGGCAAAGTTCTGCGGTGCCTGCTTCTCAGTCAGGTAATATCTGCCTGCCGGAAGCGTGTTGTCGATCAGCGGAATGACACCGTTTTCACCGGAGATCAGTACATCGGTATCATAGCCCTCCATAGGGATATAATCCTTGATGTAGCCGGTTCCGTTTACGATGCCTTTATACAGCGCGAATTGTGCGCCGGGCAGTGGATTGTTTGTCCGCGCGTCATACTTGATCGCTTCCAGGGTGTACTGTTTGTTGTAGATATTGATGATCCCGTCGATATTGCCGGTGCCCGGGCCTGCGTTATGCCAGCCGTCCGGTGCAGCGGGCTGAATGAAGTAGATCTGCTTTTGTCCGTCTTCTTCCGTGATATAGAATTTCACTGGCTGCGAGGGGCCGATGTATCCTGCCGGCGCGTGCGTTTCAGTCAGCGTATAGACATTTTGCGCACCCAACGGATAGCTGTAAAGCAACGTGATCAGGCCGGTGCTGTCGGAGACAAATTCACCGTAATCGACCACATCACCGTTTTCCTTTTCCAGAGTCAGCGTAAAGGTTCCGCCTGCGAGCGGGGTCTCAACGGTCCTGTTTTCCGCCGTGCCGTTCCACTCGCCGAGCATCAGCTTGATGCCGCTGTTCCGCTGGTTGGTAACGGTGTCCTTTCTGGTATTCGCAACACCGGTGGCTTTGCCGGTCGGGACGCCTGTTGTATACGATGCGGTATAAGCGATCTCTTCCGGCATATCGGAGCCCTTCGGAGTGGCTGCGACCGTCAGCGCTTGGCCTTCTCCGACCGGTTCGGCGCTGTCATAATGCGTCAGATCGCCGTTGCTGTCAAAAGCGGCACCGGTCAGTCTGACCTCACGCACGACATAATCCGCAAAGGTTTTTCCGTTTTCCAGCGATTCAAAGAACCAGCTGACGGATTCGGCCGGATATGCAAGCTGTCTGACATCACCGATCATCGCCTCCGTGTTGTTGAGATACACCGCGATGAAAACCGGATCGCGACTGCTCACCGAGCTGTTGTCCGTCCATACCTTCTTTGCTTCGATGCCGAAGCCGCGCTTATTGTCCACCCGTGTCTGCGGCGATTCGTTGTTTCTGACTGTTCCCATATTATGAGTTGCCGCGTCAACGGAAATGTATGTGCTTTTGTCGCTGTCATATTTCCAGAGATGATAGCCGAGCGGTGTTTCGCGTTCTATTTCCTCTACCTTGAATCTGGTGCCGACCGGCAGATTCAGCAGTTCGACTGTATACCATGCTGGGATCTTGGAAATGAGACCGTTCGGGGAGGTATAGAATACAGTATCCGCTTCATTCAGCAGCTCAGGGTCTCTTTGTCCGGTCGAAACAAAGCTTTCGGTTACGGGATCCCATTTGCAGTAATAGCCATCCGGCGTCTTGACTCTGTACTTGTGCATATGCGCATACCGGAGCTCACTGTATGGTGTATCCTCGGAGTCCAGATGAACTCTGTAATCGAAGGTCGTTTTGTCGTCATCCCGGATCTCGTTCCCGGCATAGTCATACAGCCGCTTGGTAATATCCCATGTGCGGAATTTGCTCGGATCGACATGATTTTCATATGTCACGGCAGGACGCTCATCCACCATGGCCGGTCCGCAGATATAATCCCGGCGGGACGACTGTACGGAAGTTTCTGTGCCTTCAAGTGTATCACCGTTGCATTTGACGTAATCATAGACCTCGGTATTGATGCTGCATTCCTTGATATAATACGAATAGATATTATCAGGAAAGTCGATATAAGCACTCTCGCCGGCACTGAGGAAGAATACGTTATCATAGCTTTGTCCGGTGTCAGGGGCATTGTAGACCGGCTGGAACTTGACAGCGGCCTGCGAATTGGGATAATAGACCTCGATCTTGTCTGTCACGGTGCTTTCACGCGGATCCAGCAGCCGGTATGCCGATTCCTCCTCACTGAACTTATACCAGATCTGGAACGGATAATCCACAAGTGCGAAGTCCATGTCACTGGAACCGGTGACCTCCTTGGTCAGGAGCACCTGTCCGGGCTTGACTGCGCTGAGGTTGAAGCGCATGTGCAGATTGGATGCACCTGCGCCGCGCTCCATGTAAAAGACCTTCATCTTGTGCGGAGTGAAATCCTTGAACATATTTTCGCCGGGTGCAAAGTAATTTGCAAGATACGTGTTGATTTCGGCCGCTGATGGTTCCGTGCCGCCGTGTTCAGCCTTGTATTTTTCAATGAAAGTGTTTGTGAAGATCTCTCTCAGGTTTGTATCGGGATAGGTATCCACCTTGACTTCTCCGGTCCGGAAATTGACGGAGCCGGAAAGCGCACTGTGGATGCCGCCGAGGTCGATCACGCGGACGCCGTCAACATAGAGCCAGAAGTCATCGTCGCCTGTGAACTCAAAGATCATGTCATTGCCCCAGGCATCGAGACCGCTGTGCGTCTGCGTAAAGCCGGCTTCCAGTTCCATGCCGAAGAAGGAATCCGCTTCGGAATACGGGATCTGATACAGCGGCTTTTCTCTGCGCGGATTGTCGATCGGAAGATAATTTGCTTTGGAATCCGTTTCGTTTGCATGCAGCGAGGAGTAAAGGCCCGGCGTCAGATCGTTGTACGGCATGAACTGGCCGTGCTTTAAGGTCAGCTTGTTTGCGCTTGTTTCGATCGTACCGACCTGATCGTACACCGTGAAATTGCCGTCTGCATTCAGGTGCGCAAAGTTGTTTGTGCAGTCATACTCAAAATAGCCGCTCTCATCATGTGTCTTTGCCAGGAACAGATGATTGACGTTTGTCGCTCCTGCGAACAACTCGGAAAGGCTTCTGCCGGTATTGTTCGCTGTCGGATAGCCTGCGTTTGCACCGTTCTCCTCCAGCCATGCGCTGATCAGATCGGAATACGGATCTGTGCCGCGTTTTCCGCGGTCGAAATCCTTCTCGTCATGCAGCACATCGTACTGTGTCCCGCTTCTGTCATTACCGTAGATTTTTCGGATATTTCCGAAGTCGATCATTCGCATCGTGATGTTGTGATCGTTGTTGTCGATCGTTTCAACGGTTGTCAGCTCGCTGCTGCCCGGTTCAATGATCGCAAAGCAGAAATCGCCTGCCTGCGACATCGGACAGGAGACGAGCCTGCCGGCTGCGGGATCCGCCTTCAGGCCGGCATACTGATAATACTTATCGTCCCATGCCAGAATGGTCGTGCTGTACTGGCCGTCCCTTCTGCCGTTCAGATTGATGCCGGGCTTGCTCGATGACAGCGTCTGACCGTTATCAAAGAGCGGTGCAAGGTATTTGTCAGAGTATGTATTTTGCAGATCAAAATAGTAATTCGGGGTATCCGTGCCTTCGTAATAATACTCGGAAAATTCCCAGAGCAGGTTGTTGATTTGCAAGCCGTACCATTCAATATTGTCACCGACTTCATAGGCCGGGAACAGTCTGCCTGCCTGGTCAATAATATAGAAGTCATATCCCGGCTTATCCGGATTCCAGACTCTCGTATAGACAATGACCTCCTTGCCGTTTGTGACATTTTCCGTATCGGAAACGCTGACCTTCTGCGCGCTGTTCGCCACAAAGTCATCTTCCCTGATATCGGAAAGCACGGCAAGGTTCAGCCACTCGTAGGCATCGTTCTGGGTGTTTCCGTTGAAGCCGTTTGCGGTTCTACCGCCGTGCAGGCGGATCGCAAGACCGTTTTCGTTGGTAATGCGGATCTTTCCTGCATTTGCGCCCGTTCCCTGTGTCACGCTCAGGACGCAGCCTGCATCCGGTGTGTCAGCAAGCTGAAGCTGGGAATTGCTGCTCGTTGTGCCTGCGAGCCGCAGGTATTTTGTGCTGCCGTCCACCTCCGCCGTGATGTAGTACTGATTGCCGGAGATATTGTGGAACGTCCACATTGTGATATCGCTGTCCTTTGGGACATAGAGCTCTCCGAGCGTCATCGGGTTCGATCTGACATTGACCTGCTGCGCCTTGCGTCTGCCCGCCGAACTGCCCTGACCGGACATCATAGCTGCACCCACGGAATCGCCGTCCGCGGAGGGGAATACCATCAGGCCGTAGCTTTTTCCGTTCAGTTCTGCAGGATCATCAGCAGTTTGCGGCACATTTGTCAGAACGACCTTGGAGCCGACATCAGTTTCATTTTTCCAGCCCGCAAATCCGGGACCGGTCCCGTTGCTGACCAGATTCAGACCGTATCCCTCGCGGGCAATATAGAACGCGCCGTAATTGCCGTTGAACAGCGTCACATCAAATACGGTTTCCGGAACAGTGCTGTCTGTTGTCAGAGACATTGCGCCGCGAAGCCTTCCGCTGAAATTCCGAATTGTCATCGCAGCATACGTCTTTACACCTTCGACATATGTATAAAGCCGGTACTGATTTCCGGTCTCTCCGACCTGTTCAAAGTACCAGACTGCGGCACTGTTCTGATTGAGCGTTTTTGCGATCGAAGGCGGTGTATCTCCGTTGATATAGTTCATGAACCAGTATGAGCCGGTGCCGGATTTCAGGATCGACATATAAAACGGATTGCCGTCCAGATCGGAAAGGGTTTGTGCATTTGTCAGAATGATCTCTTCCGGCTCGCTGACCTCCACGATCTCATAGATCGAGAAGCCTTCCGCAGAGAAGCTGACCGCGCCGTCAAGCAGTGTAAACTCAGTGATCTGCTCGCGGCTGCTGTCGTCAAGGATATGCCAGATCTGAATGGAGGAAGCCGCCGTGATCTGCGCATGGCTGATCGTGACGGTGATCGGGCTGCTTTCGTCGGGCTGATATTCCTTTTTGCCGTCCGAGATCGTGATATCATAGGCAGCCAGCAGGGAAACCTCCTGTGCCTCCGTATAGGCTGCATTGCGTTCGTTTGTATAGACATCGGCCGTATAATCCGCTGTCACATCGACAGCCTCCGCGGTAGCGCCCTGCGGCATCAGGCCGTCGAGCGTGACAACCGTTTCGGATGACTCACCGTTCGGGAACAGGGAGAGCGTTGTCTGACAGAGATCCTTCTGGTCGGATGCGTTTGCCGCAAACATGGGGAGGACAGCCGGATCGCCGGCCGCAGACATGAGCAATGCTGCGGAAGAAACAGCGGCGATCAGCCTCCGGAAGATGCTGTTGCTCATTGTCCTCCCTCCTTTTCCGTATTTTTGCGCCTGAAAAGGACAGCGGAAAGGGCTGCGGTCATTGCCGCAAAAATGCCCAGACAAAGCGTGCGGACCGGAAAGCTGTCTCCGGTCTTGATGTTTTGGATAATGTTGGCGGCCGGATTCGGGGACAGCGTACCGGCGGTCGTTGCCGCGAACGCAGTAACCGGCTCAGTTGTGCTCTCCGTGGTTGCCGTTTCGGTCGTTGTGACGGTAACCGGAAGTTCCTCCCCGATGTTGCAGAAGCTGATCAGATCAGCCTTTTCCGCCTTTCCCGCAAGATTTGCGGTCACGGCGCAGACAAGCGTGTCTGCCTCGCCGTTTTCAACGAACAGTGTCACCTCATACACGCTGTCATCATAGGTGATGCCGGAATCGCCGCCTGCGGTTTCAGAGATCGTATACCGGTAAGTGCCGGGCTCCGTGATTTCAATTTCAAATTTGCCGGAACTGTTTTCGGAAACGGTAAGCGTACCGGAAACCGGAGCCGGTGTCTGTTCGGTTTCGGGCTTGACCGTGATCTGATAATTCTGTATATCAGTGCCTGTGACCTCCCGGCAGAATACAGGAATTTCCGCTTTCAGCGGTTGATATGCCAGCGCCCTGAGCGTGCCCGGAGCAAATAAAGATAAGGAGAGCAGGCACTTGACAAAAACAGATGCTGTGATCTGACTTGCTTTCATATGCCAACCCTCCTCACTGCGGAATACTATCCAATAATATAGCAAAATACGATTACTCGTGTCACTGAATTTGCATCGGTGCATGTTGATAATCCGAGTAAACGATCCTCCTTCTCAGCCGTCAGAACAGCAGCATGATCGTGTATGAACCGGCGTATGTTCTCCTGATCCATATCGAATACGATTGATTCCTTTGCGCTGACGCGCATCGAAGCGAATACCTCCAGATCACAGACCTTTTCGGCATTTCTGCCGATCATGAGCGTACCGGAGGTATGCTGTTTCAGATAGGATTCATCCAGAAACTTGTCCAGTGCGCCGAACATTCTGCCATGATCCATGTGATGACCGTAAACCACGGAATAGCTGTCTGAAAGATCCGGCGTGCATCTGCTGTCAAGGAAAATACTGCCGGTCAGGGAATACTGTCCGAACGGATCTGTATTCAGAAACCGAACATTGTCCTTTCCCTGCATCACAGGATAATCAATATGCGTACCGTCCAGAGTCAGCCATGCGACCATTTCATCGGTGATCGGAGATTCCTCTGCCTCGGCAGCGGTATGTGTCGGATCCGGCTTGTATTTCAGTACACTGTGATCCAGCGTGTGATGAAACAGATAATAGTTATCGTATATCTGCCAGACGCCGATCAGCATGACGAAGCCGAACACGGCAATCACCAGCCAGCCGTACAGCTCATTCAGCCATTTCCAGAATTTCAGCAAGGTGATTATTCTTCCTCATCGTCCTTGGACTTTTTCTTTTTCATGTAGATCGTGCCGCCTGCGATACCTGCAATGCCGATCGCTGCGATGCAGAGCGAGCCTGCCAGAGTCGAAAGCACTCCGGTCGGGATGACGCCCTGACGGTTGTTCGTGAAGTCGATCACAGTATCATTCTGAATGTAATCATCGCTCATTGCGTTATCAGCCAGTGTGATCGCGGTGCCGTCGTCGGCTGCGTCGCCGGTCTTGGTATCACCGCTTATCACAGCGGTCGGGGTGTAATCCTCCGGTGCCTCGGTGATCGTGTACTGTGTACCCTCTGCAAGCCCTCTGATCACGATCTTCTGGCCGTGCTGGAGATAGAACACCTGAGAAACGGTGCCGTCCTCTCCGACAGTCAGCGCAGCGGGCTGTGTCACATCCGAGGTGATGCAGGTCGTTGCAGCATTCGGATTTGCAGAAATGGATGCGTCCGCATTGCCGTCCGTGGTGTTTGCATTGCTGTCGTCTGCGTAAGAAACCTCATAGACAGTGCCTGCAACAGCCCCCTCGATCCCGACCGTGAACGCGAAATACTTGTCCTTGGAGCCCTGGTTGCCTGTGACCTCCTTGCTGAAGGTCAGGTCATAGGATGCATAAGCGTTTGTGTAGCTTGTGCTCTTCGGTGCCGCGGACGTTTCGGTTGCAGAAGGCGCAGCATCGTGCTTGCCTTCGTAAAGAACATAGCCTGCGATGAAAAGCTCTTTTCCGCTCGGCTCTGTATAGCCGGTCTTTTCGGAAAGATTGGCATAGTAATCGGCATAATCCTGAACATATACATCCAGTGTTCTGTATGTATTGTTTGCGCCGGTTACGCCGGTGTCATTGGTAATGCCCTGATTTGTTCCGGTTTCCGTGATCAGATAACGGTAAACACCCGGCTCGGTAAACTGCACGCCGCTGAAATCAAGTGTCAGTGTTTTCTTTGCATACTTCTCATTTCCGGAAGCAGAATCCTGCCAGTCAACAGCAGAGTCTGCATCGGCTGCACCTTCTGTAACAGTTGTATCATTCGTCACAAATTTGACCTCTCCGGCAGCTGCAGAACCGGTGTTCGCAGCATCGTTTGCCTTGAAGTCCAGTGTTCCGCTGCTTTGTGCAGTCACACCATTTATGACAGCAAGATTGCCGTCTGCCGCTTCGACAAGGACAGCCTTCGGATCCTTTGTGCTGTCATACTTGTCAATGGAGAAATCAAATGCCGCATTCGGAACATTTGCATCCACATCCATGACGAGATACTTATCGAAAGTGGTCGTATTGATGCTGACAGGGTTTGTACCGTCCGTTGCTGAGGTCAGTCCGGAAGTATAGCCTGTTCCTGCCGCTGCCGCCTGCAAAGGAGCGACCGCAAGTGCAGCTGCAACCAGACTGAGTGAAACAGCCGCAGCCAAGATTTTCTTCATTTTCATACGAGAGTCCTCCTTAAATATTTTGAATTCAAACTTTATATGCCGCGCATCCGCATCGTGAACACAACAGCGCCCCGAAGCTCCCCGGACGGAATGCCGCCGAAGGTCCTGCTGTCAGAAAGGTCGCTGCGGTAGTCGTTCAGAACGAACACGCAGTTATCCGGAACAATATAAGGGTAATTGACAGCTGATCCCTCCGGCGAGGTGGGATAAACTGTCTCATCGGAAATACCGTAATCATTCACGGTGATGAAATCTGTGAAGATGCTGACCTTGTCTCCGCCGAACGCGATGACACGACCGAAACGAAGCTCACCGTCATGCCGGTAGGCGATCATGGTCCCCTGCTCAGGCTTTGCAAGACGCCATGTCAGGCAGAAATCGCCGTCCTTGATCGACGGGTAAGCGCTGTTTGTGTGACAGATGAAAACGCCGGCAACAAACGTCAGCAGGATCCAGAGAACCGCCGCCGTAATGACGAGCTTGAGGAAAAACCTCCCCGCATAATAAGCGGCCGTGCGTTTTTTTTTAGGCTTTTTCGGGGCATTCGTCTGCTTTTCAGTAGCAGGTACCGGATCCACAACAGCGGGTTGATTCGGGTTATCCATGTTCAGCACTCCCACTCCGGATACCGCAGCGGAATGTCCCGGCTCATTCATCAGTATGATCATGTTGTAAGATGCAGCCGCTTCTGCATACTTCTGTGGCCTGATAATCCGCTTTGTAAAATCCGAGCACAATATTATATAATACATAAAACGATAAGAAATACAGTTTTTTATATTATAACACTTTTTTTGCAGGATTGCAAGAGCTTTTCAAAGAGTCCTGTATTTTTTATGTGTTGTACCGTTTCAACAACAATGCTGTCTTTTTTGCCAGTCAAATTTGTTCGGTGTGCTACGCTTTTCCGCATGATGAGCCGGACAGCCAGCATATAATATGGTAAAAACGCTGATTATGGAACCGGTTTCTGTCATGGGAAAAGGGAACGACCGGAATCAAATTGAATTTTGTATCCCTCAGCACCAGGCATTCACGATCTCACTTCAATTCTTGTTAAAAGACGGAATCCACTTTTTATCAGCCTCGGCAAGCAGCGAAATGCCCGGCATTGACAGGCACAAACATTTCTCATTCGCGCTCACTGCGTTCTTCCTTTATAACCAACACATCAAATGAGCGGCCTTCTTTCTGGAACAGCATCACGTTGGTGTGCACGCGTGCCGGAATCGCATACAACCGAAATCCGATTTTGAATAATGTGATCAGCTTTTAATCTTCTCAATTCGTTATGTATAAAATGCTATGTTTTATGTTTGCTGTGATATGATTGTTGTTGACATTTCCAAGCCAACGTGCTATAATAGCAATGGATGGTAAAAAAGAAAAGCCATTCGCAATATTGAACCGAACCAGTAAAAACGGACAGTGACAAAAAAGCACCTCCTATGGTATAATAGAAACCATAGGAGGTGCTTTGCAATGGGACGAACATATCAGCACATCAAAGAATATGAAAAAGAAATTCTTGAGCTAAAAAAGCAAGGATATACTCGTAAAGAAATAGGTGCGCGTTTAGGATTCACGAAGGAGCAAATACATAATTTTATCACTCGTCTGAACCGCAACAAACGAAAGGGTGCATCTGGGATACCAATGCAAAAGCGAGGACGTCCTGCCAGCCGAACGCTAACCCCTGAAACAGACAAGCTCTCTGAATTGCGATATATCCTTGTCCGAAAAGAGAAACGAATCAAAGAACTTGAAATGGAAAATGAGCTGATGCGGGATTTTCTATCGCTTACAGAAAGGAAGTGAGACCGGCAGTCAAATATCTGGTTATCTATCGGCATAAGGAAAAATACAGTATCAGCAAGATGTGCAGTTTTTTCAAAATTTCCCGCAGCGGATACTATGATTTCGTAAAGCGCATGGACAAGCCTGCAAAGGATCTTGAATTGTCAGAGTTGATCCGTGAATGTCAGCTGCAAACAAAGCAAACTTACGGATATCGCCGTGTTGGTATCTGGCTGGAACGCAGAGGTATCCATCATAATCTCAAGACAATTCTACGAGTGATGCAGAAATATAGTCTGCTGTCTGTCGTCAGGCGAAGAAGATACTGCAATTACAGTCAGGCATTACATCGCTACGAGAATCTCTTAAACAGAAATTTTCATGCAGGCAGACCGAATCAGAAGTGGGTCACAGATATCTCCTACATTCCAACCAGCCAAGGATTTCTGTACCTTTCGGTAATCCGTGACCTTTTCGATCGCAGTATCGTTGCTTATAAAACTTCTACAGTACAAAATATCAATCTAGTACTGAATACGATTAGAGCAGCAAAGAGAAATGAGAAAGTCACTGCGGAGTTGCAGCTCCACAGTGACCAAGGTTTTCAGTATACTTCCCAAGCGTACTTTAACCTGACTCAATCATACCACATTACGCCGTCAATGTCAAGACGCGGAAACCCATATGACAATGCTTTGGCTGAGAACTTTTTCTCTATACTCAAAACAGAGTGCATTAACAGGACAAAGATCAAAACCTTTGCCGAAGCTCGTCGGCTGATTGATGACTACATTCATTTCTATAATCATCAGCGCATTCAACTGAATACAAAACTGACTCCGCTTGAATTGCGGAGCCAGTTCAGTGCTTAATTCATTTTGCCATAGGGGCGCTTTTGTACTGTCCGTACAAAATGGTTCGGTTCAATATCTGGGAAAGGGCTGTTTTTATGTTTAAGGGGAAAAAGCACATTTCAGTTGTCATGGCTGTATGTATCGCCTTGACAGCAACCGGGATCAATCCGCTGACTGCACAGGCAGTTCAGACAGTCGTTATCTCGCCTGACGATCCTTATGCGATCAACAACGGTGTATTTGAAGGCTGGGGAACATCACTTTGCTGGTGGGCAAACCGCGTCGGTTATTCCGATTCGCTTGCACAGCAATGCGCTGACACATTCTTCGGCGAGAACGGTTTGCGGCTGAATATCGCACGCTTCAATATCGGTGGCGGCGATGATCCCTCGCACAACCACATCAACCGAACGGACTCCAATATGCCCGGATACACGAAATTTCAGAACGGGCAGGTCACCTATGACTGGACCGCAGACGCCAACCAGCGGAATGTGCTGAAACGCTGCGTGGAAGCTGCGGGCGACGATGCGATCGTTGAAATGTTCTCCAATTCGCCGCCGTACTGGATGTGCAAGAGCGGCTGCTCGACCGGAAACAGAGATGCCGGTCAGAACAATCTGAAAGACGATTGCTATGACGATTTCGCGGAATATCTCGCAGAGGTCTGCAAGCATTATCAGGAAGACTGGGGCATCAAGGTACAGTCCGTTGAGGCGATGAACGAACCGTATACAAACTACTGGGGCGCATTCAGCGCCAAGCAGGAAGGCTGTCACTTTGATACAGGCCGGTCCGAAAGCACGATCATCACCGAGCTGCAAAAATCTATGGCAAAGCGCGGTTTGGAAGATGTCATCATCTGCGGCACGGATGAAACAGCGATTGATGTGCAGATCGACGCCTACAAGGCACTTTCCGATGATGCGAAAAAAGCGATCTCCCGCATTGACACGCACACATACTGGGGCAGCAAACGCACAGAACTGAAAAATCTTGCGATTGCAGAGGGCAAGAATCTCTGGATGAGTGAAGTTGACGGAAAAGGCGAAGCCGGTCAGAATGCAGGAGCAATGGCGCCCGGACTGTGGCTTTCCGAACGCATCACAGCAGACTGCAACGGTATGAACGCATCAGCATGGATTCTCTGGCAGGTTATCGACAGCCATGTCTGTGCAGCAGGATACAACGGCAAAAAAGACGGCGGTATGCTGAATATGAATGCAGGTTTCTGGGGAACTGCCGTAGCAGATCACGATAAGGACACGATCGTGCTCTCCAAAAAATACTACTGTTTCGGGCAGTATTCACGTTATATCCGTCCGGGCATGATCATGCTGAACACTTCCGGAAATACAATGGCAGCCGTAACTGTTCAGTTCCCCTGAAGAATCCACAAAGTTGAAAGCAAAAAGTACAGAGTCAAAAAACTGTGATTCTGTCAATTTACAGCCGCCGAGAAAAGTGCTATACTAAAGAAAAAGCAAGATAGCGGTGGTGAAAAAGG
>JAEEIA010000054.1 GCA_016281125.1 Oscillospiraceae bacterium | reverse complement strand
TTTTGCGTCCGAAAACCTGTTTTTTCAGCCATGCTAACTGTTCCCGAATCAATGCAAGTTCTTCTTCCAGGACTGCAACACGCGAACGGAGCGCAGCATTTTCCTGCGCCAATGACAGTTCATTTCGTACTGCATTCTGCTCAGACATACCGCACTCCTCCGGTATACGTCAAATAATCGGCGACTTGCAGGAAAGAACCGACCTCGCCGGAACAGCGCCGTTTGTAGTATCATGTATAAAGTGGTAATATGATCGTTCCGCTTGCCGTCTGCGCTTTAAGCTGTTCCGCCCGTTTCCGCACGCGTATATCTTGCGCGATTATGAATAAATTGTAAAATCATCGGCCGGATATTGACAAGTTAAAAATAATATGATATGATACTCTTTAATCCAATCCATTCCATCCTGACATCTGAACTGTTTTTACGAAAGGATTTGCTATGAAAGACATGACAAAAAGAACGATCAGCCTCATCTCTGCAATGCTGCTTTGCGCCGGCAGTACCGTCACAGCGTTTGCCGGAGGCGAACCGGAGCTGTATCTGCGGGGTGACATCGACCGGGACGGTGTGATTTCGGTTGAGGACGCACAGCTTGCGCTCAGAGCGTACACAAACAAGGTGGCATACAATCCGACCGGTCTGCATCCGATTCAGCTTGAGGCTGCCAATGTTCTGCATGACAGCGAATTTGATGTCACGGACGCGCAGTGCATTCTGAAATACTATGTGGAGAACTCCGTCAGCGGGAAAACGGCCACATGGGATCAGGTGACCGGCCGCGACAAGCTGACTGTCCCCGATACCGGCAAGGAGCTGGTGATCCGTGCAGCATGCAAGGACCCCACTCTCGATGTGATGATCCGGCAGTTCCTTGAACGTCATCCGGAATACAAAGGGAAGATCCGCACAGAGTATCTTGTATCAGAGGATTCTGGCTCCTATACGGATGAAGAACTGATTGAATATATCGCAAATGCGGATGATACGGATCTCTTCTACATCGATACGCATGATATGTTCCCCTGCCTGAACAACGATGATCTTTCGATTCCGGTTTCCGCACTCGGTTTCAAAGAGTCGGATTTTGCAGAAATGTACAGCTATACGCTGGAAGCCGGATCAGATATCAACGGCGACCGCAAGGCACTGTCTGCAACGGCCTGCCCGGGCGGATTTTTCTACCGCACGGATCTTGCGGAAAAATATCTGGGCGTCAAAACGCCGGATGAAATGCAGAAGCTGATCGGAAACTGGGAAGATTTTGAAAAGGCTGCAAAGACCGTCCATGATCAATCAGAGGGCAAGACCGCATTCTGCGATGGCGGTGATGAAGGAATGGCTTACGCCGTGATCTGTAATCTGACCGAACCGTGGTTTAATGAAAAGCTCGAGTCTGTGGTTCCGGATCAGCTGAAGCAGGCTGCCGCACGCTATACCTCTTTTTATAAGAACGGTTATCTGTCGGACGATCTGATATTCTCTGAAAACTGGTTCAATACCGTACAAAGTGATTCACTCTTCGGTTTCTTTTCACCGGGCTGGTCTTTGATTGATGAGCCGGAAATTGAGGAATACTTCTTCGCTGGTAAGGACACTCCGATTTACGGAAAATACAGCATGGTGCAGGGACCCGCTCCTTATCACGGGTATGACGATTATTATATGTTTGTTTCGCCCCATTGCGATAACAAAACGCTTGCTTATGCATTCCTGCATGAATGCATGACCGACAAGGAAGCCATGACGGCTCTTTCCAGGGAAACCAACAGATTCATGAACAATTCTTCTGTTATGAAGGAACTCGCAGCTTCGGCAAAAGGCGCGGCGGGGCTCAGCAGGCAGAGCATGCTCAACCAGTATGATCAGATTGCTGCTGCATCCCATTCACCGAAAGCGTATACACCGGCTTGCAATAATAAGCGCCAGCTATTCATGGATGAAGTGATAACCTCTGTGAGATCCGGCATTCCGGTTGAGGAAATCTACTGGAAATATCTTGATTATTATGTTTTGTAATGACTGTTATATCTGAATCAAACCAGCAGCCCCGCCGGGGAAACGGCGGGGCTGCGATTTATCTGCGGGCTGCCGGATTTCCGGCAGTTTCTTTTTCATTTGTATCATTATACAAAAGCAGATATTCGTTTTTATGCAAAGCAGCAATATCATATTTGCTGCTTGACTTTTTCATCAGGATGCTTTAGAATAGGAATGCAGGTGAAGCAACTTCGACGTTTTTCACGCGCAAATCAATCATGCAAGCGATTGTAAAAAGAAGTGAAATAAATGGAGTGATACGATGGATATCATTGTGACAGCAGGCACAAAGCTGGTTTTCTCCTGCCTGAAACCGCTTGTCAAATCCTTTCTGAAAGAATCCGGAACGGAATCGGAGATTTTCAAAGCCGGCGGCGACTGTCTGCTCAGCTTATTCAGTGAGCAAACCGAAAAAAAGCTGAAAGAAATATTCAAAGACCCGACCATGGCGGATAAGCTCTGCACGGCAATGCAGAAGGAGTTTCTCTCGATTGACCGTGACGGATATTCCAGCAAATTTTCAAGTGCATGGGAATATCTGCTGGAGCAGGATGCCGCATTTGAAACAGAAGAAGACATGGTTCAGGCACTGGTGGACTGGTCAGGCAAAAATCTGATCGCGGCGCGGCCGGAACGGTCTGAGATCAAAAGGTTTGTCGCTGCTTTCTTCCAAAAAACGTCAGAAGCAATTCATGCGGACAAGGAACTGGAACAGTATTTTCTGCTCCAGAAAAATGAAGCCGAAATGCAGGAGCTGCTGGTGCGTGCCAGAGCCATTGAACAGAACACCAGCGACGCGGCCAAAAAAGCAGATATTGACAGAGTGATTGCTTATCTGAAAGAAATCCTTGCGCAGATGGCTGCACCAAAGCCTGCTGCGGATCCTGTCATCACCATCGACACGCCGGTGCGCCCGTCTGTATTCTTTCAGGGGCGCGATGATGATTTGCAGAAGATCCGGGCGCTTGCCGGAAATAAAATCGTGCTGCTGAACGGCATCGGCGGCATCGGCAAGACCGAGATCTGCCGCCGCATTTTCTGGGATTACCGCGATGCGCTGACGGACGGCGTGGAGCACCTTGGATGGATCACCTATGATAACAGCCTGTGTTCCAGTCTGCACAACAAGTTTCCGGCTGTCACGGCGCCCGATCCGGAAAGCTATCAGGAAGCTGTCCGGCAGCTGATCGGTCAGCTCGGCAAAAAGCTGCTGCTGTTCATCGACAATGCAAACGAGCTCCAACCGAAAGAAGCCGAATGGCTTGACGCACTCCCCTGCCGCATGATCCTGACCTCACGCACTGCAATCGGGCGGTTTGAAAAGTATCCGGTTGATCAGCTCCCGCCGGACATCTGCCTGAAATTCTATCAGGAGATTATCGGCATGTCCGATCCGGAGGATGATCCGTATATCGACGAAATCATCAGGCGGGCTGCTTACCACACGCTGACCGTGGAGCTGCTGGCCAAAACGCAGGCCGCGGCATGTATGACCGCTCCGGACATGCTGGAAAAGCTGCAGGCATCCGGATTTTCGCTTGCCGATGTGATGGAAACCGTAGAGAGAAGGAATGATGACGACAACCGGCGGCTGATCGAGCATCTTGCAATGGTCTTTGACATTGCGCAGATCGGTGACCCGGAGGCACTCCGGATTCTGAAGCTGTTTTCTCTGCTGGCACCGAACACGCCGGTTAAGGCGCAGACATTGAAGGACTGGATGCAGTTCAGCGATATGAATGCGGTCAATGATCTGGTGAAGCGCGGCTGGCTGAACAAAAGCCGGAGCGGCGGCCTGTTCTCGATCCATCCGGTGATTGCCGAAACCGTGCGGTATAAATGCGAACCGGATTTTGCCTTTGCGGAACCGCTGATTGAAAAGCTGACAGATGCGCTGGACGCGAGCAGCGGAACCGGTGTTGAGAAACAGAACGCACTGCTGCCGCACTGTGCTGCCGCAGCGGAGGCGCTGCAAGGCACCGAAACAGACGGTTATGCACGATTTCTTGACAAGACAGCAACGATCATTCAGGATGAAACAGGCGATTACAGCCGTGCGTTGTTATATTTAAAAGAAGCAGTACGCGTTTCAGAAACGGTGAACGGCACGGAACATCCGAATACAGCCACATCCTATAACAATATCGCTGTCACCTATTATTATTTAGGCGACTATGACAAGGCGTTGGGGTTGTTAAAAAAAGCACTGGCAGCCCAAAAAAATGTACTGGACAAGGAGCACCCGGATACCGCCAATACTTTCAACAATATCGCTTCAGTCTATCGAGCCAAGGGCGACTATGACATGGCGTTAGAGTTTGTTAGAAAAGCACTGGACATTAAAGAAAAAGTGCTGGGCTCAGAGCATCCAGATACTGCCACAACCTACAACAATATCGCTACACTCTATCAAGACATGGGCGACCTTCCTATGGCGCTGGAATACCATGAAAAAGCTCTGGTAATCAAGGAAAAAGTACTGGGCATAGAGCATACGGATACTGCCGTAACCTACAATAATATCGCTCTACTCTATCACAACATGGGCGACCTTCCAAAAGCACTGGAGTTCTTTGAAAAAGCACTGGCTATCCGAGAAAAAAAGCTGGGAAAGGCACATCCGTATACTGCTGCAACCTACAACAATATCGCAAGAGTCTATAACGCTAAAGGCGATCTTCAAATGGCTCTGGATTTATATGAAAAAGCGCTGACAATCCGTAAAAAAGTGCTGGGCAAGGCACATCCGGAAACTGCCCAGTCCTACAACAATATCGCTGTACTCTATCAAGACATGGGCGACTATGACAAAGCGGTGGCGTACTATGAAAAAGCACTGGCAATCCGTGACAAAGTATTGGGCATAGAACATCCGGAAACTGCCCAGTCCTACAACAATATCGGTGCACTCTATCAAAACATGGGCGACTATGATAAGGCGTTGGCGTACTATGAAAAAGCACTGGCAATCCGTGAAAAAGTGTTGGGCATAGAACATCCAGAAACCGCCCAGTCCTACAACAATATCGCTGTACTCTATCAAGACATGGGCGACCTCCCAAAGGCACTGGAATACCTTGAAAAAGCTCTGGCAATCAAAGAAAAAGTGCTGGGAAAGGAGCATACGTCCACTATCATAACCTATAAAAACATTGCCGCACTGTATCATGCCATGGGCGACATCGAAAAAGCTGCGGAATACCTGCAAAAGGCCGGTGTCATAGAATAACACCCGAACCGCAGATTCTCAAACGCACATAAAAACACACGCCCCGCTTTCTCTGAATGAAGCGGGGCGTTCTGTGTATACGGCGCATTTTCGCAGGCAAATCTTTTGTTTATTGCACATGATTCCGGATCCTTCAATGGGAGAACCGCATACGCCGTGCGCGCACATTTCTCCTTGACAAATATAACAATCTATGCTATGATATAGCCAGACAGTTATGACTGCACATTATTATACAGACAGTATTTAACGATTTCAGACCGTATTCCCCGAACAATAACATGAAAGGAAAGGTATTGTCTATGAAAAAACTGTTGTCCTGTCTGACCGCCGCTGTCATGCTGACATCGGCACTCTCGCTGCCGGCTGCTGCCGATGATCCGGCTGATGTCGTTTCCGAGGCGCTTTCCTTACAGGATCGGATCGCGGACGGACTCTCCGTTTTTGAACAGGAGCTCGACCACGTCAATCATGTAAAGTATGTGAATGCGGAGGAAACGCTGCACCGGTTCAATCAGTATCTGGAGTTTTACACCAATACGTATCTGAACATCACGAATCCTGCGGCTGCGGCCTTAACACATCTGATTCTTGATCAGGCGGAGTACGCAGTAGACATTGATGAAATCAAACGCAAGTACGTTCACGATAATGTCGTTGAGATCGTCAAGGGCGTCATGCCGCCGGAGGAGTTTGAACGAATGACGGAGGATCCGGATGCCTACACGCTGTATTATATGAACGGCACGATCATTATTGTGACGAATACATTTCATTCCTCGGTGATCCTCTACGACAACTTAACGGTGCTCTATCATATCATCAAGCTCGATCCGATCAGTGTCGCATGGGACTTAAATGCCCTCAGCGCCACGACTGTGACCGAACGGCTGTATGATGTCATCTTCCTGATGAACGAGAGAAACCGCGAGCTCGCTCAGATTGAGTATGAGATGACAAAAATGGGCCTCTGGAACGTCAATGATGAGGAAATCACGATTCCGTATTATTTCACTGACGATCCGGATGCTGAACCCGCTGATGAAGATGTCGCGAAGCTCCCGCTGATGATCTACGACCTGACATCCGGCTCCGATACTTACCGCGTACTGGATCAGGACGATCCGGTCTTCGGCATCATTGCGGAACATGGCGAGGGTCAGACCGGTGACGATACGCTTGCTTTCGATTATGAGCTTGACCCTGCCGACCTTGAATTTCTCCGGATCAACCAGGATCTGTTTATCAATGACCCGGTGCACGAGGTCTATCTCATGATCTCGGAGTATTTTTCCAATCCGGCAAAGCGTGTTGAAACGATCCGTTTCAGCGACGGCACCGAAATGACCTATTCCGATGTCTGCGATATCACAAACCAGCTAGTCGGTACAGAAGATGATGACGACCTCGCAGGTTATGTTGAAACGAACTATATCTGGGGCAAGGACGGCAATGATACGATCACGCTCGGCGGCGGAGATGATTTCATCTGGGGCGGCAAGGGTGACGATCTCATTCAGAGCGGCGGCGGCAGCGATATCATTTACTATGAGCTCGGTGACGGCAACGACATTGTCGATGATACAAACGGCAAAGGCGTTCATCCCTGCGGCGGACACGATGTGATCTGGCTCGGCGAGGGCATCCTGCCCGATGAAGTGAAGGTTTCCTTTGCGGACGGCACCTATGAGTTTGTTCTGACGATTATGAAAACCGGCGAAACAATCCGTCTGCCCGGCAATCAGTATTCCGGCGTCTGCCCTGTGTTCCCGATCGAGGAAATCCACTTTACGGACGGCACCACATGGGATCGCATCGCAATGCTGGAAAAGACCCGCACCCTGCTGGGAACGAATCAGGATGATACGCTGCAAGTCGTCATAGACGGCGATGCCGAGTTTATCGGCGATTACAACGGCAGCGCAACCCTCCGGGGCTATGCCGGCAACGATACGCTGCTCGGCGGCGGCGGAAACGACATGATCTACGGCGGCAAGGGCGATGATACCGTGCGCGGTTTCGGCGGCGATGACACGATCTTCTACGAGCTCGGTGACGGAAACGATCTGATCGACATGGGCAACGGCAGCAGCTCCTACCCGCAGGGCGGATACAATGTGCTGGTCCTCGGCGAAGGCATCCTGCCGGAGGAGGTAACGGTCGAGCGTTCCGCTGATGACTACAGCTACACCCTCTGGATCAACAAGACCGGCGAATCCATTATGATGACCGGCAATGTGGTTTCCGGCGTAGCCAAACTCTTCCCGATCAAAGAGATTCGCTTTGCGGACGAAACCGTCTGGAAGCTAGACTACCTCGAAACGAATTTTGTCAAGTGGATCCGCGGAACGGACGGCGATGATTCAATCAATGATTCCGGCGACAGTGATATTGTGTTCTGCGGCAAGGGCAATGACTATATCCGCGGCAAGACCGGCGATGACCTGTTCATTTATGAGGAAGGCGACGGCCGCGATACCATTCAGGACAGCTCAATCTGGGGCAACGGCTTCAATACGCTGCAGTTCGGTGCCGGTGTCACGATTGATGATCTCTATTCGGAAAGCTCCGTTTATAACGGCTACGGAATGACCCGGTTCTATATCAAGAACCGCAGCAGCTATGTGCAGTTTGAAGGCATCAATGAAATCAAATTTGATGACGGCACGACGCTGCCGCTTGCAGAAGCGCTGGAAGCAATCAAGCCTGCCACTGAGCTGACGACTGAGCTGGACGGCGATCTGAACTGTGACGGTATCCTCAGCAGCGATGATCTTCGGATCCTGAAAGACTATCTGACCGGTACAGCCGCGCTCACCTATCCGGAACCTGCTGATCTGAATGATGACGAAGTTCTGGATGCAAGAGATTTCACCATGCTGAAAGCGGCAATCCTGAAACAGGAAGCCTGAGCAGGATTTCAAGCGTAAGTGTAAATGTTCCGTGTCTTCCCCTCTGGCTTCAAAAATGGTATAATGGAGTCCTAATCAAGTCGTTGGACTATTTTAAACCATTTGAAACAGTCTAAATCAGTCCAATGGACTAAATTGGAGTAATCCAGACTGGCATGAGAAGGAATCGGTATGCAATCAGAAGCCACAACAGCGATCGCAGCAGAAAAGCAGGATGTACGCCAGCGAGAATGGGCGGAACAGCTCGAAGCACAGCAGGCAATCGTCCCGGTATCCGTACCGCAGCAGCAACCATCGGACATTCGTATCGAAAAGAAAGGTCTGCAAATCACGCTGCCAGCGTACATCGCGCCGGACACACTGCTTGCTTTGGTGAAAACATGATGCGGAGCGACCTGCCTGCCCGGTTTATGCTTACGTAAGAAACACCTGACCTGATTCTGAAAACGGATGAACCAAGCCCCGCCCTGATCTTCGGATCGGGGCGGGGCTGTCTGTTATGTGCAGTATTGTGCAAGAATTTGTTGTTTCAGTTTCTTCCAGTTTTCCGCGCCGGCCTGATCCTTGACAAAGATCTCCGCGTCAGAAACCTCCGAATAGCTGCATCCGGCATCCGTTGGAACGATCGCCGGTTCCCTGGTATCCGTCAGGGAAAAGTTCCACGGAACATTCGGGTGCGGTGCCGTATACACAGTATGATCAAGGAACTGATACCGATTCAAAAAAACAAGGTATTCAGACGCGGGATCCAGATAGTTCATGAAGGACGGATGATAAACATTCGGCCTGTCAAACGATTTCCCTTCTGATTGCGCCTTTTTCATTTCCGCATATGTCTGGATATGGAAAAAATAATAGTAAATCGGGATCTCCGTGCCGGAAAGTGCCTGATCTCCCTCATACACCTGTTTCACCTGCACCTTCTGGATCAGCTGTCCGTCCGCCATGCAGACATCGTCTGTCGGCTGCACGAGAAGAATCTGCCGGTTGTATGCACAACCATCCATGGCTTCCGTCATATGTTCAAAGGTTAAAACCGAATTTATGGTATCCGGTGAGAAAGTCGTTTCCGTTTTTTTGACGTCCGCAATGGAATGAATCGCGGAATACCAGCTCTCCGGCATCTGTCCGATTCTGTGCGAAAACCAGCCGGTCGTCCCTGCTGCCAGCAGAACCGCAGCACTTCCGAGTCCCAAAGCAAGCTTCATATCTGTACATCCTTTCTCCGGCCGTTCTGCAGTGCATAAATCTCATCACACAGAATTCTGATGTCATCAGCATTGTGACTGGTCAGCAGAATCAGCGCACCGCGTTCCTTTTCTGCTTTGATAATATCGCGAACCTTTTCGACACTTTCGGCGTCAAGTGCACTGGTCGGCTCATCCAGCAGGATGACCTCGGGCGATTCCATGATCGCCTGTGCAACGGCAAGCTTTTTCCGCATACCGAGCGAGTATTTTTTGACGGTTCGCTTGTCCTTCGGATCAAGTCCGACCCGAGACATCGCCCGTTCAATATCCGGATCCTGAATGCGTTTTTTGATATTCGCAAGCATTTTCAGATTCTGGAAACCGGTAAATTCCGGGTAAAGATCGACATTTTCGATCACAATGCCGATGCTCGGCAGAAAACTGATGTCCTGGTACAGGCGCTGTTCATTGTAATATACAGAACCGGAGCTCGGACGCATCAATCCGGAAATCAGCCGCAGCAGCATTGTTTTTCCGGAGCCGTTGATTCCAGTAATCCCGTACACGGTTCCGCTGTGAAATTCCATTGTAATATGATCCAGAATGAGTTGCTTCTTAATGATTTTACTGACATCATCTATTTTGATCACTGACATATACTTCACCTCTCTGTTATACTGTATCTTCCGAATAGATTAACCCAAGATCACAGTGTGTGATCTGCAGGTAGTGCAGAACGGACACGACAAGGTCCAACAGCAACAGTATTGTACAGGCCCACAAAAACTGTGCCTGCGTGATTTGACTGAACCGGAATCCAAGCCCAAAGTTCTTTTTCAGCGTCAAAAATCCGAAGACTGCGGCGGCTGCATGAAAGGCGTTTACCAAAACCGCACTTTTCACAGATCCGATCAGAACAGCAATGCTGTTTACTGCAACGGTCAGAAGGAATCCGTACAATCCGGAAAATGCCGCATACCGAAGCACGACTGACAGATCTTCGGCCGAAAACAGGGATGCGGACGTCAGCAGCTCGGCAATCAGCATGGATATCAGAAGATACAGGCCGGAAAACAAAAAGCTGTATCCGGCAAGCCCGGCAAGCCTGCGGCAGTACCATTTCCCGATATTGCTGTTCCGAGTAAAATAATAGATACTGCTTACTTCCAGATCTTTATAGATATAGTTTCCCCAGCACAGAATCAGAATGACAAACAGCAGCAGCGACATATAAAAAACTCCCGCCGATGTCATGTCCACGACATTCGATTCCCAAAAACGGATCCTGTCAACCGTCCGGTAAATCTCTGTACTTTCAGCACGGAACAAATCAAAAATGCTTCCGTACTGCTGAATGAATACGAAAACAATGACAAGCAGCAACCGCATCCGAAATGTTTTTTTCATGTAAGACCTCTTTTATTTCAACTGATCGGAACGGATCTTTTTGATATTCAGTACCAGGATCACCGCAGCAAGAAACAGGAGCCAGATCCCGAACAATGCGTACGCATCATTGAGTCCGGCAACCACACCGCCCGGTGAAACATACGACAGGATGCAGGGCAGGATTCTTTCCGCAGCCCTGCTCAGTATAAGATACGGAAGGAACAGCAGAAGCTGATGCTTTGGCTTCAACAAATAGGAAATGGAAAGCCCGAACATTCCGACGAGGCCAGCATAAGCTGAATACAGCACTGTATAAAACAGATCGTACAAAAACGGGTGCTGTACAAGCAGCTGCAGAAGCAGGGCTCGCAGGCCGGATCCGGTATCCGTACCGGAGGTATTGAGAAAATGGCTGTATGATATTTCCTCCATCATCAATTCTGTGATGATCGCACCGTCAGCCGGAAATGTCAGATATACCTGAACCAGATGGATGAAAATCGGAATAAAAAAAACAAGGAATGTCACCGCAAAGCAGGCGCACTGCTTTGCAATGTAATATTTCCGGATTCCTCCGTTCGAAATGTAAACATCAGTGACTCCGAGCTTCCGGTCATTCAGATAGGAAAAGGAAAACGGAAGCAACGCAAGAAACGGAAACAGCATCTCCAGATAGACAGGTGTCAATAATCCGGTTTCCTCCGACAGAATGAAGACACACTGCGGCGCCGCAACATGAGAAAAATCTGTTTGCTTCAATGCAAGATTCGCTATAAAGCAATAATAGCCGATACAAAAGAGAAACAGAAAGCCGATCGTAAACAGAACATTTTTCTTCCTGCACGCAAGAAGGAATTGATTTCTAAACATAATTACTCCGTAAGCGGTATGAAATAGTTTCTTTTTCAAAGCGCACAGGCAAGACCGACACGATGCCTCGTGCCGATCCTGCCTGTTCTCATGATCGAATCATTACTTCGTTGTCGCGCGCGCAGAAACGTGACCGGAGCCGTCCGCGCCTGCCGTATAGAATGTTAAATTATGCCATCCAAGATTTGATGTGCAATCGTAAGCAGAGACAGTTCCTCCCGAACCGTATGCACCGGATTCTTCTGAATTATTATTAAAGCGAAGATACTTTCCGTCTGTATCATCCCAAATCTTGGATTTCGCCATGCTGAGACCGCCGTAAAGGCAAACACCTGTAATGCTTACAGCATTCACATTGTTTTCGTAAGGTTTCCATGTTTTCACATATGAAAACTTATCTTTTTTGACCTCCGTGTCAGAGAGTGCGGTGAATGCTCCGTATGCTGCGGATGCACAAATGCTCATGAGAGAAGATGCGGCTACTCCGCTTAGAATCATTGCGTAAATAGACTCCTTTTTCATAGTTATCAACCTCTTTTTGAATCATTAGTAAATAGTGTAGAAAGACTGAAGTATAACAATATTGCGCAACCATCATTACAATTTCAGTATATTCCCCCAAAAACGAAAAGTCAATATCTGGCATTGATTCTTCATAAAAAATAATAATTACTTTTATGAATGTTTCCTGCACGGAACAGCACACTGTCACGAAGCAGCGGAAAGACCTATGGGCGCTTACTTTCAAGCCAAGCACACATATAATAAGAAGCCCGAAAGCGATTGCTTTCGGGCTTCTTTGCAGGATTCATCATCAGCGCGCCCCGTCGGATCAGCGGTGCAGCAGATCCTCCCAGGTGATGTCGTTCTGGGCTACGGTCTTCTGCGTGTAGTACATCAGAATAAGCTGGGCATCATCCACGCTGCATTCGCCGTCGCCGTTTACGTCCATTTTGATCTGATTCTCCTCCGGCAGACCGGACTGAATGCCGGCGACGGTCGCCGTGTAATGCTTCAGCGCAAGCTGCGCATCGTCAACGCTGATTTTGCCGTCGATATTCACGTCGCCATTTTCCGCCGGACGCCCGTCGCTGCCATCGAAGTAGTACAGAATACTGATTTCGCCGTCGGGTGTAGCATAAATACAGACTTTTTTCGATGTTGTCTGAACCGATCTCACTTCCTCGCCGGTTCGGCTCTTTGCACTGATTTCCAGTGTACCGAGCGGTTTGTCTGCGCTCAGAATCCAGCTGTCTTTGCTGTGTTGGTGAAATTCAACTTTTCCGTCACCCGTGCCCTTCACAGCAAGCAGACTGAACCCGTTAGCATCCTTCGCCAGATTCTGAACAAAGCGCAGCGTATAATCCGACGTTTGGATATGAGCAGTCACACCGTTCGGTGCAAACACTGCATCGTTCAGCAGATCAGACTGAATATAACAGAGCTTGCCCGGATACTTCATCTCAACCTGAGCAGACGCTGACTTTTCGTCCGCGAAGCTGAATTTATACTCGTCCGTTTCATACAGCATGGTGTATTTTTTCAGATTCCGGCTGCTCTCACCGCTGATGTCAAACAAAGACTGTTCAACAACCACGCTGTCAATCGCGCCGGAACCGCTGATTGGCATGCCTGTTGTCGGATCAACCCATTGCGGCATTTTGTATTTGCCCTCTGTTTCAAATGTCATCTGCGTCAATGGCTGTTCCTGTACGGCTGCCTCAGAATCCGCATACGGACTGCCGCTTGTCAGGATACCGAGATCCGTAACCACGGCGCGCAGTCCGATATTTGGCATCCCGCTTGCGAATCCCCCATATGCATTAGAATACCATTTATGTTCACTGCGGTTGACATACAGCCTTTCTTCTGTATGCGGGGTCTTGGGGTCATAGAACCGAATATAGCCGTCAAATTTCCAATTCTCATTCCACAAAACAAGCGTTGTATTTTCCGGCTGATAATCAACCGCAACAACAGCATGCCGCTGCTTCGTATCATTCTGATCCGTACACAAAATCAGAAGCGCAGGTTTTCCGGCATCCATACCCGCAAGGAGCGAATCCAGCAGCGCATTCGCCGGCCTGGTTTTGTGCAGTAACATCTGATCAGATTCACGGTATTGCAGCAGGTGATGCAGATTGATCGCGGAAAGGACGGTGTCATTGTTGCTCCGAAGCTGATACAGCGTATCTGCTGCCGGATCCAGATCAGAAGCCCGGAACATCCCGAGCTGATGCATCACGGTCAGCAGCGCCATGCCGTAGCAGGTGCCGATTCCGTGATCCTTGAGATGCGCATTCACGCCATCCATCCCATTCCAATCCGTCGCCTGGCAGGCATCCTCCAGCCTTTTGTAATCCTGATCCGTAAGGAATCTCTGCCATTCCCCATTTATCTGCCGGAAGAACGCTTCATTTTCACTGGAGAAATTCCATGTATCTGCCTGGAACTTTATCACACGGACAGTCGTCATAACCGCAGTGGTCGTGACGGCCTCGGTAGTCGTGACAGGCACAGTGGTTGTGATTGTTGTCGTAGTGATTGTAGTTGATGTTATAGTGGTGGTTGATGTTGTTGTCGTGGTTGTGGTAATGACAGTCGTTGTTGTCGTTGTCGTGGTAGTCGACGTCGTTGTGGTAGTCGACGTCGTCGTAGTGGTAGTGGTAGTCGTAGTGGTAGTGGTAGTCGTTGTGGTAGTAGTCGTTGTGGTAGTGACAGCAGGGGCTGTCGTTATAACCGTACCAATAGACTTGAACTCAATACCGTTTTCCTTTGCATAGGTTTCTGCACACGAACCGGTATAGCCCTCAAGCGTCAGATCGGGGCAATTACGAAAGGCTGTTTCTCTAATCGTTGTCACGCTGTTGGGGATCGTGACGCTTGTCAGATTAGAACAATATGCAAAAGACTCCTCATAAATCTTGTTAACACTATCTGGAATTGTAATATTAGTCAGGTATTTACAGCCATAAAAAGCCTGACTTCCAACATTCGTCACGCCATTAGGAATGATATAGGATGACCTCTGTTTACCAGCAGGATAACTGTGAAGTTTCTGCATATCCTTAGAAAAAAGCACACCGTTTTCTGAACAATACTTGGTGTTCTGCGCTTCAACATCAATTTCTACAAGTTTTTCACAGCAAGAGAACGCTGCGTTGAAAATAAGCGTAACACTTGAAGGGATAATAACGCTCGTTAAGTCTGAACAATATGCAAATGACTCAGATCCTATTTCAGTGATGCTATCGGGAAGGGAAATACTAGTTAAACTCTTGCAGCCTTGAAAAGCCTGGTGCTCAATGCAAATTACACTTTCCGGGATCGTAACGCTTACAAGATTCTTGCATCCGTAGAAAGCAGCTTGTCCAATATTTTTTGCTCCATCCTCAATTACTGCTTTTTTGATTAATTCATCGTAAAACTGCCATTGCGAACGTTCATTATAATATATTGAATAATCCATCATTTCGCCGCTGCCCGAAATCGTCAGCGTCCCCTCCGCATCCAGCGTCCAGGTCAGATTATTCCCCTGCGCACCGCATATACCGGAAACCGGCGTCAAACCCGGCTCCGTTGTGGTCAGCACGGTCGTAACCGGAACAGTGGTCACCGGCGCAGTCGATGTTACGGGCTTGGCCGTCGTTGTGGTTCCGGCATCCCCGACCGTCAGATTGACCGCGTACACATCGCCGTTCGCAAGCGTGACAACCAGCTTGCACCTGCCCTCCCGGACTGCCTGCACGGTGATCGCTTTCTTTGATTCGGACACGACATAAACCGCGACGTTCGGATCGGAAACGGACACATTGACAATCTCCGCGACCGTTTCATATACCTGATGCCCGTACAGCGGCAGATGCAGAATAAACTCCTCTTTGTACGCGGGATCCGGTTCAGTGTTCGTCGTTCCCGGCGTACCGGTTGCGGTTTCGCCGGTTTCACCGGTGGGCGATGTGGGTGAAGTGCCCGGCGCGGGCGGAACGGTGCTTGTGGTCGTGAAGCGCGGCGTGATTTCAATGCTCGTATTCGGCACCTCCGTGCCGAGATAGCGCTCACTTCCGCTGGTGCTGACATCAGTGCCGTTCAGGCCGGCGTTGATGTCCTTGGTGTTGGTTTGTGTGACGGTTGAGGTTACTGTGGTTACCGTGGTTACTGTGAAAACCGTTGTTGTAACCGTGCCGATGGATTTGAATGCAATGCCGTTTTCTTTAGCGTAGGTTTCAGCGCAGGAACCGGTGTAGCCGGAAATCGTCAGATCTTCGGAACAATTTTCAAACACAGATAATCCAATGCTAGTCACACTATCCGGAATTGTGATACTGGTTAATCCCGTGCAGCCACAAAATGCGTTATTGTCGATATTCGTCACACTATTCGGAATTGTGACGCTTAAAAGGCTCGTACAGGTAGCAAACGCAAAATGGTCGATGCTGATCACGCTGTTGGGAAACGAAATGCTTTTCAGTCCGGTACAATAATTAAACGCATAACCCGCGATGCGTATTACACCATCCGGTATTGTTACATCGCCGGAACAAGTTGTTCCGTCAATAAGAATTCCGTTAACAATAACAAGTGGGCTTTCTTTCTGCTTTGACTTCAACCAAGGTGTGTCAGAAAACGCAAGGGAACCAATACTAGTCACGCTGTCCGGAACAATTATTTCAGTCAAAGCAGAACAACTTAAGAATGCGCCTCTTCCAATACTTGTTACGCCGTCCGGTAGTATAATTTTTCTCATTACTCTGCAATCTGAGAATGAGCTTGATCCAATCGTCGTCACGCCATTTCGGATAATGACTTTTCTGATCTGCGATCTATAAGAATCCCATGGCTGATCCGCATAACCAAAATAATCCCTCATCTCCCCTTTTCCCGAAATCACCATCAGACCCGTTTCATACAGCCGCCAGACAACGTTTTTTCCCTGCGCGCCGCATTCGCCGTTTGCAAGCTCTTTGATCTGCTCAAAACTGCGGTGCGTCAGCTCAGCATAGGCCTGCGCCGTGGAGCCCGGATAACCGTGAATCACCGTCGTTGCTCCGTTCAGCGTTGCATCCACCTGCGCAATTTCGCACGCTTCATTCAGGATCGTCACATCGGTCAGGCTGTCGCATCTCTGGAACGCGCTGGAGTCAATGAGCATCACGCTCTCCGGCACGGTGATTTCCGTCAGGCTCCTGCAGCTGTCAAACGCAGTTGCGCCGATTTCCTCCAGACCCTCCGGCAGCTGAATGTCAGACAGCTTCGGGCAGTACGCAAACGCAAGCATATCAATCCGGCGGAGGCTGCCCGGCAGACTGACACTGACCAGGTTCTCGCAGCCCTGGAACGCCTGCATACTGATATTGATGATGCCGTCTTCGATCACCACTTTTTTCAGCTGATCATGCAGCGAATGCGCTTGAACCCAGGAATTGAGATTCATCGTGCCCGTGCCGGAAATCGTCATTGTGCCCTCGTCGTCCAGCGCCCATGTCACGTTTTGGCCGCCCGAACCGGAACTGACAGTCTGGCGGAGCCCCGTGGAAGCGGGCTGCGTTGTTGTCCCGTCAGCCTTCGGAACATAGGTTTCCGACGGATTGACCGTGAAAGACGGCGTATCATCATACTGCACGGGCGGAGCACCGCCGGTTGCGTCCGTCACAACCTGCGACGGATCCTTAAAATTCCGTAGCGTCGTTTCCGCGGATCCCGGCCGCGGTGTCAGATCTCCTGCGTCAAGCGGAATCACATCCGAGCCGACAGCGCCAAACGTCTGTGACGGATCCTTCGGCTGAAGCGTTGTCACCGCAGGCGCATCCGCCTCCGGTATGCGTTCCCCCTCCGGAACCGGATAAACACCCTCCCACAGATCCTCCTGTGCATACGCTGTAAGAGCTCCGGCACTGAACGCAGAACCGATTTGCAGCAGACACATTGCAGCAGAAACCACAAAGGAAACAACCCGTTTTTTCATGTAAAAGCACCCCTTTTCGTCTTTCTTCCCCACAGGGCTTTTTAATATGTATATAGTATACCATAATCCGGCAGACAAAGTCAATACGCTCATTCGGATATTATTTACCCGCCTGAATTTGTACTATCTGCACAAATATAGTTGTTTATAATTATGCGTTCACACAAACTTGCACAATGCGCGTAACAATTCACCGGGGTGATCCGTATCCCATGCAGAAGGGCGGCAAAACTGCCCGCCTGAAACTGATTATGCATAATCGAATCATCCATCTGAACTGTACTCATGCAGGCACAGGTCTGTCTGAGGAAAATCTATATGACGCCAGGAGGTTTCATACTATGAAAGCAACATTGAAAAGAGCACTGATTTCCGTATTTGCGGTTTCTCTCACATTCTCATCCGCTGTCATTCCGAATATGCCCGGCGCTTCTATGCTTGCCATGGAAGCATCTGCGGAAACGGTCACGGCAGGACAGGTGAAATACGGCGGAAACACGTTTTCTTATTCGCTGCTTGCAAGCGGAAATACAGTCAAGCTGACCGGAATCGTCAGCCTGACCGAGGCAACCTGCCCGCTCCCCTCTTCTGTCACTGTCAACGGAAAAAGCTGTGCCGTTGTCGAAATTGAAAAGAATTTCGCACAGAACGCGAACATCCGCACAATCTCGATCCCGGATTCCGTCAAAAAGATCGGTTTCAATTTCGCTGCCGGCGCAAAAATCGAATCTGTTTCCATCGGCAAAAACGTCCGGGAAATCGGTGAATCCTTTTGCAAAAACAGCCCGAATCTCAGAAGCGTTTCCTATTCCGGCACCGCGCTGCAGACACTCGGATCCTATGCCTTTGAAGGAACACCGTTTTACAACAAGCCGAATGCAAACGGCGCTGTCACCATGGGTGAATGGCTGATCCGCTACACCGGAACGGCTGCGAATGTCAGGGTGCTGAACCTTGCAAATAACAAGCCGGATATTCACAAGATCGGATCCAGAGCATTTTACAACAACAAAAAACTGACTTCCGTGAATCTGAACGGCATTCAGATTATCGGTTCGCAGGCATTTGAAGGCTGCGGCAATCTTTCCAAAATCGAGGACGGCTATTCTCTGACGTCCGTAGAAATGAACGGTTTCTATAACACAGACTGGTTCAATACGCAGAACGATAACAACAACGGCACGGTCATCCTGGGCCGTGTTCTGCTGAAATACAAAACAATCGACAGCGAAACAAATACAGCAGATATGACAAATCTCAACGTGCAGTACATTGCGGACAACGCGCTCAGATTCGTCAGAAAGGCGCAGACGATCAAACTGCCGAACAGCATTCAGACCATTGATGATAATGCATTTGGCACCTTCACCGAGAAAAGCAGCTTTGAAAATGTCTATCTGTTCAATCAGAAGGTCACATATTCCAATTACAAAAGCTCCGCCTTCAACGGCATCATCGTCCGGAATCTGGGTGCACTCTCCATGTCAAAATGGGGTGAACAAATGGCACTTTCAAAAGGCACTGAGATTCTGAGCAGTCTTGGTTTCTCATGTAAAGGCAAAGGACTGACCAACCGGTATTCCGTCAGGGAAACCTATGAAATCATCCGGAAGCTGTATCACTATGTCGGAAAGAATCACCACTACAAAGACCACTTTGACGGCGGTTCCGTCAATTATATTGAAGAGCTGCTTGAGCCGAAGGGCATTGTCTGCTTGGATTACGCAGAATTATACATGTATCTTGTAGAGCTTGCCGGCGTCAACGCAGAATGCGTCAGATCCGGTTCGCACAGCTTCAATGTTGTCCAAGTCGGCACAGACTGGTTCTATGTGGATACCTGCTGGTACACCTATCCGGGTCTCTTTATGGTCAACAGGAAGACCGTCGAGCTCGAAAAAAATGATCATATCGTGGATTCTTTGGAGCAATCGGTTCGGATCCCTTCTGAAATGTTCACGCTGAGCGCAATTCCTGAAAGCAAGTACACGCTCGGCGATGTCAACCGCGACGGACAGTTCGATATCCGCGATGCAGCCGTGTTCCGGAAGCATGTACTCAATTCCAAGAAACTGACAGACTCCAAGAAGCTGATTCTGAGCGATGTCAACAAGGACGGCAAATTCAACTCCGCTGACCTCAAGATCATGCGTGACAGCAGCCATGTTGGCAGCAGAATGGTCGGTGACGTGAACAATGACGGCAAGATCAATTCCGCCGATGTCACAAAGCTCCAGAATTATCTGCTTGGCAAGGTTTCACTGGATGAGCAGAGCTATTATGCCGCGGATATTCAGATTGACGGAACCGTTGACAGCTATGACCTGGTGGCTGCAAGACGCTTCGTGACGAACCCCATGGGCGACGTGAACATGGACGGCAAGGTGGATACCACAGACCTGTCCAGACTCAGTGCGTTCATCAACAACAACGCGACGCTGGAAAGTGACGGAAAAGAGCGTGCAGACATCAACTTCGACGGCCTCATCAACAGCACCGACGTTTCACTGATCAAGAAGCTGGTCTGATTCCGCCTGCGCGCTCCCCTGCCCTGTTCAGAACCCCTAACACAGGGCAGAATCGCCGGATTATCATTTCAGTAATCCAGATAATCCCAACAAACCCGAAAACCCTATGATACCATGATTCCTTTGTTCACAGAGAATCCCCCGCACCGTTCACATATCGGTGCGGGGGATTCCATTTTTCAGCGATGCGGTTTTGCAGCAGAAAGCTCGGCTGCACAGCAGAAAATCGACGTTTTGAGGAGCAAAAAGAAGATCAGAAACAGAAGATCTGGCAGCGCATACTGCTTCGCGGCGCTGACCCCGGACAACGCACTGACCAGAAAATACGGCGAAAACACCGGCAGTCTGCCCGCAATCCAGGCAGTAACTGCAATCAGAATTGCGGCCGACGCAATCACGGCCGGTTCCTTCCGGATGAGCGAGGAAAGCGCACAGAGCAGAAACGCTGCGGCAGGTGCCGCCAGAATCCGGAGCACGCCGAACAGAAACAGGCAGCCTCGGACGCTTCCGCGGATCCCGCACGCCTCAAATCCAGTGACACTCTGCACCGGCACATGCAGCTCGCCCATATTCCAGCGCAGATACATCAGAATCCACTGAACAGATGAACAAACAGCAGTCAATACAATGCCGATTGTCACTGCAACCAGCAGTTTAGAACGGATCACCGTAGTTTTTCCGGTTCTGGTCGGAAACAGAATCTGCTCCATGCCGCATTCTGCATCTCCAAGCATCAGCATCGGAATCAAAAGCAGCATGCCGAGCAGCGACGCCCAGTTCAGCCCGAACATTCTGATATACACCGTCAGATCCAGGTCATAGATGAGAACCGGCTGCATCTCCTTACAGGATGCAAGCCTGCCGTATTTCGCCAGCAGCTCTCCGAGCGCGGCACTTTTTACAGAAGCAAGCATCTGCTGTTCCGCGCGTTTTTCAAATTCCTCTGCCGCGGTGAAATCCACAGTATCATTCTGATTCAGAACAGAATCCGCTGTTTCCTTCTCCGCCCGGATCTTCTGCTCTGTTTCGGCAGAATAGGTTCCTTCGTACATTTCCGTATACTCTGCATACAGCTTCCGGTCAAATGCATCATAACCGGAAGGTACCGCAAACAATGCAATTCCGATTTGCAGCAGAAGAACCCCGAGCAGCACTGCCCATCCTTTCCGGTAAATCAGCAGCTTCTTCAATTCATAGCAATAGGATGCGGAAAGCCGGTTCATACTGTGTCATCTCCAAACCTGTACAGATAAACATCCTCCAGAACCGGCTCACAGAGATGCGCCTTCGGATGCGGCTGCGTATCATGCACAATCCGGATTGCCGTCTGCATATTGCGGCTGACCAGACTGGAACGAGAATACTGATCCAGCAGCGCTTCCAGTTCATTTGGTTCCGGCTCAACCTCCCAGACCTTGCCCTGCATCCCGGCAACCAGCTCCGGAATTGTCCCCTGCTGAATCAGCTTTCCGTGATGAATCAGGATCACCTCTTTGGCAATCGTTTCAATATCCGAAACAATATGCGTGCAGAAAATAACAGTCATCTGCTCCGACAGTCTGCGCACCATATTACGGAAGCGTACACGTTCCTTCGGATCCAGCCCGGCCGTCGGCTCATCGAGCACCAGAATTTCCGGATCATTGAGCAGCGCCTGCGCAAGTCCAAGTCTTTGCCGCATACCGCCGGAAAAGGTCCTGATTTTCCGGTCACGCTGCTCCGTCAGATTGACTGCATCCAGCAGCTCCCGGCATCGCTGATCCCTGGTCTTTCGCGGAATACACTTCATATCGGCCATATAGCGCATCAGCTCCATTGCGGTAAAATCCGGATAAAAGCCAGGATACTGCGGCATATATCCGATTCGCGCACGGAATTCCTCACCCAGCTTTTCTGTGTTCTGACCGTGGAACCGGATCTCTCCGGATGTCGGTGCAGTCAGACCAACAAGAATATTCATCAGCGTACTTTTTCCGGCACCGTTCGGCCCGAGCAGCGCATAGATTCCGCTTCCAAGCTCCGATTGAAAATGATCCAGCGCGTAAAAATCGCCGTATTGCTTCGTCAGTTCTTTGAAACTGAGCATTGTTTCACCTGCTTTCCGGTATCTGTAGTCGGACGTGTATAAATCAGAAATGCTGCAACTGAAATCACTGCAATGATACAGCAGGTACAGGCTGCCGAAAGCCAGATCTGCGCGACCGGCCAGCCGAACACATTGACCGTATCATAATTGATCAGATATTCCCCCGGAACCGACAGACGCAGCAGACCAAGACGCTTCATCACAAGTTGTCCGTCCGGAACATACGCAAAAAACGCAGACAGCAGCACAAGGGATGCCGTTACACCGGCCGCTGCGCCGAAAACAGCCGGTGTTCGGCGGAAAAAGCAGGAAGCAAAAGCTGTCAGCGCCGCTATCAGGCAGCCGGTCAGTGTCCGCATCAGGGCAGATAACAGAAAAAATGTCAGAATCGAAACCGGATACGGACAATACTGATAGCAAGGCACGCTGCGGATCGGTGCGAACAGCATCTGAACACTCAGTCCAGCCTTACACCAGACAATGCCTACAATCAGAAACGTGTATAAAAGGGCAAACATGGCGGCACATAAGAATCCCGCCCCGATTTTCCGGAGATACAGCCCTCCCCTCCCCTTACGGGACGGAAACAGAATCTGATACATACCGGTTTCAGATTCCATCGCAAACAGCGGCGCAAGAAGCGTACATAGTATCAGCAGAAACAGATACTGCATCGTTTCATCATGATTCACTGCAAGGAACGCAAAATCAAGCTGTTCAATATCACAGAGATGATAATCCGTTTTACGGTTATACAGCCTGATTGCATGGGTCAGATCCCGGCGTTCAAAATCCGTTGCTGCATGATCAAGATCCGCGTACATTTTCCGGATAAGTGCCTGCATTTTCTTTTCATGCGACCGGTATGCCTGCGCAGCACAATTCATGCCGCTCAGCACGCCACGGAGCGGATCCTCTGACGGCAATCCCGCAGCCGGATCGGGTCCAAGCTGATTCAGCTCGCGGCTGAGCATAGCTTCCGCTTCATCCAGCGGCATATCATAATAAGCTGCCGTTTTGCTGTGCGCAATCCTGATACGCCGGAAAGAAACATCCGCGTTCCGCATACACAACAGGCACATCGCAAGTACGGACAGTCCCAGAACGATCCAGACTTCTTTTCGAAAAAGCAGCTTTTTCACTTCGTAAATCATGAATGCACCGGCTTTCCGCTCTGATCAAAGCAAATAATATCTTCTGCACTGCCAGTCGGCTCCGGCACAATATACAGCAGCAGATCCCGCACGGCGGCAGCCGGTACCTTCGGCATATCCGGCAGATCTGTTACGGCACCCGAATCCAGATTCATGCGGTGAATCGTTCCGTGCAGCATATAATACATCAGATTTCCATTGCCGAAGCAGGCATACGGGTTTTCCTCTGACTGCGGATCAATCTCCGTAATCTTCCGAGGCTGGCGCAGTTCCGGATCAAATGCGTATACTGCACCCTCATACGGAAAATAGATTTCATCGCCGTATGCAAAAGCAACATATGGCCATTTTGAATCCCAGACGGAAACCGTCCCTTTTTTGCCGAACAAACCGCGCGTGATATTGCTTTCAATCTTACCGGTATTCAGATCCAGGCATTGCAGTGCCGCACCCATTTCCATCCAACAGAGCTTGTCCTTCGTAATCAGCGGAAACATAACATCCTGCGAGGAAAAACGGTATACATCATGAAACTGTGCATCGCAGAGATGCATTTCATTGTTATAACCGATCAGAATCAGATCCTCATTGATCCGCATAGCAGAATTAAAAAAGCTCTCGTATTCCGTACTGATATCGCGACCGTCAAGCACCGTATTATACCGCGGAACGGAAGCAATCGTATTCGCGGAATCCGTCAGCGGATCCCAACAGCGGATCTGCATTTCCTTCTCTGTCACAACCGGAGCAATGAAAGCGTGGTCAATCATATTCCAGTAACCGCTGCCGGGCGCAAGCTCACCCTGATACAGCGGATGCAGCGGGCAATCAGCAGTTTTATGCGTACAGGAAATCCGTTTGCAGATACTGCTGCATGTGCCGGTCCGGAGATCATAGGCAAACATGGTCTGGCCGAAGATGCCCCATGTTTCGGCACCAGCTGGATAATAAAACGTCGTATCATCGTAATAATTATGCATCTGCGGGTTGCCGGTACAGCAAACCTGTCCGAAGCCGCCGAACTGATTTTGTCCGGGCAGCAGTTTACGGTCTGCAAACGTCCCGAACGATGCGAGCAGACAGAACGCGAAAAGAATCAGCGGCAGCAAAAAAAGAACGGTGCGCAGTGCATAGCGTTTCATGCTCATTCTTCAATCTTGCAGGAACAGCCGTCGGAATAAATAAATGGCGTTCCGTAAGGATTCGGATCACACTGCATTTCCGAATAAACCATCAGAAGATCATGCTGTTCCCCGACAGCGTAATCCGTCTTCACAGCAACCTGTTTTCTGAGCTCTTGATCCGTGAGCGAAACAGATGCATACTTCTGCCCGTTCCAGACAGGCTGCAATTCGCCGTCTTTCAGCAGCATCATAAAACCGGAACGGTTGCTCGGCTCCTCTTCCTGTGTGTTCAGGATATTAAAATAAACCGTCGGATTCTTATGCAGCCGGAACAGCGTAGATACAGCCCTGCTTTCAGAACTGATTAAATCATCCCGGTTCACAAGATCAGCAGTATTCGCTTCATCACGATCCGTCACAACCTGAATGCAGGCAGTATCAAGCTGATTTTCAGCGGTAATTGCATTCAGCGCATGGCCGTCACGCGCTTCAGCAGATTCATAATGTCCGATGAATCTCTGCGCAGTCAGATACTCCCCTTCTGCGGCACAATACGGGAAAAAGCAGAAGCAAAAAGTATTCTGACCCTTCTGCACAGGCAGATTTTCAACCAGGAACGGAACTTTGACATCCTGATTATACGGCAGATCCATTTTGAGGAACCCGTCTTTGCTCTGCACACCATCTACGGCAAAATCACAAACCTGATCATTCCAGAACAGTACAAACGAACCGGAAAGGCCGTAATCCGTCTCTTTATTGGAATACACATAGAAATTCAGATCCAGTGCAAGAGATCCGTCATGAACAGGAATCTTTTCAGTGTCGATACTTTCCTTCGCATCTGCACCTTCCGTGAAGTTGAAAAAACCCAGTCCGGGAAAATCCTGTGTTTCAAGCATGGGATAATCTGCGATGATATTCTGAATTTCAGCATGTAACATTGACAGATTCTCGGTATTCTCAGCAGGTTCCGTCAAAACTGCGGACGAAACGCTGCTTTCCGTTGCAGGTTCATATAAAAGCGCTTCACTGCGCCCGCATCCAGTGAAAGAAATACCGGCTGCCGCAACCAGCAAAACCGAAGTCAAAGCTCTCAGATAATGGTTCATAGTAAACTGCCTCCATTGGTCAAAAGAAGAACGTCCCCCTAAGGAGCGGATGCGAAGCCGGCACCGGGTCGGAGCAACGCATCCCCCTTAAGAGGCCGTATGGAACAATCGCTTTCCATCGCTCCGCAGCGGCTCAGATCACGGATCAATACAGATCAGACTGAGCCGGGCGGATACGAATATGCAGATTCAAAGTCCAAAATGCTTCAAAACCGCATTGGATTGCTGATTAATAACTCAAAGTGAAGAAATACGCATTGCCATTGTTATTATTGCGGAAGGTAAACTGACCGTGGCCACTCGTAGCGTATGCATCAACCCACGGTGTATTCTTCTGATATGCACCGCCGGTTGCATAAACCTTGCCGGAAGAAGTATTCATAAAGCCGGAGCTTACCGTAATCTGATTTGTACCCCAGGTAACGCCGGTGCCGATATAACCGGTACGGCCGTTTCTGGGGACTCTGGAGCTGTAGCACTGATAGGCTGCGTTCGCACTGAGGGAGCCAAGCGCAGAAACTGCGAGGCAAGCTGCAAAAATTGCACTGATAATAGACTTCTTTTTCATGATAATGATTCCTTTCGATTTTAAATATTTGTTTGTGAATGTGAGAAATAAGGATTAATAAAAAATGGGGACGTAATAACCTGTTTCCGATCTAAAGAACGTAAACATACCATCACCGCTAGATGCATAGCTGTCAACCCAAGGCGTGGTCTTCTGACGACGGTTACCAGACGCATACAGTTTACCGGAACTCGAGTTCATGTAACCGGAAATGACCGTTGCTCTTGAACCGTCAGCAACACCATACCCGACATACCCCAGACGTCCGCTTCTGTATTGTCTGCTGCAATAGGCATCATAGCCGTACTGTTCCCAAAAACCTGCGTTTGCAGTGATTGCACCAACCGCAGAAAAAGCCATGCAGGAAGCAAGAATTGCACTGATAATAGTCTTTTTCTTCATGATCATTATTCCTTTCAGTTTGAGTGTATACAACAAAGATGAATGAAAAATGAAATGCTCCGGAGTATTTATTGTGAAAAGTGCTTTGCAATTGCATTTTCATTATAACCCGGGTTGGTAAAAATGTCAATAGAACAACTGGAACTTTAATAGTTAAATCATGCCGCGTTTCAGCATGCTTATTTTTTATTTGTTATCATTGTCATTACAAAATTTGAATTCCGTTTCTATACATATTCTATCTCTATTAGGTGGACAGCCAAAAAACGCAGGCAAGAAGTCCGATAATAGAATTGAGCACATTCTTGTTCAGTTTTTCATCAATTCGTTATATTACTCATGGGATTATATTTCTTAATTATCAATGATTGGAATAATTTTCTGCAATAATATTATACTATACGCAATTTTCTATGAAAATCACTCTAAGTCGTACGCTAAGATGTATCGTTTGACTTCCGCAGCATACAACTTTATATACTACTTTATATCATATCTATTTGCGCTATCACCTCGTATTTCTCTCTTTATATGTTTAACATATCATTTATTGTACATCTTCGCATTTCCCCGCTCCAGTTCTTTAGCAGGCATATGAATTGTTTTTTCTGTTACTTGATAATCTCTGTTTTTTCGGTTTTCTTGCCTTGCTTTATTTACTTTCGTTCTCCGGTTGTTTTGAATTTCCTAGTTTCTTATGATTCTCTGATAATTTTGGTAATTCTATATTATCTGGTTTCATTTATGGCATATCCGACGCTCCCCTCTTGTGGTCCATTTTTCTGATATCACATATTTATTCTTCCCACTCATTGATAATTCTATATTACTTAGGTTTCTTGTGCGTCTATGTTTACCGGGGTTTTTGAGATTACTCGTTTTTCAATATTTTTCAGCTTTCTCGGCTTATCGTGAAATTTTATATTATCATGCTTCTTTGTATTCCTTGAAATATCAATACACTCTAGTAATCTCGGCCGCTCCCCTCACCTCTTGTCGAAATCTGAAATATATCATTCGGCTTCACAACCGTTCCACTGCATCACTGCTTGATCAAAGCATACTATTCCAGGATATCGATCCATGGGCTGACACAGAATGATCAGCCCTCTCCTCTTTTATTTATACAATCTGGTTTACTTGGAATGCTTGGTGGATTAGGTATCCTGATGTTTTCAAGGCGCGCTGATTTATCTGGTATTCTTTTATGACTTAGTAATCCGGGATATTTTAGGTTATTTGGTTTATAAGAGCAATCTGGTAGCTCTGGTTTATTAAAGTGATCAGGGCATCTGGGGTTTCTCAGATGCCCGAATTAGACCGAATTATTCGCGTGAAAAGATAAACCGAAGTAACTACTGATTAAAATATCACGCAGATACATGGAATAACGCAAATAATACATCTAACAGCATGCCGAGTAAACTGAATAATATAAATAACAGGGGAGGGGGATTTGGCTGAACTCATTGACTTTTTTCCTATAATATGGTACAATGGAAAACGAAATCCAAACCAAGCAAAAAGGAGGATCTTCCATGAAGGTCATCAGCTTTGTCAACCAGAAGGGCGGCGTCGGAAAAACGACGTCCTGCCTGAATATCGGTGCAGCGCTGCAAGAGGCTGGCCGCCGCGTGCTGTTCATTGATATGGACGCGCAGGGGAGTCTGACCAAAAGCACAGGCCTGACCGCGATCCCGGATAACACGCCGACAGTCAGCGATATCCTGACCGGAAAAGCCGACGCGCAAAACGCCGTCATTCACAGAGAGGGGATGCCTGATATTATTCCCGGCGACATCCGGTTATCCGGCGCAGAAGTCGAACTGATCGGCGCAGCCGGACGCGATTTCATCCTGAAAGAGGCGATTGAACCGCTCAGCGACGCTTACGATTACGCGCTGATTGACTGCTCGCCGAGCCTGTCTGTGCTCACATTGATGGCGCTGACCGCATCCGACCGGTACATCATCCCGGTCGCCGCGCAGTATATGCCGCTGGACGGCATTGTGCAGCTGATGCACACCGTCGATCTGGTGAAACGACGCATGAATCCAGGGCTTGATCTGACCGGCGTTGTTGTCACGCTGTACGATGCACGCCGCAGCCTCGACAAAACCATTCTCGACGCGATCAAGCAGCAGTTCGGGGACAAGCTGTTCTCCGACATTGTCCGTTATAATTCCAAGATCGCAGAGGCCCCGGCTTACGGCAAGGATGTGCTGCAATATGCATCCGCCTCGTCCGGTGCTGCTGCGTACCGTGCCATCACCGCGGAAATCATCCGCAGAGAGGAGAAATAAGATGCCATTCAAGCTGCAATCGAATCCGCTGGAAAACAATGCGCTGTTTGCGGCGCCCGAAACCGAACAGCCGCAGAAGCAGGAAAAAGCGAAAAAATCCGGCAAGGCTGCTGCGCAGTCTGAAAAGACCGAGAAGAAACAACCCGTCAAGCCGGAGCCGGAACAGATTCCGGAAGAGTACATCCGCGCAACATTTATCGTGCGAACGGATCTGCTCAGCCGCCTGAAGGATTATGCATATACCGACCGCCGCGAGATCAAAGCGGTGATCAATGAGATCCTGGAGAAATCGCTGGATGAGATCGAAGCCGCTTATGCAAAGCGCGGTGAAAAGATCCTTCATGCACCGAAATAACAGGGGAGTGCCCGTTTATCGTTTTCTGAGTCAACCCGGCTTATATGCTTTATCTGCGTGATTGGGTTGATTTGAAAATCTGAAATTATTCGGTTTACCGGATAATCAGAAAGGAAAGTCAATATGCTGGAAAACAACGCGCCTGCTGAATATCAGCAGGCTCCGCGCAGACTTCCGCCGAAGGACGTACAGAATGAGATCCTGCAGAATCTCAGAAGATATGCGGAGCAGTTCATGCTGAATCCCGCAGAATTTGAGGTGGCCGGATTCATGACGCTGACCACGGCGAATCTGGAAATTGATCCGCTTTCGACGGAATTTGCGCTTGCAAGCGTATATCACATGGTTTATCTTCGGCAGTTCGGCCCGTTCGTCAGCCAGTTTGATACGCCGGAAAAGCGCGCTGCATTTGTACAGAATCTTCCCGCTGAGGATGCGGCTGCACTGCGTACGCAGATGACGGATGAGGACGAGGCATACGAAACGCTGCTCGCGGATCCTGCGCCGAACATGTTCACATTTCTTGCACCGTTCAGCCTGCATCATCTGATGCAGTATTTCCTGATGCAAGAAGAAGGGGAGAACACATACCGCACGCGCCGCAGGGCAGGGGATACCGTTCTGGACATCCCGAAGAATCTGGCTGTGCCGACACTGAAAAACTATCAGTACATCATGTCACTGACGCCGGCGGGCAATGCATATATGCAGCCGCTCGCTTCAACGGACGGACTGAAATTCTCGGGCGGCAGAATGTACTTCAAAGGCAACGATATTCAGCCTGTTTCTGAGGTTGAACTTCAGAACATGGTCACGAAAGAGGGTATCGAGTCAATCGACCTCGGTATGCTCCGCATTTTCTATTCGATCATCCTGCGCGAATTTGAGAAAACCAAGTATTCCAATCTCCAGGATGTGATCAAGCTGTATATCCCGGATCTCGCGGAGAGCATGGGATTACAGCGCAATATCAATAAGGCCGGCATTCAGCGCCTGATTGAAACGATCCAGAGCTTTCACAACATTGTCGGCGTGATGCACGGCACACGCGCCGGAAAGCCGTCCAAATCGCTGTATCCGGTTCTGAACTTTGAAGGCTACGACGACAAGACCAACACGATCTCATTCAGCTCGCCGTATATGAACATGGTTATCCAGACCGTGTACCGGCTGGCAATCGTGCAGAAGAAGGACGGCGCTCCGAAGCTGACCCGTCGCGGCGATCCGGTTCGGAATCCCACGCATTCCTACGGCATCAAAACCTCGATTCTCAAAGAGCGAAATAAGGCTGCGATTGAGAACGTCGTTACGGTTGTGCAGCTGATCGAACAGTGCGGCGATCAGACGCCGCATATTTCCGCACGCACGATGATCGAGCGGAACCCGCAGCTTGCAACGCGGCTTGAAAAAGTCAAGAATCCGACTTCGCTGCTCAAGCGAACCTTTGAAGCAACATGGAAGCTGCTGCGCGAGCAGACCTATCTGTCCGAATGGTATCAGGATATTCAGCTTCCGGATCCGGCGGATCCTTCCGTGATTCCGTCGCTCAAAACGCTGGACAATATGGTGTTCACATTCTCGCACAGCGGCAAACGTAAAAACTGAGCCTGGCGGCACATTTTCTTTTTACATGATCATGCATATCAGGCATTTGGCATTCAGCCAAATGCCGATGCATGTTTCTTATAATACTAGAGTATTATAGTATTAGTCCGAAAAAGTGCAATGAAAACAACGATTCTGCGATGATTTCGAAAACAGCATTTAGCACTTGGACGCATTTTTCGAGCAGTTCGACGCATTTTCCTAGCATTTAAACGCAAAATCTTAGCACCTGAACGCATTTCCTTGAAATCGTCAAATTGCGGCAAGCTGATCGAAACTCGGGCAAAATCTATCACTTAAACGCATTTTAGGGAATTGCTCAGATTGCGGTTAGGTGCTAAAAACGGATTATATTTCTATCACTTCGACGCATTTTGCAGAAGCGGTCAGATTGCGGTTAAGTGCTAAGAATCACGAAAAAACGATCACCTAAACGCATTTTACGGAAACGGTCAAATTGCGGTAAACTGATAAAAATGGCATGAAAAACGATCACTTAAACGCATTTTCTGAAATCGTGAGATTGCGTTTAGCTGATAAAAACTGCATGAAAAACGATCACTTAAACGCATTTTTCGAAATCATCAGATTGCGTTTAGGTGATAAAAACTACGTGAAAAACGATCACTTAAACGCATTTTGCCCAAACGCTCAAATTGCGTTAAGCTGATAGAAACCGGAATCAAAACTATCACTTAAACGCATTTTGTGAAATCATCAGATTGCGTTTAGCTGATAGAAACAGAAAAGCAGATTTAGCATTTAAACGCATTTTTAGCAAGCCGTAAAAGTGCGTTTAAGTGCTAAAAAAGAAACAGGAACCGGTAGGAGATCCGTGAACGGATAACCTTGGTAAACCGGGTAACAGACAGGCAGGTGTCAAACATGGATCTTGAATTTTACAAGGAAAAGCTGCCGGCGTATCTGGAACGGATATCCGTCAAGGAGCGCTCCGGGCTTTATCACTGTCCGCTCTGCGGCAGCGGCACCCACCGCGGCAGCCGCTCGGACGGGGCTTTTTCCGTTTATAACGGCGGCAAAAGCTGGCACTGCTTTGCGTGCAGTCAGTCCGGCGACATCTTTTCTCTGATCGGGCTGGTCGAGGAACTGCCTGATTTTACGCAGCAGCTTCGCTTTGCAGAGGAGCTCTTCGGCCAGGCACCCGGCGCAGGGCAGGGGAGTACCCCGAAAGTTTCCCGTCCTGAACCCGTGCAGACCGATTTCAGCAGCTACATCACCGCCTGCATGGAGCATGCGGATCAAACGGATTACTGGACGAAAACCCGCGGTTTTTCCGCAGAAACCGTGAAGCGCTTTCACCTTGGCTACGACGCCGAAAAGCAGGCCGTTGTCATTCCGTATGACAGCAGCCACACATATTATATGACGCGGAGCATTAAGGGCAAGTATTTCCGCAAGCCGAAAACCGCCAGTGCGGGCGGGGAGCCGATTTATCATGCCAACGCGCTCTATCAGGACAAAACGCCCTGTTTCGTCTGCGAATCTCCGATTGACGCGATTTCGATTATGTCCGCGGGCAGCTTTCAGGCGGTCGCGGTCGGCGGAACGGGCTTCCGCAAGCTGATTGATCAGCTGGAGCAGAAAAAGCCGGATTGCCCGCTGATTCTCAGCTTTGACGAAGACGATGCCGGAAAAACAGCCTCGGAGCATCTTGCCGAGGAACTTCGGCGGATCGGTGTCCCGTTCGTCACGGCTGAATATGATTTGTCCGTTTATCCGGATGGCATGCGCAAGGATGCAAACGATTTCTTCCGCGGCAATCAGGCGGCGTTTGCGCAGCAGCTGATGCAGAATGCGGAGGCGGTCGCGGCGGAAACGGCGGTCAGTCAGACGGCCGAGCGCAGCGCCCATGATGCGGTATCCGGTGCACGGAGGCTCTCTGATTTTCTGGATCATATCCGCGGTGATCATGCGGATGAGGCGATTCCGACCGGTTTTGCGGATCTGGACAAGGAACTGGACGGCGGATTGTTCGCCGGACTGTATGTGCTAGGCGCGGTGTCGTCGCTCGGCAAGACCACGTTTTTATTGCAGGCTGCCGATCAGATTGCGGCGGCGGGGACAGATGTGCTGTATTTTTCGCTGGAGATGTCCGCATCTGAGCTGCTTGCAAAAAGCATCAGCCGGCAGACCTATCTGTGCAGTGATGGCAATGTCAAGCAGGCAAAAACCGTCCGCGGCATTCTGACAAAAAGCCGGTACGAAGCCTATTCGCAGGAGGAAAAAAGCCTGATTGACAAGGCGATTCTTGCGTATCAGGAATACAGTACGCATCTGTATTATTATGAGGGCATCGGAGATATCGGCGTCGCGGAGATCCGCTCCCGCACGGAGGAGCATATCCGCCTGACGGGCAGAAAGCCGGTTGTCATGATCGACTATTTGCAGATTCTTGCGCCGTTTGACCTGCGCGCGACCGATAAGACGAACACGGATAAGGCCGTGCTGGAGATGAAGCGTATGAGCCGTGACCTCGGGATTCCGGTTTTCGCGATTTCGAGCCTCAACCGCATGAGCTACGGAACAGGGGAGATCGAAATGAGCGCGTTCAAGGAGTCCGGCGCGATTGAATACGGTTCGGACGTGCTGATCGGATTGCAGGTGCAGGGCGTCGGGCAGGATGACGCGCAGAAGAAGATCAACGAGTGCAAGACGCACCGGATCCGGGATGTTGAGCTGAAGATTCTGAAGAACCGCAACGGCCAGACCGGCGGGCGGATCGGACTGCGGTATTTTACGCTGTTCAACTGCTTTGAGCGGGATGACAGCTATGCGGTCAACCGGATCCTTTCCGGCGCGCAGATCAAAGAGGACGATGTTGTTCCTGCATACTGAAGCG